>DASWIB010000163.1:0-8312 GCA_036397915.1 Thermoanaerobaculia bacterium | reverse complement strand
AGGAGTTTGCCCTGAATCTCGGGAATTGAGAGGATTGTCACCCCGGCCGCTTGAAAACTGACAAAACGTTCCCTTATACTAAAGTCGTAGAAACTGATTCCAAAAGACTTATTTCGTGCAAAAGCTGGCCTCCGCCTTGCGTCCAAAATGTTCGAATTTCGCTCGAAGCCGAGTCGAAAAGGGAAGGAAGTCGAATCCGGAACCTGAACTAGGAGGAAAGATGAAGAAGCGCGAGTCTGGTTTTACCTTGATCGAGCTGCTGATCGTCATCGCGATCATCGGCATCCTGGCGGCCATCGCCATTCCGAACCTCTTGAACGCCGTGCAGCGCGGCAAGCAGAAGAGGTCCATGTCCGACATCCGCACCATGGCGACCGCTGTCGAGGCGTACGCGGTCGACAACAACTTTTACCCTGCGGCCGACTGCGCAGGTAAGTTCACCGGCATTACGACGGCAATGGATCCGGTCACCGGGCTGTCGGTGCTTGCGCCGACCTACATCGCCAACCCGGTGCGGTTGGACGGCTGGCGCAATGCGTTCCTGTACAACACGACCGCCAACAACCAGCAGTACGGCTTCCGCTCATTGGGGCGCGAAGGCGCGCAAACGGCCTTTACCTGCATCACGACGACGAACTTCAACGATGACATCGTTTACTCGGACGGCGGATTCATCAATTTCCCGGAAGGCGCCCA
Organism: Thermoanaerobaculia bacterium; assembly: GCA_036397915.1. Taxonomy (GTDB): domain Bacteria; phylum Acidobacteriota; class Thermoanaerobaculia; order UBA5066; family Gp7-AA6; genus Gp7-AA6. The sequence goes on along the minus strand of DASWIB010000163.1, from coordinate 7,616 downwards.
GAACTAGTCTCAGCGGGGGACCTTGCGGTCCCCCGAACCCCCTGGCCTTTCTCGTTTCCGAGACGAAAACGGTCCCGAGCGATCGGGGCCGTTTTGTTTTGGAGGCGAAAGCTCGCGGGGAGGAGCTCCCAGATCTGGACCGCGGAGCGGATCTCCGAGCGCTCCGGAGCGGTCTCGACTCGGATCAGGCGGAACCTCTGGAATGCGGCGCCCGCAGGGGCGCCGCCGGGCCGTTCTCTTCCGCCCTCGAAGTAAGCGCGCCACCAGAACGTGGATCTCATCAGGCGTGAGGGCTCGGGATCCGAACGCGGGGCAACCGGAGGCCTCTCGAAGGCTCCGCGCGGAAGCCCGCTCATCTCGGCGCGAGCGGCGTAGTAGGGCAGCGGGTCATCGAGCACGATGAAGCGGACACCATTCGCCGCGCAGTAGTCGGCGACCGCCTTCTCCCGGGGGGAGAGGATGATTCCCGTTCCGTTCTCGAACTCGGTTCGTCCGCCCACGCCGCCGAAGTTGTCGAGCAGGACGCCCTTCCCGCCGACGACGTTGAAAAGATGTCCCCAGGACCAGGGACCGAGGATCCGTCCGGGGGAAGTCTGGCTTCTCAAGAAGCCCGCCGCGCGGACGAAAGGGACCATTTCGCTGTCGATGGCGGGGGCCGGATGAATCACGCGGCCGGCGCTGAGAAGCATTGATGGGGCGAGGAGCACGACGACGGCCGCCCCGCAAAGCAACGCCCCTCTTTTTTTCCGAAGATCCGCGATCGCGATCGCGCCGGAGATCGCGCACAGCGGCCCGGCAACCGAGAGAAAGCGGGTCGAAGAGATTGCAGCGAGCGAGTATCCAAGAGCAAAGGGAAGAAAGAGGACGCGCCGACCGCGCCGCCAGCTGCGTGCGGTGGTTGCGGCGGCCGTGAGAAAAAAGCCGCCTCCGATCAGACTGAGGTCTGCCCACCAGATGCCGTCGGGCCGGAAGAGAGGCTGGAATTCCGAGATCGACTGCAGCCATGGGTCTCCACCGAGAAACTGCGAACCGCGGAGGAGAGCTTCCGGGGCATTGGGAACCGCGGCCAGCACAGCCACTCCGATGACGATCGCGAGCAGGGCCGACCGGACGACGGGAACGGCACGGGCGAGCAGCCAGAACTGGGCGACGCAAGCGGCGGCCGCGGCTCCGAGAGCGGCCGCATGAGGCATTCCCAGGTACCACTCGTTGTCGGGATAGCCCGCCGGCTGTTGCGAGCGGTAGAACCAGACGATCACGGCGGCAAGGAAAAACCCGGACGCAGCGGCCAGTCGGGCGACAGCGCGGTGGCGCTCGAGCAGAAGGATCGTCGCGGCCACGATTCCGGCGGCCAGGAGAAGGGCCGTCTGGACGAGGAGAGCGACCGTCAGAGCGAGAGCGAGAAGTCCCCCGGCCCGGATCGCCTCCCGTGAGCTCCTCGCATCAGCCGTGACCACCGTTGCCGCGATGAAGCCGAGCACGAGAGGGAACTCGAGGAAATGGTGATCGATCGCGCCGAGACGGGACCGATCGATGAACTGCGTCGAAAGAGCGATCCCCACTCCGGCGAGGATGCCGGTGGAGCGTCCGAATCGGCTCGAGACCCATGCCGCAACCAGGGCCGCGGCGAGCGAAGAAATCACGGGAGGAAGCCAGCTCGCGCGCGCGACGATGTCGGAGGGATTCTTCCCACCGAGTAGCCGGGTCACGGCGCCCGCCGCCATGTCGTACAGCGGAGGCCAGGGGCAGAAGGATCCCCGTGCTCCTCGGCTCTCGTCGAAGTTCAGCACGCGGAAGACGTGCTGGTTCGAGTAGACGATTCGTTTCGCGTGGTACATCTCGTCGAAGGGCGACAGCTGAGGGACTCCTCCCACGAACGCCGTTTCGAAGTTCGCGATGCGAATCAGGAAGGATCCGAAGAAGGTGGCGAACGCGACGAGAAGCACCCGGCGACGGCCGCGGGGTCCGGGAGCGGTGATCTTCAAGGGTTCTTTCGCATTCTAGACCGTCACTCGCGCCGCACAGAAGGCGTGGCACCCGCTCCCGACAACGCGTCTCCGTTTACAATTCCTTCGTGCCGCTGCGCCGACGGCTTGCTGGAGTCCTCGCGGCCGCGGCGCTCGTTCCCCCGCTCTTCTGGCTGGGTCCGGCTCTGGCGCGCCGCCTGGCGCCGTCTTTCCGCGACCAGGGCGACTTCTTCTATCCGCTGAAGCTCTACACGGCGGACCGGCTGCGCTCGGGCGAGATCCCGCTGTGGAACCCGCTCTCGGGAGCGGGGGAGCCCTGGCTCGCGAACGGTCAGGCCGGCGTTTTCTACCCACCCACGCTCTTCTTCCTCCTGCCGTCTCCCGCGGCCGCGGCGATCCTGTTCCTCCTCGTGCACTTCGCGCTCGCGGCGTGGGGCATGCGCCGGTTCCTGGCGCAGGAGGGCGCCTCGGAGTCGGCAGCGCTCTTTGGCAGCGCCGTCTTCGCCGCCTCCGGCTTCGCCGCCTCGCTTTCCACCTTCTGGAACCATTTCGGCGCGTGGGCGTACCTGCCGGGAATCGCCGCGGTCGCGCGATCGGGAGTGAAATCGCGGGGGGCGCTCCTCGGTCTTTCACTCCTCTTCGGGCTCCAGGCGATGGCGGGCAGCCCCGAGATCTCGGGACTGACTCTGGTCATCGCTCTCGCGCTGTCTCTCCTGCCGCGTCGTCATCCGGAGAAGCCGTGGCTCGATTCGCGCCCGAGGTCTTTCCGCCGGGCGGCCGGCGGAATCTTCCTCGGCCTCGCGCTCGCGGCGTGGGTGGTCGTTCCCATGGGCGAGCTCGTGATCAACTCCGACCGGCGCGGCCCGCTGCCGGCGGCGGAGCGCGAGCCGGGCGCAATCCCGATCCCCGCCCTCGCCGCCGCCTTCCTCCGCCCGCCGAGCGCCGTGCGCACCTACTGGCTCCCCTCGCTCTTCGTTGGACCGCTCGCGCTCGCCGTCGCCGCCGCGGCGTTTTTCGAGCGGGAGCGGCGGGCGCTCGCGATCCTTTTCGCGGCGATCGCCATCGGCGGCGTGCTGGTGGCGGCGGCCGGGCCGCCAGGCTCCTGGCTGCGGTCAATTCCGCCTCTCGACCGGCTGCGTTACCCCGAGAAGGGTCTCGCGGCCTCGGTGTTCGCGCTGGCGGCGCTCGGCGGGCTCGGCCTCGACACGCTCCGCTTCCGCGCGGGGAGTCGGATCCTCCGGGTCGCGTTTCCCGCATTCGCCGCCGCCGCGCTCCTCCTGACGCTCGCCGCGCCGTCTTCGCCCGAGCTTCGCGCCTCGGTCGCAATCGGCTTCTTTCCGGCGGTCGCCCTCGCGCTCGGCGCGGGCCGCCGCGAGGCCGCGGGCGGATTCCTGGCGGGGTTCGCCGCTCTCGCGCTCCTCGTCTCCTACGGCATCGCGAACCGCCCGCTCTTCACGTTCGCCCCCGAGGCCGAGATCCGCCGCCGTCCCGCGACGCTCGATGCAATCGATAATCTGGCCGGACGCGTGCTCACCCCGCCGCCGCAGGCTCTTCTGCCCTGGGTGGTGCGCGACGCGAGCTTCGACGCGGCCACACTCGAGCGCCAACGCGAGGCGCTCGCGGGCTACACGAACCTCCTCTTCGGCGTGGCGGCCGTGCGGACTTCAGCGGCGCTTCCAACCGCCGGCGCGCGCGCGATCATGGACTCGACTGATTCCTCGGCCGACCCGGTCCGCGCGGCGGGTCCGGCGAGTGCGCGGATCCTCTGGAGTCCGTTTCGTCCCGGTTCCCTCCCGTCGCGCAAGGTTGGAGACTTCTTCCGCGCGCCACTCGCGCCGTACCGGCCGCGCCTCTCCTTCGTGCGAAGTTATCGCGTCGAGGCAGACGCACTTCGGGCCTGGCACCGAGCGGCCGCGGGGGAGGTCGACGTCGCGCGGGAGGTTCTCCTCGATCGGGATCCTTCTCCGCGACCTCCCGTGGGTCACCGCCCGCCGATCCTCGTCGCGCGACTCGCCGAGGACCAGCCGGAGCGTGTCGTCGCCGAGATCACCACGAACTCGGCGGGGTTGCTCGTCGTGACCGACCTGTTCTATCCCGGGTGGTTCGCGGAGGAAGGCGGGCGCCGGCTCGAGATGCTCCGGGCCGACGGGCTCTTCCGCGCCGTCGCTCTGCCCGCGGGGTCCCATCGCGTGACCTTCCGATACCGGCCGCTGTCTTTTCTGATCGGCGCTGGGATCTCACTCGTGGCGCTGTTGACCGTCCTGTTCCTCGTTTATCAGGGAGAGCCGGTTCCGGTAGGGCGGCGGTGAGCGCTCTTTTTCTCGAGTTCGGTCCGGCAGGCGGAATCGTCGTCTTTCTCTTCGGGCTCGTGGCGGGGAGCTTCGTCAACGTCGTGATCCACCGGCTCCCGCGCGGCGAGTCGGTCGTCTTCCCCGGCTCGCACTGCCCCGCCTGCGGCGCGCCGATCCACGCCTACGACAACGTGCCGGTCTTCTCCTGGCTCCTGCTTCGCGGCCGGTGCCGTGCCTGCCGCGCTCCGATCGCCGTACGCTACCCGCTGATCGAGCTCGCGAACGCCGTCCTCTGGGTAGCGGTCTACCTTCGCGCGCCGGGCTGGGCGGACTTTGCCTCGGGAGCGTTCCTCTGCTCCGCCTGTCTTGCCCTCCTCGCGATCGATGCCGATTTCCGCATCCTTCCGGACCGCATTACCCTGACGGGAATCGTCGTCGGGGTCGCGCTCTCCTTCTTCTCACGGGTCCGCACTCCGCTCTCCTCGGCCGCGGGCGCCGCGCTCGGCGCGGGGGGCCTCTGGCTCGTCGCCTTTCTCTACGAGAAGTGGAAGAACGTCGAGGGGATGGGCCTGGGCGACGTCAAGATGCTCGGCATGATCGGCGCGCTTCTCGGCGTGTCGGGCGTCGTGGTGTCGGTTCTCCTCGCGTCGGTCACGGGCAGCCTCGTCGGACTCGTGCTCGTCATCGCGAGACGGGGATCTCTGAAGACGGCGCTTCCCTTCGGAGTCTTCCTCGCGCTCGGAGCCGTCGCTGCGCTGTTCTGGACGCCGCCTCTGACCGCACTCTACAGATCCTTCGGGCGCTGAGGGATGCCGAACCTGCGCGGGCCGGCCCGGGTTGCAGGATTCGGCTTCCTGGTCGCCTGCGGGCTTACGGCGCGGCTCTTTCTTCCCTGGTACGCCCCCGCGAGCGTGGACTTGGAGTCCTATTCGATCGTCGCGGAAACCGTCGCGAACGGCAGGCCGCTCTACGAGACCCGGCGGTACAACTACCCTCCGGTCTGGGCGGGGGCGATTCGAGCGTTGGATCTCATCGCGGGCGCCGGAAAAATGTCTTTTGATGGAGTGGTCCGCTCCTTTCTCGGCGTCATCGACGTCGCGACAGTTGTCGTTCTGATGCGGCTCGCCCGGTGCCGTTCCATCGACCGCTGGAAGGTTGCGGGTTTGTTTCTCGCGAACCCCGTATCCATCTGGGTGACTGCGGTCCAGGGGCAGTTCGACAACGTGAGCGTGCTTTTCCTGCTCATCGCCATCCTGGCGAGCGAGCGGCGCCCCACGACCGGACGAGCTGCCGCGCTGCTCGCCGTCGGTTTCCTGACCGCCTCAATCCTGATCAAGCAGGTGACCGCGCTTCATCCACTTCTCTGGCTTCGAAGGGTGCCGCGCCGCGGGCTCTTGCTCGCTCCGTACATCGTCACGGCAGCGGCTTTCCTTCCGTTCGCGCGCCAATGGCGGGCGATTCGCGACAATGTTCTCTTCTACCGCGCGGTTCCTCGATCCTATGGATTTTCGGAGTGGATTCTCTACAACTCCCGTTGGGGTGCACCGGTCGCCCTGCTCGGGCTGGCCGCCGGACTGGTCGCCGCCTGGCGATTGAAAGATGAATCGGACCTGGTTCGCGCTTGCCTGATCCTCTTCCTCGTTCTCCTCGCCTTCGCCCCGGGTTTCGGAACCCAATACCTGGTTTGGCCTCTCACACTCGGGGCGGTTCGGTCAGGAGCAGGCTACTTCCTCTGCACGATTTCGGGAATCCTCTGGACGCTCGGCTCCCACCTCGGGGTTCCGGGCAGCGGCCAGTTCATGGGTCACCTGATCTGGCTCTGCATCGTGTTTTGGCTGGTCCGCGAGTTCTCGGGAATCCGTCCTCGGGTGGGGGGCCAGGAGCCGGTCGGATGAACGGGCGCATCCCCCAGACCTTTCGCCGCGAGTCGCGCCTCTTCCTCTGGGTCGCGCTCCTGCTCATCCTCCTCTTGAATCTCCTGACGCTCCTTCTGTTTCGCCGTGCGGTGGACTGGGGCAACGACGCGATCGAGCGCCACGCGGCGGTGATCCTCCGCCGCCTTCCGCTCTCGGAGGATCAGTCGGAAGAGGCGGTGGCCGTCGCGCTCAACCGCGCCGCGCTCGAACGGGACGTTCTCTACGCCGCCGCGTATGACCGGCAGGGGCGGCGGGCCCGGAGCTTCGGTCCGGAGATCGACGCTCCGGAATCGCTGCCGACGGCGGCGCCTCGTCCCGGGCAGGTCGCGTTCGCCTGGCGCCGCAACCCGACGCTCCTCCTCGCGACGGCCGCCGCGCCGCGCGGGTACGTCTCGATCGCGCTCGATCCCGGCCCGGGGGCGGTGCTCCGCTCGCTCGCTCGCTCGCTCACGCTCGTGGTGCCGATCGCCGGCGCGGCCCTCGTCGTCCTCGCCGGCTTCTACCTGCGCTCCCTGCTCTCGCCGTACGATCGTCTGCTCGCGGCGGCGGACCGCGCGCCGGCGGCCGCGCCTTCGGCCGGCGGCCCGGGGGAGCCCGGCGACGAGCGCGAGTTCCTGCTCGGCCGGTTCGAAGCGACGATCACCGCTCTCAAGGAAAAGGAGCGGGAGCTCCAGGCCCGGGCCGACGACCTCGAGACGGCCGCGCGCCTCCTCTCACGAAACCTGCCGACGGGCCTCCTGTCGGTGGACCCGAAGGGGCGGATCGTGGAATTGAACGACGCGGGGCGCGAGATCCTGCAGGTGTTCGGCGACGCGCACGGACAGCGCTTCGATGCCGCGCTCGGGGCGATGCCGGACTTCTGCGCGCTCCTCGGCGAGGTGCTGCGCGAACGCGACCCGGTCAGTCGTCGTGAGATCCACTGGACGGTCGGCCAGGAGCCGCGCTCATTCGGGGTCACGGTGACTCCGGCCCAGGGGGCGGACGGGCGCTTCCTCGGCGTCCTCGCGCTTTTCACCGATCTGACCGAGATGCGCCGGCTCGAGGCCCGCATCGCGTTGACACGGCACCTTTCGGACCTCGGTCAGGTCTCCGCGGGCGCGGCGCACGAGTTCCGCAACGCCGCAGCCGCGATCGACGGATTCGCCGAGCTCGCCCTGCGGTCGCCCGACCGCGCGGCCGAGCATCTGCGCGCCATTCGGCGGGAGGCGGACGAGATGAGCCGCGTGACGAGCGACTTCCTGCTCTTCGCGCGGCCGGAGGCATTCGCGCCCGAGCCGGTCGATCTCTCCACCGTCGCCGAAGCGGCGGCCGCCGAGACCGAAGCGGCCTTCCCGGACGTTTTCGTCGACCGAAGCGGCTCGTTTCCCGTCATCTCGGGCTCCGAAGTTCTCCTGCGCCGTGCGCTCGTCAACCTGCTGAGGAACGCGGTCGAGGCGACGCCT
>DASWIB010000162.1:0-22218 GCA_036397915.1 Thermoanaerobaculia bacterium | reverse complement strand
CTCCCACCTTCAGCCAAGTTTCAGGAGGTCAACTTCGAGTTCATCACGAAGGAAGCGTATGGAGACGCTGTCCTTCAGAGAGAATACCGGGTGCTGACGACTCTGGAGGACGCTGCCAGGCCGGTCAAACGTCATTCGAACTAGGATAGGTGGTTTCGTGCCCGAGTCACTCGAAGGTGTCGCGACGAAGATCTCCCGCTCTTACAGTGTTCATCCCAAACTTGCGCTTCGCTGTCCCTTCGCCTCCCCATAAGAGCCAGTACGAGGCTCTCACGCCAGACGCTCCAACATTCTCGGCACAATCGGGATAGGGGGGAGCCTTGCGGCTCCTCCCCTCCCACACCACCGTGCGTACGGGTCCGTACACGGCGGTTCGGCTGGTTACGACGTCAACCTCTCAGCTGACGCCCGGGCTTTCGGTCCCACGCTCCGTCGTTGAGCGGTTCGGTCCCTCTGCGAATGTCTTCGAGGCTTCACCCCGTCCTCCTCCGCCAAAGGCCAGCTCCAGCTGGTTCTTCTGCCGCTCACCGCTCACGAGAAAACGCCGCCTACTCACCTCTCCCATTTATCCCTCTGCGGGAGGGGCACCGTTCGGGCCTTCGGTCTGACATCGCAGATCTACTACGCCCTCTGCTGACTCCTGCGCCGCAGTTCGGAAAGCCTCTCGGCTCTCCCAGTCCCTCATCGGGGACACGACGCAGATCTCCCGAGGTAAGTCCAACCGCCTTCCGCGCACAACCGCCGGGTTTACGCTTCGCGCCCTTGATGGATACGGACTTCGCGGTCATTGGCCCGCTCGTCCAACGCTCACGCCTCATACCCGGTTCTTCTCCATCGGCTCGCGCGTTTGCTCCACGCTTCCTTCAGACCCCGCCTCACGGCGACGCCCTTGCGCTTCGCTAACCCTTCACCTCCATCAGGTCGGGTAGGGGACTCTCACCCCCAAGCTGTCGGACATGCTCGGCACACCAAAAAAGCGGCGCGACTCGCGTCGCGCCGGAAAGAAAAGGAGAGCTGCGTCTCTTCTTTGGACGCGGCTCGGAGAGTTTCGTTAGGCCTTCCTCGATTCCTTCTTGCGACGAGCGAGAGATCCCTCGCTGCGCTCGGGATGACGCCCTCCGGGCGTCACTTCTGCGCGGCCGGCCCGCGGCGCAGGCGGATCGTCCCCGAGCTCGTCTGGACTCGCACCTTCTCGCCGCCGCCGCTCAAGGCTCCGGTGCCTTGTACGGTGTCCCCCCGGCGTGAGATCGAGATCTCCGGGAACTCCGAGCGGATGGCCGGCTGGGACGGATCCGTCTCCCTGACCGTCAGGTCGACGTCGCCGCGGAAGTCGCCCGGGAGCGTCAGCGTGACGTCGCCGCCGCCGCTGACGATCGAGATTCCCTCCCGAACCTGACGCGCGGCGACCGCGATCCGCACGTCGCCGCCGGCCGTCTCGGCGTCCACCGCACCTCCGGCGAGCGGAACCACGATGTCGCCGCCGGCGGTGCGGGCCTTGAGCCAGCCGTTCACGCGCTCGATCCGGATGTCGCCGCCCGAAGTTTCGACGCGGGCCGAGCCGCCGACGGCGGCCACGCGCACGTCCCCCGCGGCGGTCTGCGCTGCCAGATCGCGTTTCACCGGGCCGATCCGAATGTCGCCACCGAGCGTTTTGACGTCGGCATCCGATCCAGCGGAGCCGACCGAGATCTCGCCCGAGTGCGTCAGGATCTTCACGCGTCCCGAGACGTTCCCGATCCGATAGCTCGATGTCCCGCTGGTCGAGAGGAAGTCGCCCGCGACGTCGCCGCGCTCGACGGGTGCGTCGATCGCCCAGACGACCCGCGGCCTCGGGTGCGGGCGCACCTGAATGGCCGGCCGGGGCACTACCATTTCGACCTCGGGGACGCGAACCCGAACCTCCGGCACCCGCACCTTGATCGGTGGAACGTCGACCTTCACCTCCGGCACCCGGACCCTGATCTCCGGAATGGTGACGGCGAACGACCGCCTCTCCGACACGATGGGATGCGCATCCTCCGGACGGCTTCCGCTCGCGAGGAGCAGGATCGAGCCGTTCAGCGCCGAGAGGCGCACCCGCGCCCCAGCCTCGCCGATCCGTCCGGCATAGGAACGCCGCGGGTCGAAGACTCGGAATCCGCGCACCCCACGCCGCACGCCATGTGCCGCCTCGACCGAGCGCACCGCCTCGCGGATCTCGACCTCGACGTCGCGCATCGAGTCCTCGAGCTCCTTCTCGAGCTCCTTCAAATCGACGACGACCATCTCGTCGTCGCCGTCGGCGCGCCGCACGACGATCTTGCGAACCGACTTCTTATCGAGCTTCTCCTGGCCCGCGTTCCCGCGGAGGAGCTCCTCTTGCGGGGCGTCGCTCGCGCGCGGCAACGGGAACGTCGATGCGATCGAGCCGTGCATCGTCGACGCGGAGAGGTCGAACCGAGCGTCCTTCGGGAGAGTCAGACGAACGGCGCCGTTCACCGTCTCGAGGTCGTAGGAGGCGCTCCCGGGGACGGTCACCGCCTGCGCCACGACGTCCCCGTTTACCGATGCCGCGTCGAGGGATCGGCGGACGCCGGTGGCCTCGACTTTCCCGTTCACCGTCTTCAGGCGCAGATCCCCGTCGAGCTCCCGCACTCGCACGTCGCCGTTCACCGTTTCGAGCACGGCCGTCACTCCCGGAGGGATCGTGACCTCGTATCGAGCGTCGATCCGGCACTCTTCGCACCGCGCGGATACCCGGCGCCGTCCGGACCGACCTTCCATCCGTTCGAACCGCCACCGCCTCTCCGGCCAGCGCGTCTCGACCGTGAGCTCGTCGCCGTCGCGCCGCTGGACGCTCCGGACCTTCTTGAGAACGTCCTCCGCGCGTTTCCGGTCCGGCGCAACCACGACGATCGTCGCCGTGGCGGAAAACCGCGAGCCCGGCGCCGCGATCACGTCCCCCGAGACGTTCTCGATGCGGACGGTCGCGCCCGCCGGGAGGGCTGCCGAGAACCGGTCCGTGCGTTTCACCTTCTCGTCCCCGCGCGCCGTCCCCGCGGCGGCGAGCATCAGCGCGATGCCGAGCGCCAGGAGAAGCCACAAGACGGCCCGGTCCGTCTTGTCGGCCGGGCTGCCGGCACTCCGGGGAGCGTTCATCGACAGGAGAGACGCCCCGTCGCCTCCGGGGTTACGCGCGCTCACAAATCGATCGCCTTCAACGCCGACGCGGCACGGGCGCGCACGAAGCCGTTCTCCGAGGGATCGAACGCCTTCTCGCGCAACGACTCGATCGTCTTCGGATCCGGCGCCTCCTTCGCCGCAGAGGCGAGCGCGTCGACCGCGATCAGCCGGACGCCGGGGTTCGGATCGTTCGCGAGAGCGTCCAGAAGAGCCGAGCGGATCTCGGAGGTCGATCGGAACGAGGCGAGCGCTTCCGCGGCCTTCTTCCGGACGCCCGGATTGCGATCCCGCTTCAGGGTCGCGGCGAGCGCGCGGACGATCTCCGGCGACGCCGCCGCGGCGCCCGGCCCGAAGTTCTCGGATACGAGCGTGATCGCGCGCGACTTCTCGCCGGCGGTTTCGGCGTTTCGCGAGAGCAGATAGGCGAGCAGCTTCGAGACCTGCGGGTCGTCGGGCCGGCCCACGACCGAGTGCCGCCGGGTGGCGTCGAACTCGATCCCGATCTTTCCATCCGGATCGGTCCGGTAAGAGACGTTCGCGAGACGCGGGTTGCCGGAGAGATCGGGCGACGCCGCAGCGTCCCCCGGGGCTTCGGAAGCAGCCGTGCCCGCCGGCCGGCTTCCCGTTCCGCCCTTCGCCGCGAAGAATCCCGCAGCTGCCGCAACGAGGATTGCGGCCGCCTGGGCCAGCACGCGCACCGAGCGCGAACGGGGGCGGAACGCCCGGATGCGCCGGCGCGCGATCTCGTCCTCCAGGAGCTCGATCGTGCGGGCGCGAAACTCGGGCGTGACGGAGAGGCCGGCGTCGGCGCCGAGCGTCTCCCATGTCTCCTCGAGGAGAGCGAGCTCGGCGCGGCAAGCGGCGCAGCCGGCGAGGTGGGAGTCGAGCTCGTTGCGCATGGGGTCGGGTTTCTTCGCGGTGTCCGGCCGGAGACCCGCAGGGTCAGGGGTTGGACCTGACCCCATCCGGCCGAGTGCGTACTCCGTCAGTTCATGGCATTCCACGAGGCTTCTCCTTCGGAAAAGCGCGCCTTCAGGTTTTCGATGGCGCGGAAGATCCGGGTCTTGACGGCGCCGACCGAGATCCCGAGGACCCGCGCGATCTCGACGTAGGGCAGCCCGTGATAGCGGGCGAGGACGAGCGCCTCGCGCTGCTCGTCGGACAGCGATTCGAGGGCGCGGCGGACGGCGGCCCGTTGTTCGCGGCCGGCGAGCCGCGCCTCGATCCCCTCGCCGCGGGCCGGAAGCTCACCCACGGAGTCGAGCGGAACGACGGCGGCCCCGCGGTCCCGGCGCCTCCGGTCGCGGCATGCGTTCGCCGCGATCGCGAAGAGCCACGACGAGACGGCGGCGCGCCCGTCGTACTGATGCGCCCGGGAGATCACTTTGACGAACACCTCCTGTGTCACTTCTTCCGCCGAGTCGCGATCGGACAACATCCGGTCCGCGAACCGCAGCAGCGCGGGGGCGTAGCGCTCGAAGAGCTCCTCGGCGCCGCCGGCGTCGCCACGGCGGATCCGCTCGAGGAGGGTGCGGTCGTCGCTCAGTCCGCCGGCCACGCCTTCACGCCCAACGGCAGAGACGTTCCCTGCGGCGAAAGGTTTCGCGCCGTGAATGATCCCTCGCCTTACCCTCTCACGGCTCACGGGTTATATTGCCCGCCGTGGCCTTCAAGATCGTCGACTTCGCGATCCAGCTCTCCGTCATTCTCTTCGCGATCTCCTTCCACGAGTCGGCGCATGCCTTGGCGGCGCTCAAGTTCGGGGACACCACGGCGCGGGATCTGGGTCGGATCAGCCTGAACCCCCTGCGGCACCTCGACCCCTTCGGCAGCGTCCTGCTGCCGGCGCTCATGTACATCCTCTCAGCCGGGCGGCTCATCTTCGGCGCGGCGAAGCCCACCCCGGTCAACCTGGGCAACACGCGGAACCCGCGCCTCGCCAATCTCGTCGTCTCCGCGGCCGGGCCGGTCTCGAACTTTCTTCTCGCGGCGGTCGGGCTCGCCATGCTCCTCGTGATCAAACAGTCGGCGCCCAGGGCGATCATCGACCTCGCGCTCGCGATCCAGGGCGACCGGTTCGCGGAGGGGACGCTCGCACCGGTCACGTACGTCCTCTTTCAGTTCGCCGTCGTGAACGTGCTGCTCGGGGTCTTCAACCTGATCCCGATCCCTCCGCTCGACGGGAGCGGTGTCGTGATTTCGGTCTTCGGCGGATCCGTGGCACGCGCATACTTGACGATCGCGCCGTTCGGGTTCCTGATCCTGATCCTGCTCCTCTGGAGCGGACTCCTCTCGAGAATCCTCCGGCCGGTCATTTCCGCGGTGTACGCGATTGTGTTCGGCGGAATCGCGTGAACGGGCCGGTCGTACTCTCCGGGCTGCGGCCGACCGGCCGCGTTCACCTCGGAAACTACTTCGGCGCCGTGAAGAACTGGGTCGATCTCCAGAACTCCGAGAAGTACCGCTGCTTCTTCTTCGTGGCGGATCTCCACGCGTTGACTACGGACTACGCCGACACCGAGACGCTCGCCATGTACACGCGGGAGGCGGTCCTCGACTGGCTCGCGGTCGGCCTCGATCCGGAACGCGCGACGATTTTCCTGCAGTCGCGCGTACCCCAGCATGCCGAGCTCGCGCTCTACTTGTCGATGATCACGCCGCTCGGATGGCTGGAACGGGTGCCGACCTACAAAGACCAGATCGAGGCGCTCCGCTCGCGCGACCTCGCCACCCATGGATTCCTGGGCTACCCGGTCCTGATGACGGCCGACATCGCGATCTACCGCGCGAGCTTCGTCCCCGTCGGAGAGGACCAGGCGAGCCACCTCGAGATCTGCCGCGAGATCGTGCGCCGCTTCAACGGGCTGTACGGCGAAGTGTTTCCGGAGCCGAGGGCGCTCTTCACGCCGACCCCGAAGGTGAACGGCGTCGACGGTCGCAAGATGTCGAAGTCATACAACAACACGATCGGCGTATCGGAGTCGGCGGAGGGCGTGCGCGAAAAGGTCATGGCGATGGTGACCGACCCCGCGCGCGTGCGGAGGCAGGACCCGGGCAATCCGGACCACTGCAACCTCTTCCCGTTCCACGTCCTCTACTCGCCGCCGGACGAAGTCGCGGTCGTGGACCGGGAGTGCCGCACCGCCGCCCGCGGTTGCGTAGACTGCAAAAAGCACCTGATCGCCAACATGAACCCGGCGCTGGAGCCGATCCGGCAGAAGCGGGCGAGTCTCCTCGCGATCAGGAACGACGTCGTGCGCGACGTTCTCCACGCCGGGGACGAAAAAGCGCGGGCCGTGGCCGAGGAGACGATGGAACGGGTGCGTGAAGCCGTGAAGCTGAGTCCGGAGCCGTGAAAACTCCTCTCTATTGTCATTCCGAGGCCCGGAGGGCCGAATGTCATCCTGAGGAGCGTAGCGGTCCTGAGGAGCGTAGCGACGAAGGAACTCTTGCATTTGGGGAGAGATCCTTCGCTTCGCTCAGGATGACCGCTCCGCGGTCAGATCCCTCACCGCCTCGGGCGGCTCGGGATGACAGGGCGGGGGCATGACCGACGACACCGCCGAACGGGTTCTGCCGCCGATCAGCATCCCCGCTTTTTCGGGCCCGTTCGACCTGCTGCTGCACCTGATCCGCGTCAACGAGGTCTCGATCACCGACATCCCGATCGCCGAGATCACCGAGCAGTACACGGCCTATCTCGACACCATGCGCGAGCTCGACCTCGACGTCGCGTCCGAGTACATCGGGATGGCGGCCGAGTTGATCTACATCAAGTCGCGGATGCTGCTGCCGCGGGCGCCGGGAGAGCCGGAGGAGAGTCCGCTCGAAGACCTGCAGCGACGACTCCTCGAATATCAGCGCTACAAGGAGGCGGCGGAGACTCTCCACGAAGTGGACGCTCTGCGCGCGGGGCTGTGGCCGCGCCCGCCGATCGCGCCGCCCGCTTCGCCCGAGGGGGAGACCCTCGAGGTCTCGCTCTTCGACCTGATCGGCGCGTTCCGCGAGGTCACCGAGCGGTACCGGCTCGCGCATCCGGCCGCGCTCGAGATCCGGCACCAGCGCTTCTCGGTGCGCGAGAAGATGGAGCAGCTCCTCGCGCGCCTGGACGAGCGCCGCACGCTCCCGCTTCTCGAGTTCCTCGGGGAGATGGCGTTCCGCGCCGAGGCGGTGACCGCGTTTCTCGCGTTCCTCGAGCTCATCCGGCTCGGGGTGGCCCGCGCGTTCCAGAAGGCCGCCTTCGGCGAGATCCACGTGACGCGGACCGACGTCTCCTACACCGCGGCAGACGTGCGGGATACTTACCAGTAGCCGGGATGATTCCTGGACACCCGGCCAGAACCCGCATGGTGAATCGGATCGGCGGACCGTTATCTGTACTTCGGTTACCGTGAGAGGGGAGACTTGTTCCCGCGAGAGATTTTTTCGGCAGAAAAGGAAGCCCGACACGGGCGTGCCCGCAGCGCATCGGCGAGGAGGGCTGACGCCGTATGACGGGTCGTCCATGAGCGGGGGGCAGGTGTGCCCCCCGGTCCCCCCGGGATCCGCGGGATGGCCGGCATGATCGACGAGACCACGGCTCCGACGACTCCCGAAACTTCGGCGACCGAACAGCCTCGACCGCGCGAGTCGAGCGCCCGCAGGATCCGCCCGGCCCTGGAGTGTCTGCTCTTTACCTCCTCGAGACCCGTGCGGGAGATCGAACTCGCCGAAGCACTCGAGGCGGAGCCCGCGGCGATCGCCGCCGCCCTGGCCTCGCTGGCGGAGGAGGCCGACGTTCCTTCGCGGGGCGTGCGCCTCGAGCGCGTTGCCGGCGGCTGGCGTTACGTCACGCGGCCGGAGTTCGACTCTCTCCTTCGCAAGTACCACGAGGTCACGGAGAGAAGCCGCCTGTCGCTCGCGGCTCTCGAGACGCTCGCGATCATCGCCTACCGCCAGCCGATCACGCTGCCGGAGATCCAGGACGTCCGCGGAGTGAATTCCTCGAGCGTGATGACGACCCTCCTCGAGAAAAAGCTGGTGACGACGGCGGGACGCAAGGCGGTCGTGGGGACGCCCTTCCTCTACCGCACGACGCGGGAGTTCCTCGTGCGGTTCGGCCTGAACGAGCTGACGGACCTGCCGAAGCCCGAGGATCTCGACGAGGATCTCGCGGCGACCGTCGAAGCCACGCCGGAGCCGGGCGCTCTTCCCGAAGCGTCGCGGGTTCCTCCCGAGAGCGAACCGCCCGAGGACGAGAGCGCCTGAGCGGTGCCGCCTGTCCGCATCCAGAAGCTGATCGCCGAGGCGGGTCTCGCGTCGCGCCGCGAGGCGGAGGAGTGGATCCGGGAAGGACACGTACGCGTCAACGGGCAGTTGGCGCGTCTCGGCGACCGCGCCGACCCGGAGCGCGACTCGATCCGCGTCGACGGCAAACGCGTCCATCCGCGCACCGGCGCGAAGTCCTACGTCCTCCTGAACAAACCGAAGGGCTACGTCACGACTGTCGAAGATCCCGAGGGGCGCCACACCGTGCTCGACCTGCTCCCGCCGGGCCTCGCCCGGGGGGTCAAGCCGGTCGGCCGCCTCGACGTCCAGACGGAGGGCCTGCTGCTCCTGACCGACGACGGAGAGCTCGCGCGCCTCGTCACACATCCCTCGACCGGCTGTCCCAAGGAGTACCGCGTGAAGGTCTCGGGCGTGCCCGCCGAAGCAGCGCTCGAACGCCTGCGGCGCGGGATCCCGCTCGACGGACGACCGACCCGCGCCGCGGAGATCCGGCGGATCTCGACGACCTCGCGCGGCGAGGAGGGCAACGCGTGGCTCCGCGTCGTCGTGAAGGAAGGGCGCACGCGGCAGATCCGCCGGATGTTCGAGGCGATCGGGCATCCGGTCTCGAAGCTGAAACGCGTCGCGATCGGGCCGATCCGCGACGATCGACTCCCGCCGGGGGCCTGGCGGCCGCTCTCGCGGGGCGAGGTCGAGCGGCTTCGCGGAATCGGGCGCGGCCGGTGAGCGGGCCGATCGTCGCGATCGACGGCCCTTCCGGGGCCGGCAAATCAACCGTCGCGCGGGCCCTGGCCGCACGCCTCGGAGTTCCTTACATCGATACTGGCGCGATGTACCGGGCCGTGGGTCTCGCCGTGCGCGATCGCGGCCTCGCGCTTCCGATCGCAAGTCCGGAAGCCGTCGCGGCGATTGCGGAGACTGCGTCGATCGATCTCGACGTCTCGAGCGGGGATACCCGCATCCGACTCGACGGCCGGGACGTCTCCGAGGCGATCCGGCTGCCCGAGGTATCGCTCTACGCGTCCGCCGTCTCCGCGATCCCGGCCGTTCGGCGTCGCCTCGTGGCCGAACAGCGCCGGCTCGCCGCGGAGCGGGGCGGCGTCCTCGAGGGAAGAGACATCGGGACCCGAGTGTTCCCCGACACGCCGCACAAGTTCTTTCTGACCGCGCCGCTCGGAGTCCGCGCCGAGAGGCGGGCGCGGGAGCTCGAGGAGCGGGGAACGGCGCAGTCGGCCGACAGCGTTCGGGCAGAAATCGAGCGCCGCGATCACGCCGACTCGACGCGGCAGGACTCCCCTTTGACCTTGAACGAAACCTACACGGCGGTGGACACTGGCCACCGGGGCGTCCAAGAGATCGTGGACGAGCTCGAAGCTCGGGTGAGGGCGCGGTTGGCGTGACGGCCAGGGTGGGGTCAGGCGCGGCTGGCGGGACGGCCAGGGTGGAGTCAGGTCCGAAGGATCTGACCCCCGCTTCGCACCGGGTTGACTGAACTCGGAACCGCAAAGTATATTTCGCGTTTTCAGAGACTTATGAGAGGGTTGTCCCTATCCAATGCTTGGTGAGAACGACAAAGGGGGTCGGCAAGCCGAACCGATGCAAACCGAAGAGGAACTGTCGCCGCAGGAGTACGAGCACCTCCTGGCCCAATACGAGAAGTCGTTCAAGAACCTCCAGGAGGGGCAGATCATCCGCGGTCGGGTGCTCGCGATCACGCCCTCCGAGGTCATCGTCGACATCGGGTACAAGTCCGAGGGGATCATCTCCTTAGCCGAGTTCACCGACTTTTCCGGCAACGTGACCGTTCGAGAGGGGGACGCTGTGGACGTCCTTCTCGAGCGAACCGAAGACCAGAACGGCTACGTCGTCCTGTCCAAGGACAAGGCCGAGAAGATGAAGGTCTGGGACGAGGTGGAGCGGTCCTACCGCTCCGGCTCGACCGTCCGCGGCCGCGTGATCGACCGGATCAAGGGGGGCCTCGCCGTGGACATTGGCGTCAAAGCCTTCCTGCCCGGGTCGCTCGTCGACGTGAAGCCGGTCAAGAACCTCGAGTCGCTACGGGGCAAGGAGCTCGACTTCAAGGTCATCTCGGTCGACAAGAAGCGCGGCAACATCGTTCTTTCCCGCAAGGCCGTGGTCGAGATCGAGCAGGAGGCGCGCAAGCGCGAGACCCTCCAGCTCCTGGAAGAGGGCCGGGTCCTGCGGGGAACCGTCAAGAACCTGACCGATTACGGCGCTTTCGTCGATCTGGGTGGGTTAGACGGCCTGCTCCACGTCACCGATATGTCCTGGGGGCGCGTGAACCATCCCTCCGACCTGGTGAAGGTCGGCGACGACATCGACATCGTCGTACTGAAGTTCGACCGCGAGACCGAGCGGGTCTCGCTCGGGACGAAGCAGCTCACCGAGGACCCGTGGGTGCACGTGCCGAGCAAGTACCCGGCCGGATCCCGGGTGAGCGGCCGCGTCACGAACGTGACCGACTACGGCGCCTTCGTCGAGCTCGAGGAGGGAGTCGAGGGCCTCGTGCACGTCTCGGAGATGTCCTGGTCGAAAAAGGTCAAGAATCCATCCAAGCTCGTTTCCCCCGGCGACAAGGTCGAGGCGGTCGTCTCCGACGTCAACCCCGACGCGCGGCGAATCTCCCTCTCGTTGAAGGACACTCTGCCGGATCCGTGGGAGACGGTGCTCCAGAAGTACGCCATCGGCAGCCGCGTTCGCGGGAAGGTCCGCAACCTGACCGACTTCGGCGCGTTCGTCGAGATCGAGGAGGGCGTCGACGGCCTCGTCCACGTCTCCGACATGTCCTGGACCAAGCGAATCAAGCATCCCTCCGAGGTCCTGAAGAAAGGGGACGAGGTCGAGGCGATCATCAGCTCGATCGACGAAGAGAACCGACGGATCTCCCTCTCGATCAAGGAGTTCCAGCCGAACGATTTCCAGACCTTTCGCGAGCGGCACCAGCCGGGCGACGTCGTGGACGGCGTCGTGACGCGCATCGCCGACTTCGGCGTGTTCGTGCAGATCGAAGGCCTCGTCGAGGGTCTCCTGCACGTCTCGGAAACTCCGCTGCCGCGGGGCGCAAAGCCGCAGGAGCACTACCGAGAAGGAGACCCGGTCCGCGTCCGGATTCTTCGGATCGACGAGGGCGAGATGAAGATCGGCTTGTCGGGTCTCGACGACGCGGGAGAACCCCTCCGAACGCTCGGCGCGGAAAGGGTGCCCGAGGCAGCGCCGACGGACGCCGCCGAGCCGGCCGCGACGACGGCCGCCGAAACTGCCGAAGCCGGGGAAACAGAAGCGGCCCCGAAGAAGCGTCGCGCCCGAAAGAAGTCGGAAGACGCGCCACCGAAGACGTAATCCCTTCACCCCGTCGGGCTTGGAGGCGTTGCGATGACGAAGGCCGAACTGATCGAGCGCGTCGCGGTCGCGACCGACGTGACCAAGAAGCAGGCCGAGGCGATCGTGGATACGATCTTCGAGGCGATCATCCGCTCGCTGAAGCAGGGGCAGAAGATCGAGCTGCGCGGTTTCGGCTCCTTCCGGCTTCGGGAGCGTGGAGCGCGCATCGGCCGCAACCCGAAGACCGGCGTGAAGGTGTCGGTGCCCGCGAAGAAGATCCCCTACTTCAAGCCGGGCAAAGAGCTGAAGGAGCTCATCAACAGGTAGTGCCGGAAGTCCTCTTCGCCCCCTGGCGTTACGAGTACCTCGTGGCGGAGAAACCGGGAGGCTGCATCTTCTGTCAGGCGGCGGCCTCGAAGAACGAAGAGGAGTCTCTCGTCGTTTTTCGCGGACGGCGCGTCTTCGTCCTGCTCAACCGGTATCCGTACACGAACGGCCACCTCATGATCGCGCCTTACGAGCACCATGCCTTTCTCTCCGACTCCGAAGAGGAGACTCTCCGCGAGCTCATCGCGACGGTGGCGCGTGCCGAAAAGATCCTGAGCGACAACTATCGGACCGACGGATTGAACATCGGCGTCAACCTCGGCTCCGCGGCCGGCGCCGGAGTCTCGGACCACTATCACGTCCACGTCGTGCCGCGCTGGAGCGGCGACACGAACTTCATGACCGTCGCAGGAGGGGTGCGCGTCGTGCCCGAGGAGCTCTCGGTGACGCGCCGGCGTCTCGCGTCGCTTTTCGATCGGACTGGAAGTTGAGCGCGGAAGCCACCCGCCGGGCGCATCCCGCCGTCGCCGCGGCGCTCGCCTGGATCTTCCCCGGGCTGGCCCATGCGTATCTGGGCCGTCGGAAGACGGCGCTCATCTACGCCGCCATCGTGACGGTGGCGTTTCTGCTCGGGATGTCGTTCGAAGGACGTCTCTACACGATCGATCGCACGCAGCCGCTGACGTTCCTCGCCACGTTCGCCGTCTCGGGTGCCGGACTCCTGAACGTCGCCGCACGGTTCCTTGCGGACAACCCGAGCGGGACAATCCTCGCGCCGACGTACGAGTACGGCTGCGCCTACCTGCTGACGGCCGGGCTGATGAACCTGTTGCTCGTGCTCGACGCCTGGGACATCGCGGCGGGCAAGAAGTGATGGCCGCCCTCCTTCCGACCGACCATTTCCTCATCATGGCCATCTACGCAGTGCTCGTGTCCGGATTCTTCGCCCTTCTGTGGCGCGACGGCGCTCGCGAGCGGCTGCGCCTCTTCGGGATTCTGCTCGCCGCGCTCCTCCTGGGGGGCCTGGCCGTCGCGTGGTTGATGTATCCCTTTCCCTCGTGACGGTTCCCCCCTGTCATCCCGAGCGCAGCGAGGGATCTCGTGCTGATTAGAAAGGGATCCTTCGCTTCGCTCGGGATGACCGCTGCGCGGTCAGATTCTTCGGCCCTTCGGGCCTCAGAATGACAGGGCAACCGTGAATCTCCTCATCTCCGCGGGCGAAGCCTCCGGGGACCTCCACGGCGCGCGACTCCTCGCGGCGCTCAAGCGGCGGCGCCCGGACGTCTCCGCCTCCGGGATGGGCGGCGAGAGGCTCGAGGCCGAGGGATTGAAGCGGATCGTCGAATCGGAGGCGGTCTCGGTCGTCGGCATCTTCGAAGTGTTCGAGAAGCTTCCGGCGCTCTTCCGCGCGCTCGCGCGAATGCGATCGGCCGCCCGGAAGTCCCCGCCGGACGCCGCGATCCTGATCGACTTTCCCGACTTCAACGGCCTGCTGGCAAGACGCCTCCACCGGGACGGGGTTCCATTGATCTATTACGTCAGCCCGCAGGTGTGGGCCTGGCGCCCGGGTCGCGCGCGCACGATCGCCCGGATGGCCCGGCGGATCGTGACGCTGTTCCCGTTCGAAGCGGAGATCTACCGCCGGCTGGGGGCGGACGCGGTCTGTGCCGGGCATCCTCTGGTCGACGACGTCCGCGAGGGACTGGAGGCGGATCCGCCGCTTCCGCCCAACGACAAACACCGGCTCGTGCTACTTCCCGGCAGCCGGGGCGCCGAGGTGCGGCGACACTGGGTCCCGATGCTCGAGGCCGGTGCGGCGCTCGCGCGACGCTTCGATCTCGAGGTCGCCGTAGTGCGCGCGCCCGGTTTGCCGGAGGATCTCTTCTCGAGCGCCGCCGAGCGGGGGTTTCCGGTCGTGGCCACGGGCCGGCATGCCTTGATCGCGTCGTCGGAGCTCGCATTCGTCGCTTCGGGAACGGCGACGCTCGAGACGGCCCTGTGCGGGACCCCGATGGTCGTCGTCTACCGGACGTCTGCGGCGAGCTTCGCGATCGGGAAGCGTCTCGTGAGGGTCCCCTGGATCTCGCTCGTCAACATCGTGGCGGGGGAGGGCGTCGTGCCCGAGCTTCTCCAGGAGCAGGTGCACCCCGCGCGGCTCGAGCGCGAAGGGGCGGCGCTCCTCGGTTCGCCGGAGCGCCTCGCGCAGATGCGCATGGCGCTCGCCCGGGTCGCGCGGCAGGTGGGGCCGCCGGGGGGGAGTGAGCGCGCCGCCGATGCGATCCTGGAAGTCATCGGGCCGCAAGAGCGGCGGCGCCTAGGGGGTTCGGGGGACCGCAAGGTCCCCCGCAAAGAGATTGCTCGGACACATTCCTAGCCGGCCGATGACTCCTCTCCAGCGGCTGCTCGCGTACTTCCGGCCGTATCGCGGCCGCGCGGCCGCCGCGCTCGTCGCCATGGCGATCGTCTCGCTCTCGACCGTCCTCCTGCTCTTCCTCCTGACGAAGATCATCGACGACGTCCTCGGCTCCGGAGCCGCCGCCTCGCTTCCGGGCCTCGGCCACGCGCCGGGGCGCGCCGCGGCCTTCGTGCGGTGGCTCGACTCGATCTACACGGCGGGGCGCAGTGCGGCGCAAGCAGCCGGGGTTCCCTTGCGTTTCGCGGTCCCGCTGCTGTTGCTCGCGGCGCTCGTGTCGAAAAACGTCTTCTCCTACTTCTCCGAGTTCGCGTTCAACGGGATCGGTCTCTCGATGGTGCGGGACCTCCGCCGGGACGCCTACGGAAAGCTGCTCGGCCAGTCCGCGAGCTTCTATTCGCGCTCCGCGACGGGAGATCTCCTCGCGCGCCTCCTCTCCGACGTCGAGCTCATTCAGTCCGCCTTCGGGACCCGGCTCGCCGATTTCGTCCAGGGCGCGGTGACGATCGTCCTCGTGCTCGTATACGTCGTCTCGCTGAACGCGCGGCTCTCGCTGTTCGTGCTCCTACTCGCGCCCGTTCTCCTCCTCCCGATCATCGAGGTGACGAGGCGGCTTCGCCGCACGACGTTCTCTTCGCGAGAGCGCATCGGCGAAATGGGAGCGCTCCTCTCGGAGACGTTGCGCGGCCATCGCGTGATCAAGACGTACGGGATGGAGCCTTTCGAGGCCGCGCGCTTCGCCCGCGCGAACGACCGCTACTTCCGGGTCACGCGCCGCACGGTGCGCATCCAGGCGTTGAACTCTCCGATGATGGAGGTGATCGCTGGTGTCGGCCTCTCCGCGATCTTCGTGTATGCAGCGACACAGATCCGAACAGGGAGGATGACGGTCGGAGGCCTCGTCTCTTTTCTCGCCGCGCTCATGATGCTGTACAAGCCTTTGAAAGACGTAACCAAGGTGAACATGGCCCTCCAGCTCGCGCTCTCATCGGCCCGGCGACTCTTCGAGCTCATCGACGGGAAGAGCGAGATCGTCGAGAAAACGGACGCGGTCGAGCTGCCGCCGTTCTCGCACGCGGTCCGCTACGAGAACGTCTCGTTCCGATACGCGGAGGAGCCCGTCCTCCAAAACGTCGACCTGACGATCCGCCGCGGAGAGACCATCGCGATCGTCGGCCCGTCGGGCGGGGGCAAGACGACGCTCGTCAACCTCCTTCCCCGGCTCTACGACCCGAGGGAGGGCAGAATCACGTTCGACGGAGTCGACCTGCGCGACGCGACCCTCGCCTCGCTGCGACGCCAGATCGGAATCGTCACGCAGGACACGATCCTCTTCGACTCGACCGCCCGTGAAAACATCGCGTACGGCCGCCCGGAAGCATCGGCGGGAGACGTCCGCGCGGCCGCGATCGCCGCCTTCGCGGACGAGTTCGTCGCGCGGCTGCCGGAAGGCTACGAGACGCGCCTCGGAGAAGACGCCGGGCGTCTGTCGGGTGGACAGAAACAGCGGCTCGCGATCGCCCGCGCGCTCTACAAAGACGCGCCAATTTTGATCCTCGACGAGGCGACCTCGCAGCTCGATTCCGAATCGGAGGCCCTCGTCGCCCGGGCTCTCTCGAATCTGATGGAAGGACGGACGACGCTCGTCATCGCCCACCGCCTCTCGACGGTCCGGCGCGCCGACCGCATCCTCGTTCTCGACCGCGGACGGCTCGTCGAGTCCGGGACGCACCACGAGCTCTTGACTCGAAATGGGCTGTATCGCAGGCTCCACGACATGCAGTACTTCGTCGAGACCGAGGTCGGGGCGGAGGCGCGCCCGTGACGATCCGGAGCATGACCGGCTTCGGCAGGGCGAAGGGAAACGTCGGGGACGAGTGGACTGCGGAAGTCGTCGCGCGCAGCGTGAACCACCGGTTCCTCGATTTGAACATCAAGCTGCGGGAGAACGAACTGGACCTGGAGCCCGTTCTCCGGCGGGTCTTCTCGCGCCACGTCGCGCGGGGAAAGGTGGAGGTGTCTCTCCGGATGAGGCGGTCGACTCCGGCTCCGACCGTGATCACGATCGACGAAGGGCTCCTCGAAGCGCTCCTCGAGCGTTTCGCGGCCCTTTCCGGGCGCTACCCGGTCGCCGGGCGCCTCGAAGCGCGCGATCTGCTGACGATCCCTCAGATCTTTTCCGTCGAGAGCTCCGCGGATGGATTCACGGCACGGGAGGTCGGCGCCCTGGAAGCGATCGCGGAAGAGGCCGTCCGCGCGCTCGTCGCCATGCGCGAAGCGGAGGGAGCGCTCGTCGCCGCCGATCTCTCCGAGAGGATCGAGTTCCTCGAGAAGCGGCTCCACCAGCTCGCCGCGCGGCGCGGTGAGATCGTGCGGAAGGCGCTCGACACGCTGCGGGAACGACTGCAGGCGCTCATGTCGGAGGTCGGTCTCGATCCGGGACGGCTGGAGCAGGAAGCAGCGCTCGCGGCCGACCGCTCCGACGTGGCCGAAGAGCTGCAGCGGCTGGAGGGCCATCTCGAGCAGTTCGGAACGCTCCTCGTGTCCTCGCGGGAGCCGGTCGGAAAGAAGCTCGACTTCCTCGCGCAGGAGATCCTCCGGGAGTTGAACACGCTCGGATCGAAGGGGCGGGACCTCCAGATGATCCGCGAGGTCCTCGAGATGAAATCGGAGATCGAGAAAGTCCGCGAGCAGGTGCAGAACCTGGAATGACGCGCCGGCCTCGAGGAAACCTCTTCATCGTGTCTTCGCCTTCCGGTGGCGGAAAAACCACGCTCATCCGGCGCCTCATCGCGGACCCTCCGGGTGATCCGCTGCACTTCTCGGTGTCTCACACGACCCGGCCGATGCGCGCAGGAGAGCGGGACGGGCGCGAATACCACTTCCTCACCGACGAGGACTTCGGCAGGATGGTGCGCAAGGGCGCCTTCCTCGAACACAACCGCGTTCACGGCCGGCGCTACGGCACTTCGCGCGCGGAAGTCCTGCCGCGCCTCGCCCGGGGAGAGGACGTGGTCTTGGACATCGACGTCCAGGGCGCTCGCGACATCCGGAAGGCCTACCCGAAGGCGGTCTCGATCTTCATCGTCCTCACCAACCCGAAGGAGCTCGAACGCCGTCTGCGGCGGCGGGGACTCGACAGCGAGGAGGAAATCCGGCGCCGGCTCCAGGCCGCGCGCGTGGAAATCCGAAAAGCCAAGCAGTTTCAGTATGTTATCGTCAATGACGATGTCGATCGCGCCACACTTGAGTTACAATCCGTCGTTCGGGCCACACGGGTGACTCACGCCCGGCAGAAGATGCGTCTCGAGCGCGTTTTCCGTGAATTCCGCTGAAAGAGGTTGTCAACGATGATTCAGACCATTCCCGACGGGGTGGACAGCAAATTCCGGCTCGTCCTGTTGATCGCGCGGCGCGCGGAGCAGCTCATGCGGGGCGCCCGTCCCAAGATCGCGACCGACCGGCCTCTGAAGTCGACCCGCCTCGCCGCCGAGGAGTTCGAGGATAACCAGATCCGCTGGGACTACGGCGAGGAGGGAGGAGTCCTCGAGCCGCTCACCGACGAGACCGGCGAAGAGCAGGGGGTCGAGGAGGAAGAGGCCGTCTCCTCGCTCGACTGACGCGGCCGCACGCAGGCGCGATCGCACGATGAAC
Organism: Thermoanaerobaculia bacterium; assembly: GCA_036397915.1. Taxonomy (GTDB): domain Bacteria; phylum Acidobacteriota; class Thermoanaerobaculia; order UBA5066; family Gp7-AA6; genus Gp7-AA6. The sequence continues at coordinate 4,052 of DASWIB010000162.1, read as the reverse complement.
CGGCGTCCGCGCGTCCTTCTCGGGGTCTCCGGCGGCATCGCTGCCTACAAGTCGGTCGAGGTCGTCCGCGGCCTCGTCGAAAGGGGCGCGGACGTCCGCGTCGCGATGACGCGAGCGGCGCGCGAGTTCGTCGCGCCGCTCACCTTCGCGGTCCTCTCGAAGCACGAGGTCTACGTGGAAGTCTTCGGGAGCGGCAACGCGCCCGCCGTTGACCACGTCGAGCTCGCGGAGTGGGCCGACGTGCTCATCGTCGCGCCGGCGACCGCCCACACGATCGCGCGGCTGGCGAACGGCCTCGCCGACGACTTCCTGACGACGTACTTCCTCGTCCATCACGGGCCGGTGCTCGTGGCGCCGGCGATGGAGACACGGATGTGGGAGCACCCCGCAACGCGGCGAAACCTCGAGCTCCTCGCGGCGCGCGGCGCGCGGTTCGTCGGACCGGGGACAGGCTCTCTGGCATCGGGGCGCGAAGGAACCGGGCGGATGGCCGAACCGGAGGAGATCGTCGAGGAAGCGCTCGCGCTCGCGACTTCCGCGCGACGCGATCTCGAAGGGCTGCGCCTCCTCGTGACCGCCGGGCCGACGCGCGAGCGGCTCGACCCGATCCGATTCGTCTCGAACCGCTCGAGCGGTCGGATGGGGTACGCGCTCGCGGAGGCGGCGCGCGACCGCGGCGCCCGGGTGACCCTGCTTTCGGGTCCGACCGGCCTCGTCCGGCCGGAAGGGATGCGGTTCGTCTCATTCGAGAGCGCCGCGGACCTCGAAAACCTCTTGCGAGCCGAGTTCCCGGAGTGCGACGTGCTCGCGATGGCCGCCGCCGTCGCCGACTTCATTCCCGACCCGAGCGCCGAGCGCCTTCACCGCGAAGACGGCGAGCGGACGGTTCGCCTGGCGCCGGGGCGCGACCTGCTCGCCGATCTCGTCCCTTTCAAGCGGAAACAGACGGTCGTTGCGTTCGCCGCCGAGACGGAAGAGCTCGAGGCGCGCAGTCGCCAGAAGATGGAGTCGAAAGGTGCCGACTTGATCGTCGTGAACGACGTCAGCCGGTCGGACATCGGCTTCGACTCATCGGAAAACGAGATCCTCCTCATCACGCGAGAGGGCGGGACCGAATCGGTCTCGCGGCGCTCCAAGCGCGATGTCGCTGACCGAATCTGGGACGCGGTGCTGAGGCTGCGGACGAGGAGCTCTCAGCCGTCGGTTCTCGGCTGACGCTGGCCGCTGACGGCCGATCGCACGATGGCCGATCGCACGATTTCCGAAGAGCTCGAGTTCTTCCGCGACCTCGGTATCCAGGAGCTCTTCGTCAGCGCGCCGGCCGTCCCCGAGCTCGTCGTCGGCTCGATGGCGGATCTTCCCGCTCTCGAGAGGTTCGTCGACGGCTGCCCGCGCTGCCGGCTCTCCCGCTCGCGCACCCGGATCGTCTTCGGCGCCGGCAATCCTCGCGCGGACCTGATGTTCGTCGGCGAGGCGCCGGGCCGCGAGGAGGATGAGCTGGGCGTCCCGTTCGTCGGCGCCGCCGGACAGCTCCTGACCCGCATCATCGAGGCGATCGGGACGAAACGCGAACAAATCTACATCGCGAACGCCGTCCTGTGCCGGCCTCCCGAGAACCGGAACCCGGAGCCGGACGAGGTCGCGGCCTGCCGCCCCTTCCTGGAGGAACAGATCCGGCTCGTGTCGCCGCGTGTAATCGTCACGCTCGGCACGTTCGCCGCCCAGGTCATTCTCGAGACCGACGAGCCGATCTCCAAGCTCCGCGGCCGGTGGCACGTCGCGCACGGCGCGCGCGTGATGCCGACCTTCCATCCCGCATTCCTTCTGCGCCAGCCGCAGCGGAAGAGAGACGTCTGGGACGACATGCAGAAGGTCCGCGACTACCTCGCCTCCGGCAGTCCTGAAACGTAAGACGTAACGCAAAGTGAAGCCGGGCGGAAACCGTCGGCGGGCTTCCAACTCCTATAATCCAGGCACCGTGGGTCTTTCTCCGGGTTCCCGTCTCGGACCCTATGAAATCGTCGCGCCGCTCGGCGCCGGAGGCATGGGCGAGGTCTACCGGGCGCGCGACACCCGCCTCGAGCGCGAAGTCGCCGTGAAGGTGCTCCCCGAGTCGCTCCTCGCGGATGCGGAGGCGCTCGCCCGATTCGAGCGCGAGGCGAAGCTCGTCGCGGCTCTGTCCCATCCCAACATCCTGGCGATCCACGACGTCGGCAGCGACGCCGGAGCCTCTTACGCGGTCACGGAGCTCCTCGAAGGGGAGACTCTCCGGGATCGGATGAACGCCGCCCCGGTGCCACTCCGCAAAGCGGTGAACTACGGGCGCCAGATCGCCCGCGGGCTCGCGGCGGCGCACGGTCGCGGGATCGTCCATCGGGACCTGAAGCCCGAGAACGTCTTCGTCACCTCAGATGGCCACGTGAAGATCCTCGATTTCGGGCTCGCCCGGCGGGACGCTCCAGCGGCGACGGGCGGAAGCGAGGCGCCCACCCTCGCGCGCACGATACCCGGGACGATCCTCGGGACGGTCGGCTACATGTCCCCGGAGCAGGTCCGTGGAGAAGCGGCCGACCACCGGACCGACATCTTTTCGCTGGGAGTGGTTCTGTACGAGCTCGTCTTCGGGGAATCGGCCTTCCGTGCCGAAACCAGCGTCGAGACCATGGCCGCGATTCTCCGCGAAGACCCGGTCGGCCTTCGTCGTCGGGGAGCGGCGCCGCAGGAGATCGTCCGCATCCTGGCGCGGTGTCTGGAGAAGCGGCCTGAGGAGCGGTTCCAGTCCGCGAGCGATCTCGCCTTCGTTCTCCAGATGTTCGAGCAAACGGAAGCGCCCGAGCCGATCGAGGAAGCACCGGTTTCCGGTACCCGTGCGCCCGTCGCGACCCCGTCTCGCCCGACGATCTCCGACTCGTCACGCGCCTCCATCGCGGTGCTCCCTTTTCGCAACATGAGCGCGGAAAAGGAGAACGAGTACTTCACCGACGGCATCACCGAGGAGATCATCCACGCGCTCTCGAAGATCGAGGCGCTGCGGGTCGCCTCTCGGACGTCGTCCTTCGCCTTCAAAGAGAAAGCCGAGGACGTGCGACGGATCGGCGAGCAGCTCGGCGTGCGTACGGTCCTGGAGGGGAGCGTCCGTCGATCGGGGAGCCGGCTTCGCGTCTCCGCCGAGCTCGTCAACGTCGCCGATGGGTACCAGCTCTGGTCGGAGCGGTACGACCGGGAGATGGAGGACGTCTTCGCGATCCAGGACGAAATCTCGCTCGCGATCGCGAACACGCTGAAGGTCCGGCTGCTGGCCGGCGAGGAGGGGGCGCTCGTCTCCCGCGCGACGGAGGACGTCGAGGCGTACAACCACTACCTCAAGGGGAAGTACTTCTTCAACCGCCGCGTGCCGCGCCAGGCGATCGCGGAGTTCGAGCGCGCGATTGCCCGGGACCCGGGCTATGCGGCCGCCCATACCGGTCTCGCCGACGCGTACTGCATCTTCGCGTTCTACGGCGGGATTCCGACGCTCGACGCGTTCGCGAAGGCGCGTGCCGCCGCCTCGAAGGCCCACGATCTCGAGCCGGATTCTCCGGATACCCACATCTCGCTCGGCCTGGTCGAGCACTACTTCGGCTGGGACTTCGACCGCGAGGACCGGGAATTCGTCCGCGCGATCGAGCTCTCCCCCCGTTCCGCCGCCGCGCATTCGTGGCTCGGGCTGAAGCGCGCGTTCCTCGGAGATCCCGTAGAGGCGCGCGCGAGCGCCGTAAAGGCGACGGAGCTCGAACCGCTCTCACCCAACGTCTACGTGAACGTCGCGTGGACCTATTTCGCGGAACGACGCTATGCCGAGGCCGAGCCGGAGATCCGGCGTGGTCTCGAGCTCGATCCCGACGCCCTCTACCCGCTGTGGGCGTGCGGCCTGACCCTTCAGGTGCAGCGCAAGCACGAGGAGGCGATCGCCATGTTCGAGAAGGCCGTCGCGCTCACCGAGCGCGGACAGACCTGGTATCTCGGCCACCTCGGGGGCAGCTACGGTGCAGCGGGAAGGCGGACGGACGCCC
>DASWIB010000161.1:0-5364 GCA_036397915.1 Thermoanaerobaculia bacterium | reverse complement strand
GCGCCGTCGCGGTTGGAGAGGAACGCCACCTGCCGCCCATCGGGAGAGAACTTCGGGTCCGAGTCGCGCTTCTCGCCGGAGGTGAGCCGGCGCGGCGCTCCGCCGGCTGCCGGAGCGAGCCAGATCGTGGACCGGGTTCGGTTCTCGGCGACGACCGGAGTCCCGACCGCGTAGGCGACCCACTTGCCGTCGGGCGACAGATCGAAGCCGCCGATCCGCTCGACCTTCGCGAGCTCCTCGAAACGGAAAGGCCGCCCGGCGGCGGCGGCGAGAGTCGTCACGCTCGTTACGCCGAGCGCGAGCACCGCGGTGAGAAGCCTGATGCAAACGTTTCTCATCGTTTTCCCTTTCGGTTCTTTTCGCCCGGCCGCGCCAGAAACATCGCGGCAACTCACGCCTTCGGCCGCGCGGCCGGGAAGAGAAGTTTGTCAGATCGCGCGGCGCCTTAGCGCGGCACCGTCGCGCGGCGACACCGTAGCGCGGCCGCACAGGACCAATGCCGCGGAGCCACGCACCGGCGTGCGGCCGCGGGGAGAACTTGTCAGATACGGCACCGTCGCCCGGCGACGCTTTAGCGCGGCCGCACACGAGCAACCCCGCGAAGCCACGAATCGGCGTGCGGCCGCGAGGAGAACTTGTCAGATACCGCGGCTCTCCACCGGCCAGGTTCTCTTTGCTATGATTTCCAGCTCCGGCGGAAGGCAACTGTCGGCAAAGGAGGTAAATGTCTACCGCGATCCTGGAAGAGCAAGCCCCCGTTCCCTCAACGGTTGGTCCCGCTGTGATCAACGATTTTTCGATTCACGTGGCGACCGCCAACGGGTCGGGCAGCCAGTCTTCCAACAACATCCTGATGCGGGCGATCTTCCAGATGGGCATCCCCGTCTCCGGCAAGAATCTATTCCCCTCGAACATCCAGGGGCTCCCGACCTGGTTCACGATCCGCGCCTCCCGGGAGGGATTCATCGCGCGCCGCCGGGACATCGGCGTCCTGATCTGCATGAACCCGGAGACCGCCCAGGAGGACGTGAAGACCGTCCATCCCGGAGCCGCGGTGATCTACGAGGAGAGCCTGAAGCTCGAATCGCTCCGCAACGACGTCCACTTCTATCCGGTTCCTTTCCAGAAGCTCGTGCTCGAGCTCGTCCACGACGGGAAACTGCGCCGGCTCGTGGTCAACATGATCTACGTCGGGGTTGCGGCGTGGCTTCTCGGGATCGACATGGCCGAGATCGAGCGTGCCGTCGCCAGGCAGTTCAAGAGCAAGGAGAAGGCGATCGAGATCAACCTCGGCGCGATCCGCGGAGGCTGGGAGTGGGCCGAGAAGAACCTGACCAAGACGGACCCCTACCGGCTCGAGCGGATGAACGCGACGGCGGGAAAGATCATCATCGACGGGAACTCCGCGTGCGCGATCGGATGCGCCATGGCCGGCGTCACGGTCGTGACGTGGTACCCGATCACGCCCTCCTCCGACCTCGCGGAGTCGCTGACCCGGTACTGCGGCCGCTTTCGGATGGATCCCGAGACGGGCGAGCCCACGTTCGCGATCGTTCAGGCGGAGGACGAGCTCGCCGCGGTCGGGATGGCGATCGGCGCCGGCTGGGCCGGAGCTCGCGCGATGACCACGACCTCCGGACCCGGCATCTCGCTCATGGCGGAATTCACGGGCCTCGCCTACTACGCGGAGGTCCCGGTCGTCATCTTCGACGTGCAGCGGGTCGGTCCCTCGACGGGACTCCCGACGCGGACGATGCAGGGCGACATCCTCACGACGTACAACCTGTCGCACGGCGACGCCCAACACATCCTGCTCCTTCCCGCGAGCGTCCACGAGTGCTACGAGATGGCGATGGAGGCCTTCGACCTCGCCGAGCGCTTCCAGACGCCGGTGTTCGTCATGACCGACCTCGACCTCGGGATGAACAACTGGATGAGCGACCCGTTCCCCTATCCCGAGAAGCCCCTCGAGCGCGGAAAAGTGCTCCGCACGAACGAGGAGATCGAGGAGCACGTGAAGCGCTTCGGCGGCTTCGCGCGGTACAAGGACGTCGACGGAGACGGCATCCCCTGGCGCACGCTGCCGGGGCTGACCGACCACCCGCTCGGCGCCTACTTCACGCGTGGATCGGGACACACGGAGCGCGCCACCTACTCCGAGCGGCCCGACGACTACAAGAACAACATGGACCGGCTCGCGCGGAAGTTCGAAACCGCGCGGAAGTCGGTGCCGCGGCCGGTCGTCTCCGACGGCCCCGGCGCGCGCGTCGGCTTGATCGCATACGGCTCCTCCGACTTCGCGGTCGAAGAGGCCCGCGCCATCCTCGCGAAGCGCGGGATCGAGACCGACTATCTGAGGCTGAAGGCACTGCCCTTCTCCCCCGACGTCGGGCAGTTCGTCGCGCGGCACGACCGGGTCTACGTCGTGGATCAGAACCGCGACCGACAGATGCATGAGCTGCTCGTCGCCGAGGTCCGCGGCGACAGCCCGAAGCTCCGTTCCATCCGTCATTACGACGGCTTCCCCCTCGACGCCGAAAGCGTCGTCGAGGGCGTCGAAGCCGGGGAGAAGCGCTGATGTCCTCCGTCGCCGAGCCGAAAGCCGTCCCGACCAACCGGATCGGGCGGACCGCCAAGGAATACCAGGGCCTGAAGTCGACGCTCTGCGTCGGCTGCGGCCACGACGTCATCACGCGGCTGATCACCCAGGCGTTTTACGAGATGGGGGTCGAGCCGCACAGAGTCGCGAAGATGTCCGGGATCGGGTGCTCCTCCAAGACGACTGCGTATTTCGTCGAAAAGGGGCACGGATTCAATGCGGTTCACGGGCGCATGCCCGCGATCGCGACCGGGGCGATGCTCGCCAACCAGAACCTCGTCTCGATCGGCGTCTCGGGGGACGGCGACACGGCGTCCATCGGCGCCGGCCAGTTCGTTCACCTCCTCCGCCGCAACGTTCCGATGATCTATATCGTCGAGAACAACGGCGTCTATGGTTTGACCAAAGGGCAGTTCTCCGCGACGGCGGACCTGGGTTCCCGGTCGAAGGGCGGCGTCGTCAATGATCTGCCGGCGATGGACCTCTGCGCGCTCGCGATCGAGCTCGGCTGCGCCTACGTCGCGCGTTCGTTCTCGGGCGACATGAAGCAGCTCCTTCCGCTGATCAAGGGCGCGATCGCGCACCGCGGCACCGCGCTCCTGGACGTCATCTCGCCGTGCGTGACGTTCAACAACCACGAGGATTCGACGAAGTCGTACAAGTGGGCAAAGGAGCACGAGATCGCGATTCAGGAGATCGGTTTCGTTCCGTTCTTCGAGGAGATCCAGGTCGACTACGACCCGGGCACGACCCAGGACATCGTCCTTCACGATGGCTCCCACATCCGGCTGCGCAAACTGCGGGAGGACTACGACGCGACCGACAAGATGGCCGCGCTCTCACTCCTCCACGAGGGCCAGGAAAAGCAGGAGTTTCTGACCGGTCTCATTTACGTCGAGCCACAGAAGCCCGACTTCCTATCGCTTCTCCACCTGCCGCAGCTGCCGCTCGCCGCCCACGCCGACGCGAAGATCCGTCCCGGCCGCGAGTCTCTCGAGAAGATCATGGAGGAGCTGAAGTGACCGCGCATCTCTCGATGCGCGGTCATCCTGAGCGCCCGCAGGCGCGAGGGATCTCTTCCTGACCGCGAAGCGGTCATCCCGAGCGAAGCGAGGGATCTTTTTCTCGTCCTGCGTCTCGATTACTCCGGAACAAACGGACTGCATGGATGGTTGACGGGCCGGGAGGTCCCATGCGTCTCTTCCCCAACCGACGGATTGCCCTCTTCTCCGCGGCCCTGGCTCTCGCCGCAACGGCGACCGCCGGCTCCGGAGCGAAGAAGAGCGTTCCCGGCAAGGCTGCGGCTCCACCCGCTGCCACGAATTCCTGCGCGACCTGTGCCGAGCGGCGCCCCGTCCTCGATCCGAGCCTCTTTTCCGATACGCGGCGATTCGAGCCCGAGGTCCGGCCCGCCTACGAGATCGCCCGCAAGCACCCGCAGACTCTCGACCGCCTACACTGCTTCTGTGAGTGCCAGGAGAGCATGAAGTTCCGGCACAAGACGCTCCTGACCTGCTTCACGGACACTCACGCCGCGGGCTGCGGCATTTGCCTGCGCGAGGCGCTCCTCGCCGGGGAGCTCAAGGAGAAGGGCGTGCCGGACGACCAGATCGAGAACGCGGTCGAGTCGGCGTTCCGGACCGACGGCCACCGGCCGACGCACGGGCACCCGGGCTGAGGGCCCGAGAATCGGAAACCGGGAGTCGAAACGTCTCGACTTTTCACTTTTCGCACCCGGGTCAGGGCTCGGATGTGTCTGAAGAATGACTCTTGGCGGGGAACCTTGCGGTCCCCGGAACCCCTTAGGCCGAGTGCCGCAATGTTTGCTTCTCCGCTTTTGCGGCGGGTGAAGGTGCATTGAGAGGGCCGGGACCCTCGGCATGCTCCAAATTCAGTCCCTTCTCCCGGAGCTTCGCGCGCTCGCCGTCTCCCGGAATGACCGGTGAGCTCGATGCGTCGCCCGGCGGAACGGTGCCGTCCCCCGGATAGTAGGGGCGATAGCCCAGCCCGTCCTTTACGGGAAGCCCGGGCTTGGCGATCAGCTTGTCGATCCCGAAGACCGCCTCCTCCCGGTTGAAGAACGCGAGCTCGTAGTCGCGGGTCATCCAGATCGCGTCCTTCGGGCACGCGTCCACGCAGAACCCGCAGAAGACACAGCGCAGCATATCGATGTCGAAGACGACCGGGTACTTCTCGTAGGCGACCTTGGGGTGCTCGCCGGCGACGATCGTGATGCACTCGGCCGGGCACGCCTCCGCGCACATGTAGCACGCAACGCACTTCAACGTCCCGTCGTCGCGCGTCGTCAGGATGTGCTTTCCCCGGAAGCGGTCCGAATAGTCCCGCTTCCTCTCCGGATAGAGGATCGTCGGAAGTCGCCGGATCGCCACGAGGTTCCGGAGAAAATGCCGCAGCGTAACGGCCATTCCTCGGAAGATCTCGGGCAGGTAGAGGCGCTCAGACACCGTGAGCTTGCGCGGGTTCCGAACTCCGACGTCGACGATGCCGCTCACCGCTCGAGCTCCCCGGCGACGATGTTCAGCGTGCCGAGCGTCGCGATGGCGTCGGAGACGGTGCCGCCGACGATGATGTGCTCGAACGCGGCCGCGATGGGGAAGCACGGCGGCCGCACCTTCAGCCGGTAGGGTCCGGGCCCGCCTTCCGAGATCGCGTAGAACCCGAGCTCGCCGTTGGCGCCCTCGATCCAGTCGTAGCGCTCGCCTCTCGGCACCCGGATCCCCTCCATGATCAGCTTGAAGTGGAAG
>DASWIB010000160.1:0-18016 GCA_036397915.1 Thermoanaerobaculia bacterium | reverse complement strand
TTCTCCCGACACCGTCGCTGGAACTGACCCGTCAGGCACCGGGCCTTCTCCCGCGTCTCGGCGTACGGGGATCTTGCGCAGCATTACCCTGGCTTCCGGCTGACGCCTGGTCCGGATCTCGTCGAGGATGGACATCCAGTGACGGTGCCTCGACCTTGGGACGCCGATGATGCGAACGCATCTCTGCCTGGGGCCGCCGATCGACATATCTAAGGGCATGCGCGCACCCAGCACGGCGCTGGTGGGGGCAGCACTGGCCCTGGCCGGCATGGTGCTGGCCGGGCCTGTGAGCGCGGACACGGTCACTCTGGGGACGAGCAAGGACAACACGCTCTACGAGAGCGCGACCGGCAGCCTGAGCAACGGCGCCGGCTCCTATTTCTTCGTGGGCAGGACGGACGTGGGACAGATCCGGCGGGGCGTCATTGCCTTCGACGTGGCGGGGAGCATACCTGCCGGCTCGACCATTACCAGCGTAACGCTGGCCCTTCATCTCTCGCGGACGAGAGCGGGCGTCGTGAGCGTGCAGCTGCGCCGGCTGCTGGCTGACTGGGGAGAGGGAACCTCGGACTCAGGCGGCCAGGAAGGTGGGGGCGCCTCCGCCACACCCGGAGACGCGACCTGGATCCATCGGTTCTACAACAGCGTCTTCTGGGGGTCGTCGGGGGGCGACTTTTCCGGGACGACGAGCGCCACGAATTCGGTGGGGAACGAGGGAGACTACACGTGGAGCTCTGCGCTGAACCCGCAGATGGTCGTGGACGTGCAGTCCTGGCTGGACAACCCCTCGGGCAACTTCGGTTGGATCGTCCTGGGCGTCGAGGACGTCGACCAGACGGCGAAGCGGTTCGACACGAAAGAGAACGGAACCGTGGGGAACCGCCCCGAGCTCACCATCGACTTCACTCCCTCCAGCCCGACTCCCTCGCCGACACGGACTCCGACGGTCACGCCGACGAGGACGCCCACCCCGACTCGGACCTCGACCGGAACGCCGACTTCCACGGCAACGCCCAGTCGAACTCCGACCGTGACCCCGTCGCCGTCGGGTGCCTCGCCGACTCCGACGCCGACTTCCACGCGGACTCCGACGGCGACGAGAACGCCCACGCCGACTCGCACACCGACCGCGACCCCGTCGCCGTCGGGTGCCTCGCCGACTGCGACGCCGACCTCCACGCGGACTTCGACGGCGACGAGAACACCCACGCCGACTCGCACTCCGACCGCGACCGCGACGCGGACTTCGACTCCTACGCCGACGGCCTCGCCCACGGCGACCCGGACTCCGACGCGCACTCCGACTGCGACGCCGACGGTCGCGCCGTTTTCGAACCCGCTCTCCTTTCCACCGCTCGCGACGGCATCGAATGTCTCGATTTCCATCCAGCCGGCGTGCCTGCCGATCCTGCCCGGCCAATGCACCAACCTCTGGACTTATGGCGGTTCGTTTCCCGGCTGGACGATCCGAAGGCCGACGGGGCAGACCACTCAGGTCACGTTCACGAACAACCTTCCGCCATCGGCGGGAGAGATGACCGTGCACAACCACGGCAATCACACATCCCCGGAGAATGACGGCCGGCCGAACGAATACCTGATCGGAACAGGTGCCTCGCGAACGTACACCTACCAGCACATCGAGGACGGTCAGAACGAGCGGGGCGCGACGCAGTTCTACCACGACCACCGAATGGACGTGACCGCGCGGAATGTCTGGATGGGGCTCGCGGGCTTCTACATCATCGACGACCCGGCCGACCCCGCGACACTTCCATCCGGCGCGTTCGAAGTTCCGCTCGCCATCGCCGACCGAAACTTCGACGCGCAGAACCAGATCCCGTACGTGTTCGACGCCGCCGGGGTCACGGGCGACAAGATCCTCGTGAACGGTGTTTACCGGCCCTACCTCGACGTCGGGGACCGCAAGTACCGGTTTCGGATCGTGAATGCCTCCAACGCGCGCATCTACGACTTCGCGCTCTCCCCGAGCGGCTCCTTCACCCAGATCGGAACGGAGAGCGGGCTTCTTCCGGCGCCCGTGGTCCGGACCCAGATGCGGGCCGGACCCGCGGAGCGACTCGACGTCGTCGTCGATTTCGCGGGGAGACTCGGCCAGACCGTTTATTTGAGAGACACGTCGAGCGGCACGGACATCCTGCAGTTCCGAGTAACGCAGAACCTGATGGACAACAGCAGCGTTCCGATGACGCTGCGCGCGCTACCCGCGATCGGCGAACCGACGCTCACCCGGAATTTCAACTTCGACCGGACTGCCGGCCACTGGACCATAAACGGATTGAGATTCGACCCGGCCCGGGTGGATGCCCAGCCCGTGCTCGGCACGACCGAAAAATGGGTCTTTCACAACCCGACGGGAGCGCCGCACACGGTGCACCTGCACGGGATCGATCAGCAATGCGTGAGCCGCAACGGCGGGGCGTGCTACCCCTACGAGACCATGAAGGAGACGTGGTTGCTCGATCCGGGGGAGACCATCGAAGTCAAGCTCAAGTTCAGCGACTTCACCGGCCGGTACGTGTTCCACTGCCACATGATCGAACACGAGGACGACGGGATGATGTCCCAGTTCGAAGTCGTCTCTTCGATTCCCACTCCGACGCCCACGCCCACGCCCACGCCGACTCCGACGCCGACCCCGACCGCCACGCCTCCGGCACCCGGCGGCTCGTTCCACACGCTGACGCCGTGCCGGATCGCCGACACGCGCAACGCGCCTGGTCCGCTGGGGAGTCCCGCTCTCTCAGCGGGCGGAACGAGGAACTTCCCGGTGGCCGGAGTCTGCGGCGTCCCGCCGACGGCGAAAGCGGTGGCGATGAATCTGACCGTCGTCAATCCGACCGCGCCCGGCCATCTGACGGTCCATGCGGCGGGAACGGCGCTGCCGCTGGCGAGCTCGATCAACTTCCGCGCCGGGACCGTCCGGGCGAACAACGCCGTTATTCCTCTGGGCACCGCGGGTCAGATTTCGGTCTTTTGCGGAATGTCATCCGGGACGACGGACTTCGTGCTCGACGTCTCCGGATACTTCGAATAGTCGGCGACCGGTTCGAAATCTGCCGGGACCCCCGCGCTCGAGCAAAAGTCTCCCTTCGGGAGGGGTCGGCGATTGCGGTCACCGACCGGTTCTCAGTCGATCGAGCTCTTCCTGCATCCGGGACCGCGCGATTGCGGAAAGCTCGGCGACCGATCGTGCGGATCCGGTGTCCGTATCGATCGGCTCGAGCACCGTCACCCGGAGAGTTCCGGGGCGCGCGAGATGCCGCTCGGTGTCGGCGATGGCCGCGAGAGGCTCGGCGACGATCGGTACGATCGGCACTCCCGCCGCGAGCGCGAGCCGGAAGGCGCCTGTCTTGAATGGCAGCAGCTCCTGCGCGCGGTTGCGATGCCCTTCGGGCATGAACCAGACCGACAGTTGCTCCTCCCGGATGGTGCGCGCCGCCTCTTCGAGTGAATCGCGCGCTCCGCGCGGATTGCTCCTGTCGATGATGAGGTTGCCCGAGAGACGGTAGAACCAGCCGAAGATCGGGATCCGGCCGATCTCGCGCTTTCCCGCGGAGACGGTGCGCTTCGGAAAGATCGAGCCGAACGTCACGACGTCGAGAAAGCTCTGGTGGTTGGCGACGAACACGCACGGGCGCGTGGAGTCGAGCCGCTCCCGGTTCGCGACTTCGACCCGCCACCCCATGAGCGAGGCGAGCCCGCGGCAGAAGACTCTCCCGAAGGCGTAGAGCGTCTGTCGGTTCCGCGGCGCGACGAGCAGCCAGACGATCCCGAGCGCCGAGCACAGCAGAAACCAGGCGCCTCCGACGAGAAATCCGAGATAGAAGGTGAGCCTCTCCCCGAGGAGCTTCACGACGGTCGGAGCTTATCGGGCGTCCGCCGTTCGTGCTTCCTGGCGAGGCTCAATCGGCGGCGTCGGCGCCCGCCACGGCTTCGCGGACGGCAACCGGTCGAGCTCGGGCCGACAGGGCCCAATAGAGCAGACCCGAAGCCAGAAAGCCGACGAACCAGGCATAGGAGTAGAGAGGCTTGAGAGAAGGGACCACCAGCCCGCCCCACGCGAGCGCGCAGCCGACGACGGTCGCGACGACGGCCTTCCAGTTCCACCCGCCGCCATAACGATAGGCACCGTGGACCAGGTAGAGATCCTCGAGGACGAGCTCCTTTCTCCGCACCAGCCAGTAGTCGGCGATCAGAACTCCGGCGATCGAGCCGAGTCCGCCCGAGTAGCCGAGCAGCCAGAGAAATATGTATCCCGACGGATCGGCGAGGAGCTTCCAGGGTTGCATCAGGATTCCGATGATCCCGGTGATGAGTCCGCCGGTCTTGAAGCGGATGAGTCGCGGAAACGCGTTGGCGAAGTCGTTCGCCGGCGAGACGACGTTCGCCGCGATGTTGACCGCGAGCCCCGCCTCAGGGAATACCAAAGTACCTGCCTGACCCCAGCAAGGTCGCTCATGCTTTGCTGGCGGCTGCGTGTCCGAGCTCTCTCGAGCGCGCGGTCGCGACCTCCACAGCATCCATCAGGATCGCGCGGAGCCGGTTGCGCTCCAGGCTGTGGAGCGCGGCAATCGCGGTTCCGCCCGGAGACGTCACGAGGTCTTTCAGAATTCCCGGATGGGTCTTCGAGACCTCCGCCATCTTGGCGGCTCCGAGGACCGTCTGGATCGTCAGAGCCGTGCTCACGTCCCGGGAGAGGCCGACGCGAACTCCGGCGTCGCTCAAGCCTTCGATGATCTGGAAGATGTACATAGGACCGCTTCCGGAGAGACCGGTGACGGCGTCGAGCTGATACTCCGGGAGCTCGACGACGATTCCGATCGACTCGAAAATCTTGCGCGCCTCCGAGACATGCGTGGGCTTCGCGTGACGGCCGGAGCAGAGGACGGTCGCGCTCAGCCGGACGACTGCGGCGACGTTGGGCATGGCCCGGACGACCGGGACATTGCCCTCCAGAGTCGATTCGATTCGATGAGTCGGGAAGCCGGCCGCAATCGAGATGAGGAGCTGAGCCTCACTCAGGTCGGCTCGGATCTCTGCGAGCACGGCCTCGAGAATCTGCGGCTTGACGGCGAGAATGATGACTTCGGCCTCGCGCGCCGCGTCCCGGTTGCTCCCCGTGACCCGAATGCCCAGCTCCTTGGCGAGCGAGGAGGCCTTTTTCTTGTTGGGGTGAGAGGCCACGAGCTTCGACTTCTCGCCCCATCCGGAGGCGAGGATCCCCCGCAGCAGGGCGCTGCCCATGTTTCCGGCGCCGATGACGGCAATTCTTCTGACTGTCATCCTTCCTCCGCTCTGGTCATGGACTCTATCGGTGCGGCGCCTGGGAGGGAAGGTTACCGGCGACGTTTTACCTGCGCGAGCGGACCTCCTCGGCTGCGGCGCGGATGTCCTCGAGTCCGTCGCTCATTCGGTCGAAGTGCGTGCGGAAGGAGAGAACGCAGATCCGCACCGCGAACCGATCCCCCAGCATGGTTCCAGTGAGATAGACGCGCTTCCGGGCGTTGATCGCGGCCAGGAAATCCCGGTTGAACGCGTTCTGTGCCTCGGCGGCGAGCTCCGGTCGCGCGAGCCGGAACGCGACGATCGAGAGTTGAGGTTCGGCGACGATCTCGATTCCCGGGACCTTCCGGAGCTCGGCTGTCACCCAGCGGGCGAGCTCGAGCTTCTCTTCGAGGTTGCGCCGGAAGGGGCCGATGCCGTGCATCGCGATCGGGAGCCAGACGCGCAGTCCTCTCCAGTCGCGCGAGAGCTCCGGCGAGATGAGGTTGAAGTCGACGAGGTCCCGATTCTCCTGCATCGGCGGCATGTAATCGGCGGAGAGCGCGTGCGCGCGTCTGAGCGCCTCACCGTCCCGGACGAGCAACGACCCGGTTCCATAGGGAAGAAAGAGTCCCTTGTGCGGATCGAGGACGATCGAGTCGGACAACGAGATTCCTGTCAATGCCTCGCGGCCGCCCCGGGTCAGGAGGAAGAAGCCGCCGTATGCCGCGTCGACGTGGAACCACAAGCGTTCCCGCGCGCAGAAGTCGGCGAGCCTTTCGAGGTCGTCGACCGCCCCGGTGTTCGTCGTTCCCGCGTTGCCGACGACGAAGAAGGGCTGCCGGCCGGACGCCCGGTCGTCGGAGACGGCGCGCGCCAGAAGATCGAGACGAATGCGGAACCTCTCGTCTGAAGGTACGATCCGGACGCTCGCCTCCGGGAAGCCGGCGAGCATCGCCGCTTTCTGGACGGAGTGATGCGCCTGGTCGGACGCGTAGAGCGTCCCCTTCAGGAAGTCTTCCGGTAAGCGCTCGCGGCGCGCGGTCGCGAGCGCGGAGAAGTTCGCGAGCGAGCCGCCGGTCGTGAGAAAGCCGCGGGCGCTCTCGGGATACCCGACGATGTCGCAGAACCAGCGCACCACGTTTGTTTCGAGCTGCGCGAGGCCGGGTGCCGCCGCGAAGACGCCGACGTAGCGGTTTATCCCGTCGGCGATGAAGTCGGCGACGGCGGACTGCAGGATTCCGCCTCCGGGGATGTAGGCGAGATAGCCGGGTCCCGCCGTGCAGAATCCTTTCTGCGCGACCTTCTCGAAGACGAGGTCGAGGAGCTCGTCGAAAGGCCGTCCCTTTTCCGGCAGCGGCTCGACGAGCGCGCGGGCGAGCTCCGCTCCACCATCTGTGTCCGCTGACGGCTGGCGCGGCAGGGATTCGACGTACTCGACGACCCGCTCCGTCGCCGCCTCGACCATCGACCGGAAGCGGTCGCCCGAGAGCTCGAGGGAGAGGTCGGCGGCAGCGATCCCTTGACCCTCCCCCCGAGGTTGAGACATCAAAGTTCTTCGCTCATCGTTCCCTCCAGCCTCTGCCAGTTCTCCGGCGCGCCGGCGGGAGGCACCCCGGGAGGAAGCGGCATCAGGAGGTGCCGCGAGAGCGCCCGCGCCCAGGGCTCGTACATCGCGCGCAGCTCGGCGAAGTGGCCGAACGCGTCGGGACTCTCCGGAAGGACGAAGCAGCGAGACTCACTTCCGAAAAAGAGCAGCGCAGTCGTCCTCAAGCTCGCTGAAGGGCGGGATCCGTTGGCTTGGCCGGGCGCGGAGCGGTAACCCCGCCCATCTCCTGGCGCCAGGCGGCGAGCCCCCCGCGTAGCGCGGCCGCGTCGAACCCCATCTTCTCGAGCTGCCGCGCCGCCCGGGCGCTCGTGGCCTCGTCGGTTCACGTGCAGTAAGCGACTATCGACTGGTCCCGCTTGCGCTTCGCCGCCCAGCTCTCGACGTCGTCCGGCGGCACGCGCACGTCGCCGGGAATGCCCTCCGGATCTTTCGCATAGCTCGATCGCGATCGAACGTCCAGAACGAGCGGAGGGTTCGCTCCGGCCAGCCGCTGTGCGAGCTCCCGCGGCTCGATCCGCAGCGTGTCTCGCGTTTCGGTCGGATCCTTGCGCAGGAGATCGCTGGCGGTGCTGACCCGCTCCTCCGCCAGCGTCGCAGAAGAAACTCGGCGCGCATACCAGGTCGTGAGCGGCGTTGCCGAGACGCCGTGGAGTACGACGGAGACGGTGACTACGATGCCGGCGATTGCGAGAATCGTCTCACCTCCCGCCATGTTTGCCTGGACGACGAGCAGCGCGAGAAGGAGCGAGGCGAGCCCGCGCGGGCCGAACCAGGCGATGAAGGCGCGGGCGCTCGGCGAGACCGCCGCTCTCCGCAATACGATCGCCACCGCCACCGGGCGTGCCACGAAGAGAGTGACTCCGGCCAGGCCAAGCGCGGCAGCGAGCGGAACCGTTCCCACGAGCGTCGAGAGGACCGCGCCGAACAGGATGAACGCGAAGAGCATGATCATCTCGGCCGTTGCGTCCCCGTACTCCAGAAAGCAGTCGCACAGCTCGAGGTCGAGCGCCGCGATGGCGGCGCCTGCCGCGAACGACGCGAGGAAACCATCTCCGCCCGCTGCCACGGCTCCGGTGTAGGACGCGAACACGAGCCCCATTCCGAAGAGAGCCTGGTATTCCCGCCGGATCCCGAAGCGTCGGTCCACCCGCGTCATCAGCCATGCGCCCGAGGCGCCGACCGCGAAGCCGATCGCCGGTCCGACGACGAGAAGCTTGCCGAAAAGAGCGGCCCATTCTCCGAGGGTCGAGGCTTGCGCATTGGTGATCGCGATCGTGACGAGCACGACCGGAAGCACGACGACGTCGTTCGTGGCCGCCTCGACCTTCAGCGCTTGGCGGACCGCCCCCGGAATCCTCTTGTCGCGCACCACGTCGCGCACGACGACCGGGTCGGTCGAGGAAAGAATCGCCCCGAGCAGGATCGACGCGGCGATGCCCGTCCCGAGAAGAAAGTGTGCAGCGGTGGCGACCAGTAGGAGGCAGAGGATCGTCCCGGGACCGAGCACCAGGGATGGAATGAGCCACTCGCTCGCGGAGCGGTCGAATTTCATTCGGACGGCGTCCAGAAAGAGAACGAGCGAGAGCGTCACGACCGCGACCGCCTCGAGCATCGAAGAGCGTGGAGGGATCGTGATCACCCCGCGATCCCCGAGCAGAAAACCGAGGCCCAGGAAAATCACCGGAAACGAGAGGGGCGCCCGGGAGACGAACCCCTCTGCCAGGCCGGCGAGCACCAGCACGAAAGCTGCGAGGGCAAGAAGCGTCAGAAGACTGGGCACGGCGGGATTCTATGGCTCGGAATCGCGCGGTCGCTGAGACCAGGGAGTTCCCAGACGAAGCCTTCGCGAGACCCGGCAGGAGAGAATGATCGTCTCGAAGACGTCCCAGAGAACGACCGCGATGAGGACGAGTCCCGCGACAATCGCCCACGTCCTCACGGGGCGGAATTGAATCATTGAATTGAGCGGCGCGGGTTCGGTCATTCGGAGTCGGAGGGTCGTCACGCCGCAGGGCGTGCGGCCGGCGTCGGTTCTCGTCCGCGGCGGCTTCATCGTCGACGTTCGTCTGGATTCGGGGGATGCGGCGGACGGCGCCGGGATCCTCGACTTCGGAGACCGCGTCGTGATGCCGGGGCTCGTCGATACTCACGTCCACATCAACGAGCCGGGGCGGACGGACTGGGAAGGCTTCGAAACCGCCACCCGCGCGGCTGCGTCGGGGGGCGTGACGACGGTCTTCGACATGCCGCTGAACAGCGTTCCGCCGACGACGTCCGTCGCGGCGCTCTCGGAGAAGGCCGCTCTCGCATCGGGCCGCTGTTTCGTCGATGTCGGCTTCTGGGGCGGCCTGGTTCCCGGAAACGCGACCGAGCTCGCTGCTATGGCGGAGCTCGGCGTGCCCGGCTTCAAGTGCTTCCTGGTCCCACCCGGCGTGCCCGAGTTCGGCCACGTGTCGGAAAGCTACCTCGCCCGAGTTCTCCCACGGCTCGCGCGGATCGGCACGGTCCTTCTCGTGCATGCGGAGCATCCACGCTGGATCGCCGACCACCCTTCGGGAGATCGTCGGGAGTACCGGACGTATCTCGCCACCCGCCCACCGGGTGCGGAGGACGAGGCGGTCGCGCTCCTCGCGCGGCTCTGCCGGAAGACGCGGACGCGAATCCATGTCGTCCATCTTTCGTCGGCCGGAGCGATCCCGGAGATCGAGCGGGCGCACGGAGATGGGCTGCCGCTCACGGCGGAGACGTGTCCGCACTACCTCTTCTTTGCGGCGGAGGAAGTGCCGGACGGCGCGACGGAGTTCAAATGCGCCCCGCCGATCCGCGATCGCGAGAATCGCGAGCGGCTGTGGGAAGCGCTCGAGCGCGGCGCGGTCGAAATGATCGTCTCCGACCACTCCCCGTCGCCGCCGGAACTGAAGAGCCGCGAGACCGGCGACTTCCTGTCCGCCTGGGGCGGAATCTCTTCACTCCAACTGCGGCTGCCCGCGGCCTGGACGGCGGCGCGAGAACGCGGCCATTCTTTCGGGCGGCTGGCGGAGTGGCTCTGCGCGGCTCCCGCGCGACTCGGCGGCGTCGGCGGCCGGAAGGGGGTGATTGCCGCGGGCTACGATGCGGATCTCGTCGTGTGGGACCCCGATGGATCCTTCGAGGTCCGCGCCGAGGAAATCCACCACCGTCACAAGCTCTCGCCGTACCTCGGACGGACCTTGCTCGGCGTCGTCGAAGCGACCTTTCTCGCGGGTGAGAAGATCTTCGAGCGCGGACGATTTCTCGGTCCGCCGGGCGGAAGGATCCTGCTCCGCAGGGAGAGTGTCCGAGCATTTGACGGCGGGAGACCTGGTGGTCCCCCGCAGGGGGGTCAGGTTTAAACCTGACCCCAGCCGAGGGAACGCTTGACCGACTTCACCGAGCTCGTGGACCTCGCCTCCGAGCGTCTCGGAGGAGCCGCGGTGGCCGCGAACGACGAATTCTTCGCGCCGAAGGAGAATCTCGTCAAATCGTCGAAGCCGATCTTCCTCGAGCACGAGTACACCGACCGCGGGAAGTGGATGGACGGCTGGGAGACCCGCCGGCGCCGTGAGCCGGGGCACGACTGGTGCGTCGTCCGCCTCGGGCTGCCGGGTGTGATCCGCGGCGTCTGCATCGACACGGCATTCTTCAAAGGGAACTTTCCCGAGTTCTGCTCGATCGAGGCCGGAGAGGCCGGCGGCGATCCGGCGGCCGACTTCGAGAGCTCGGACTTCGGATGGACGGACATCCTGCCGAAGTCACCTCTGCGCGGCGACGCGGAGAACCGCTTTCCGGTCGAGAGCGACCGGCGCTTCACGCACGTGAAGCTTCACATCTACCCGGACGGCGGCATCGCGCGGCTGCGCGTCTACGGGCGGGTCGTGCCTGACCCCGAGCAGCTCTCCCGGCACGAGGAGATCGATCTCGCGGCACTCGCGAACGGCGGCCTGGTCCTGGCAGCGAGCGACATGTTCTTCGGAGCGCGGCACAACCTGATCCTTCCCGGTCCATCCCGCGGGATGAACGACGGCTGGGAGACGCGCCGCCGCCGCGGTCCGGGACACGACTGGGCGATCGTGCAGTTCGGGATACCGGGAACGATCCGTGGCGTCGAGGTGGATACGAGCTGGTTCAAGGGAAACGCGCCGGGGAGCTGTTCGCTCGAGGTCCTCGAGGCCGGAGACCCGCTCTCGAGCGCGGCGGAGTGGCGCCAGATCCTTCCGCAGGTCGCGCTGCGCCCCGACGCGGTGCACCGATTCGAGAAGGAGGTGAGCCCGGGACCGCCGTCGACGCACGCGCGACTCAACATCTTTCCGGACGGGGGCGTCGCGCGGCTGCGGCTCTTCGGCACCGTCGCGTGAGTGAGGTCGTGAGCTCCGGTCTCGATCGGCTGAACGGTCTTCCGCCGGAGGAGGCACGGGCACGGCTACTCTCCTGCTGCGGTTCCTCCGAGTGGGCACGGCAGATGGAGGGCGCCCGGCCGTTTCGAAGCGCCGACGACCTCGCCGCCGCGGCCGACCGGATCTGGCGCTCGCTTTCGAAAGACGACTGGCTCGAAGCTTTCGCCGCCCACCCGAAGATCGGGTCCCCCAGAGTAGTCGCGGGGACAGGTCCTGCGGACCTGCACCCGCCGCAGCCCAACGCGGGGACAGGTTTTAACCTGCACCCGCCGCAGCCCACCAACCTCCCGCCACCGAACTCGGACCGCTCGCGCGCGTGGTCGCGGCACGAGCAGGCGGGCACGAAGGGTGCCTCTCCGGAAACTCTCGCGAACCTCGCGGACGCAAACCGCGACTACGAGGAGCGGTTCGGCCACATCTTCATCGTCTGCGCCTCGGGAAGGAACGCAGGGGAAATGCTCGCGCTCCTCGAATCACGGCTCCATAATGAGCCGAAAAGGGAGCTCGAGATCGCGGCCGAAGAGCAGCGGAAGATCACCCGGCTGCGACTCGAGAAGCTGCTCGCGACGGAAGGGGAATGAGCCGGATCACGACGCACGTGCTCGACACGGCGCGGGGTTGCCCTGCGGCCGGAGTGCCGGTCGCGCTCGAAGTTCGATCCGGAGAAGACTGGAAGACGCTCGGCCGCAGGCGCACCGACGCGGACGGGCGCGTGCGAGAGCTCGCGGACGGCGAGCTCGCGGCCGGCACTTACCGGCTGACCTTCGACACGGAGGCATATTTCGCGGCGATCGGGGTCGACGGCTTCTTTCCCGTCGCGCAGGTCGTGTTCCAGGTGCGGGATCCCGCGCAGAGCCACCACGTCCCGCTGCTTCTCTCACCGTTCGGTTATTCGACGTACCGAGGCACCTGACTTTGCCCCTTGCGGCCAACCGCTATGGCAAGTCGGGCGTGCGGCTCGTCAAAGTCGCGGGCCGGGACGGCCGGCACGACATCAAGGACCTGACTATCGCCGTCCGCTTCGAGGGGGACTTCGAGGCCGCGCACGTCGCCGGCGACAACTCGGCTGTGCTTCCCACCGACACGATGAAGAACACCGTGTACGCGATGGCGAGGGAGCGTCCGATCGAGGAGATCGAGGACTTCGGGCTCGCGCTCTCCGAGCACTTCTTGAGCGACAACCCGCAGCTGTCCCGCGTCGAGATCTCGTTCGAGGAGCGGCTCTGGCGGCGGATCGACGGTCATCCGAGCGCCTTCGAAGGATCGAACGAGGAACGTCGAACCGCTCGAGTCTCACGCGAACGCGACGGCGCTTTGGTGGAGTCCGGCCTGACGGATCTGTTGATCCTGAAGAGCGCGCAGTCCGCCTTCTCCGGCTTCCGGCGCGACCGCTACACGACGCTGAAAGAGACACGAGACCGGATCCTCGCGACTTCGCTGACCGCCGTGTGGACCCACGCCTCGTCGGCCGGCCCGTTCGCCGGTTCGTGGAACGCCGTGCGCCGCACCCTCCTGGAGGCCTTCGCCGCGCACGATAGCGCCTCGGTGCAGCACAGCCTCTACGCGATGGGGGAGGCGGCGCTCGCGAGAAGCGCCGGCCTCGCGCAGATCCGGTTGACCATGCCGAACAAGCACCACCTGCTCGTCGATCTGTTACCGTTCGGCCTGACGAACGAGAACGAGATCTTCGTCGCGATCGACGAGCCGTACGGGCTGATCGAGGCGACGATCACGCGAGACCTCTCCGAGTGATAGAAGGAACAGAGGAGGATTTCGAGCCATGGTCAATTTCAAGATTTCTCTGACGAAAGGCGCCCAGGGAGAGATTCTGGTCAACGGAAACTACGTGAGCGGCAGTGACCCCCTCTATATCGAGCGCGTGGTCATCGAGGAGCTGGACAGCCAGGGGAATGGGATTGGCTCATCGACCGATCACGTTGACATGAGTATTGATCCCGTGCCGGGGGCGTACCTGCTCTGCTCGAAGATGCCGTCCGGGACCAACGTCAAGAAGGCTCGCGCCACCGCGTGCTATATCGAGATCGACAAGACCGCGAAGTCGGGAGTTCTCGATTTGTAATGGCCGCGGCTCTCGACCCTTCGTTGCGATCGGGCCTTATGACGGCAGTCCCGGACGTTCTGCGCCGCCTGAAGAGGAATGCGCGTGCCGCCGACCTCGGAGGAATGGCGAAGTTCGGGATAACCATTGATGGCAGGTTGGGGGTCTCCGTTCCGGACATGCGGAAGATCGCAAAGGAGATCGGCCAGGATCACGGACTTGCTCTCGATCTCTGGAAGACGGCGATCGCGGAGGCCCGACAGGTCGCGGCCATGATCGACGACCCGCGGAAGGTTACCGAGAAGCAGATGGAGATCTGGGTCGCGGACTTCAACTCGTGGGATCTGTGCGACGGCGTTTGTCTGAACCTCTTCGAGAAGAAGGACGCTGACCGTCTGTCGGCGGGGGCGGCCCGGAGGCGCTGCCGCCCAACGATTCAGCCGGAATAGCGGTCGAGAATCGCCTCGAGGTCCCCTAGGATCTCTGGCATCTCGAGTACTCGAGAGAACTCCTCGACCCATTCCCGTACGTGTCGACGGTCGAGGTCCGGGTTCGCCTCGAGGATCGCCGCGATGTCGAGCAGGTCCCGCGTCCGGTGCGCGACGGCTTTCATCACGACGAGGTCCTCCGGTCGAGGAATGCGAATGGAAAGACCCGCGATCTCCGTCGGCCGGGCCCGCTCGATGGCTTCCCGCTCGAAGGGTAGCGCTCCAAAGGAGAGGTCCACCTCGATTCCGCTCGGTTGGTGCCGCACCAGGAGCACTCGAGTCTGTCGCGCAAAGTCAAGGGAGTCCGGCTGCCGTGGTTCGAACCCGAAGAACCGGCCCGCTGCAAGAAAGCCCTCCCATCGTTCGCGTTCGAGCAGGACAACGGCGTCCACGTCCCGAGTCACCCTCGGGATAGAGAGAAGCGACACCGCCACTCCTCCGATGACTGCGTAAGGGATCTTTTCCGCTTCGAGCCAGCGGGTCAGATCACGGAGAGCGGAAAAGAGCGGGTCGAGCGGTGCGCGGTCAGACACCGTAGCGCCGTCTGAGCAGGTTCCACCGCTCACGGACGACATCCTCACCCGTCCCGAGAGCTTCGGCCCAACCCAGGCTCTGATCGGAAATGATGAGCGCGTTCAGCTGGCCGAGCCTTTCGACGGGCGTCGTCGCACGGGCCTCTCGTCGCTGGAAAGCGTTCACCTCGGCCCAACGAATGCGGAAAGCGAGCGCTTCTTCGCGTGTGATCCGGCCGGACATCGACGTTAACCCGCACTATTCATGAACGACTCCGGCCGCCCCGCGGATCTTTTTCCGCCATGCGGCGTCAGGCCTCCTCTGCGATGCGCCCCGGCATCGCTGTCGTCGGCCTTCCTTGCCTTGCGAAAAAATCTCTCGCGGGAACAAGATGTGTCTGAACTCAGAGGAGTCATCGTGTCGCACGCCTCCCCGGCTCAGTCAGTTGCACCTGTTACGGCCGGGTGCCCATGAATAGTCCGGGTTAAGGGATGATAGCGCGCACGAGACCGCGCCGCTCGCCCGAACGGCCGGTGGACGCGAAGAGGTTCGGTCAGCGCCGCCGCCTCGTCAGGATCCTCACGAAGGAGCGTCCGCGGAGCTCGTCCAGGGTCAACCCGCTCTTCTCGACCGCCTCCTCCTCGGTGATCGCGCCGCAGCTCCAGGCGCGCAGGAAGTGGTTCAACAGTCCCTGTCCGGTCGCGGCGTCGTCGAACACGTCCCCGAGGAGCGTCGCCTGTCCGGCCTTCGCGACGAAGTTCTTGAGCCGCGCCGACGCGGCGTCCAGTCCTTCGAGGAAGAACGCGTAGAGCGCCGCATAGCGGGTCGGGAGCTGTGCGGGATGGAGATCCCACCCCTGGTAAAAGCCGTGCGCGAGCGACCGGCGGACCTGGTCGTAGTGGAGCTTCCAGGCGCCGTGCACTGCCGCGCGGTTCTCCTCGATCTGGCGGTCGGTGAGTGGCCCCTTGCCCGGCGCCGCGCGGTGCGGCGGCACCGGCAGGATCATCGTCGGGCCATCCGAGATCCAGACGCCGCTGCCGGCGAGCGCGACCTGCATCACGCCCTTCGCGAGGTCGCAGGCCGGATGGGTCACCTGCTGGTAGGCGGCGGTGATGTTGAGTGACGCCGTGTAGTCGTAAGGGCCGAAGTGCGCGGCGGTGCAGCGTCCGCGAGACGCCGCGACGAGGGCGGGAAGGCTTGCACTTCCCGTCTCGTCGAAGATCGACTGCGGAGTTTCGATCATGATTTCGAACGGGAGCACCCGTTCGGCGAGACCGAGATGCCGTTCGAGCTGCTCGAGGAGCTGAGCGAGCGCGGATGCCTGGTCGGGGACGGTCACCTTCGGCAGCGTGACGACGAAGTTGTCGGGAAGGCGCCCGCCGGTCTCCCGCACGAGCGCCGTCAGGAAGAGATCGAGCGTGCGAATCGCACGGCGCTTCAACTCCTCGGTGAAGGGCTTGATCCGAATCCCGAAATAGGGCGGCAAGGTTCCCGCAGAGAGTCCCTTCGCTGCCTCGATCGCCGCGGACTCGGCGTGCCCGTCCTCCTCCCGGTCCGGCCGGTTGCCGTAACCGTCCTCGTAATCGATCCGGAAGTCCTCGACAGGTTCTCGCTCGAGCTTGCCGGCGACGCGGTCGTAGATCCGCAGGGCAAGATCCTCCGGCAGCCCGAGCACTCGCGCGAGGTCCTTCGGCTCCGGCGCGTATTCCGCCAATGCCCGGCGTGCGATTGCTCCGAGCTTGGGAGCGGTATCGGACTGAAAGACGTGCGCGCCGCCGTAAACGGTGTGGACGGGCTGCCGGCGCGGGGAGTCGCCCGGGTACCGCTTCGCAAACGTGCGGTTCGCTTCTTCGATCCGCGCGAGGACCATCTGGACGTCCTCGGGCGAGAGCGTCCGTTTCATTTCGCCGTGTCGCTCCAGAAGCGCTCGAGGAGGTTTCCGGAGACGCGCCGCCGGTACTCGGCGGTCGAGCGGAGGTCGTCGATCGGCCGGATCTCGGCTTCGAGGGTCCGCCGGGCTTGCTCGACCGGCATACCTGCGGCGAGGTCTGCTTCCGTTCTCGGCAGCCGCACGACCGTCGGGGCAACACTCCCGAGCGACAGCCGCGGGCGTTCGGAGCGGACGGCCGCCATCACCACTTTCGAGATCGCCTGCGCCGCGCGGGTGCCGACCTTCCGAAACCACTGGCGCCCTTCGACGCGCGGGATCTCGACGGCCGCGATGATCTCGTCGGGACGGAGGACGCTCTTCCGGTACCCGGCGTAGAAGGAATTGAACGGCACGCGCCGGGTTCCGCCCGCGCTGGCGAGGACGAGAGTTGCCTCCGCCACCGCGAGGACCGGCAGCGAGTCGCCGGCGGGAGAGCCGTTCGCGATGTTCCCGCCGAGGGTTCCGCGGTTCTGGATCTGCACGCCGCCGATCTCGCGCGCGGCCGCGGCGAGGATGGGAAGGCGTTTGCGAACGAGCGTCGAACGGATCAACTCCGTGTACGTGGCGAGCGCGCCTATCGAGAGCATACCGTCCGTGATCCGGATCCCGCGCAGGTCGTCGAGCGGCCACAGATCGATGAATCTCTTCGCCGCGAGAGTTCCGAAGTTCAGGTCGACGTAGACGTCCGTGCAGCCGGCGAGCGGAACGAGCGGTCCCTCGTCGCGGAGCATCCGCAGAGCCTCTCGCACGGTGCGTGGCTGGAGAAGTTGGAGTCGCGAGACTGCGGTTCTCATCCGCGACGCTTCGTCGGGCCGGCGCGATGGAGCCGCGGAATCCAGCGCGGCACCGCCCGGCGATACCTCTCGTATTCCTCGCCGAAGAGGTTGCTCAAGCGTGGCTCCTCGTAGAGCACGACGAACAGGTGGTAGGCGAGGGCCATGACCGCGGCGTAGAAGCCGAGCGTCTCCGATTCGAAGAAGAGCGCTTCTCCGACAAGGACCAGGAGCGCGCCGAGGTACATCGGGTTCCTCACGTGCCGGTAGAGTCCCACGCGAACGAGGTGACGCGGCGGATCGACCGGCGCCAGTGTCCCCCGGCCGGACACCGCGAAGTCCCGGATGCACGTGAGCAACACGCCTCCGCCCGCGACCATGAAGACGAGTCCGAGGAGGCGAGGCGGCTCCGTCAGCACCAGGTCCGTTGCCGGCTGGCCACGCAACAGCAGCCACGGAATCAGGATCAGGACCGTGCCCGGGAGCAGGAGTGTGAAGAGAACGACCCGCAGCGGAAGCATCACTTCCTCCGCGGGCGAGAGGGTCGCCCAGGGGGTTCGGGGGACCGCAAGGTCCCCCGCTGAGAATACTCGGACAAACTCATCGCCTTCCGAACCGCGCGATAGATCGCCGTGTACCCCGTGCAGCGGCAGATGTTCCCCGCGAGGCCGGTCCGGATCTCCTCGATCGCCGCGCCCCGCGGCAGCATCGCCGCCGCGAGGATCATTCCGGGCGTGCAGATGCCGCACTGCGCGCCCCCTTCGACGACGAACGCTTCCTGGAGCGGGTGCGCTCCACCCAGTCCCTCGATCGTTGTCACGACCGAGCCGCGCGCCTGGGCGAACGGAACCAGACAGGAGTTCACCGGCTGGCCGTCCACGATCACGGTGCACGCGCCGCACTCACCTTCGCCGCACCCCTCCTTCGTTCCGGTGAGTCCGCACTC
>DASWIB010000159.1:0-11577 GCA_036397915.1 Thermoanaerobaculia bacterium | reverse complement strand
CCAGCGGATCGTGCGGGCAAAGCGAACCCTCTCCGAAGCGCGTGTCCCCTTCGAGGTTCCCCGCCGGGCCGAGCTCGCCGCCCGTCTGTCGTCGGTGCTCGAGGTCATCTACCTCGTCTTCAACGAGGGCTACTCGGCGACGGCCGGCGAGGACTGGATTCGACCGGCGCTCTGCGAGGATGCGCTCCGTCTGGGCCGCATCCTTGCCGAGCTGGTCCCGAAGGAGCCGGAGGTCCACGGCCTCGTCGCGCTGATGGAAATCCAGGCGTCTCGTTTGAGGGCCAGGACCGGCCCATTGGGAGAGCCGGTCCTGTTGCTCGATCAGGATCGGTCGTGCTGGGATCACGTCCTCGTCCGCCGTGGTCTCGCGGCGCTCGAGCGTGCGGAGAAGCTCGGCGGCGCACTCGGACCGTATGCACTCCAGGCCGCGATCGCCGCCTGCCACGCGCGAGCGCGTACCGCGGCGGAGACGGACTGGGCGCGCATCGCGGCGCTCTACGATGCGCTCGCCCAGATCGCGCCATCACCCGTCGTGGAGCTGAATCGCGCGGTCGCGGTCGGGATGGCGTTCGGCCCGGAGGCGGGCCTCGAGATCGTCGAAGCGCTGACCTCGGAGCCGTCCCTCGAGGGTTATCACCTCCTGCCGGCCGTCCGCGCGAACTTCTTGACGAAGCTCGGCCGCGTCGAAGAGGCGCGGGCGGAGCTCGACCGCGCGGCGTCGCTCACGCGCAACGAGCGGGAGCGCAAGCTGCTCCTCGAGCGCGCCGCGTCCGCCGGCGCCGCGAGAGTCGATCGGCGAAGTTAGAGCGCGTCAGCCGCGGGAGAGGGAACTACCAGGCCTCGATCAACTCTGCGTGCGGAGGGAAGGCTTTAGATCGCTCGGCGCTGCGACCGGCGGCGCGCCAGAGTCCTCCAGGCTGCCAGGGTAACGGCGAGCAGCGCCGCCACGAGTGTGATCCAGGCGTCCGGCGCCCCCATGGCCGCGAGCATCGCACCGGAGATCGCGCACCAGAGGACGGGCAGGGCAATCAGCTCCCAGCGCACCCGACCGGTCGCGAGCAACAGAATGCCGAGGGTAGCGACGGCTGTCGGATCCGGGGCCACTCCGAAGATCTCGATTTGACGCCACTCTCGGCCGAGGAGCCGGCCGATCAGCGGCTGAACCAGGAGCGCGAAAAAGAAGATCCAACGACCGGCCCCCTCGATCGCGTCCACTCGTGGCCCGAACACCAACCGCCCGCGGATGACACCCGCCCAGATCAAGAGCGCCGCCTCGATCCCAAAGCCCCACGCGAAGTAGACGGCGACCCAACTGAGCGTTGAGTAACGGGTCGCGTGAAAGCCGATCGCGATCCACAGCCAGCATCCCGCGAGGATTGCCGCGATGAGGCGCCCCCGCCGCGGGTGGAGACCTGACCCCCAATGTGGCAAGTGGAGACCTGACCCCAACGCCACGATCTGTCCCGGCCAGATCGCGGCGTTATAGAGCTCGAATAGCCGGTAGTAAGTCTGAAGCGAAAACGACTGGAGGTCCGAAAGGGTGTAAGTTCGCCACTCGGGCATCAGAGGTCTTCGACGTGGGCGACCATCCGCCGGCGCATGGCCTCGTCCGGAAGGCGGCCATAGGCCGCGCCCAAATTTTCCCGCACGTGGTCCACGCGGCTCGTGGCGGGAATGGCACAGGTGACGGCCGGATGCGAAACGATGAACTTCAACAGGAGCTGCGCCCAGTTTGCGCAGTCGATCTCACGCGCCCAGGCGGGCAGGGGATGCCGCTCGACGCTACGGATCAGCGAGCCCTGGCGAAAGGGACGA
Source organism: Thermoanaerobaculia bacterium (assembly GCA_036397915.1). Classification (GTDB taxonomy): domain Bacteria; phylum Acidobacteriota; class Thermoanaerobaculia; order UBA5066; family Gp7-AA6; genus Gp7-AA6. Next base: position 9,762 of record DASWIB010000159.1, on the reverse strand, counting down.
TTGGTGATGACGGCGATCTTCCGCTCCCGCGCGAGCGGAAGGATCCGATTTTCGACTTCACGATCGAGAATGTTGTAGGTGACCTGAACGAAGTCGAGAGGGTGGCTGCGCATGATCCGTTCGATCTCGGCGTGCCGGCGCCCTTCCGATGTCGTGATCCCGACGTAGCGCAGCCGACCGGCAGCCTTCATGGAGAAGAGCGTCGGCAGATGCTCCTCCCATGAGAGGACATTGTGAACCTGGAGCAGATCGAAGCGAGGAATGGCCCAATGGCGACGGGAGTCCTCGATCTGGGACGGGCCGCGCCCCCCGGAAGAGATCCAGACTTTATCGGCCGAGAAGAGTCGTGACGGCTTGCCCAGCTTCCTGAGTCCGTATCCGATCACTTCTTGCGAGGAGCCGTACATCGGCGAGGAGTCGATCAAGCGCCCGCCGTCGTGGAAGAAAGCCCGCATGACGTCGGTGCAGGAGTCGCGGGCGACAGGGTCGTCTCCGACGTTGAACGTTATCCAGCTGCCGAGCCCGACGAGCGGCAGCCTCTCACCGCTCGAGGGGATCGGACGGGTGAGGATGAGTCTCGGCGGCGCAGCCGCGGTCAACGGTCGGAGAACGGAGGCGGCGCCCGCGGCCACGAGAGAGGACAGCAAGGTGCGGCGGCTGAGCGTTGCGGCTCTCGACATGCGGATACCGTCTCCCGCGACAGTTCAGGTGGAAAAACGAAGGACGAGCTTGTTCATTCCGCGCCGACGGCCGTCCGTCGAATCCAGAACCTCGAAGTCGGGTTTGAGCGACCGGGCATCGTAGATCCCGCCTGGCGCGCGAAAGGTTCGAAGCGCGCGCTTCACGTCCAGGGGAAAAGGTCCGTCCGGTTCGAAGCGACGCTCGCGTTGATCCCTATCCGCCGGGAATCCGACAGGCTGTCGAATTCTCGACAGCCTCGCCGCGCGCATCTCTCTCCGGCCGGGCCGGGTCGTTCGAACCGAAGTCACTCGCCTGCAGCGCTTTGGAGACGTCACGACCGCCGCCGTCGCGTCCGCGCCGCGTGGCACGCCGCTTGGCTAAGAGTAAAGCGAATCTGGCTCGGTGAACCTGGTCGTTTGAAACCCATGGAGGGGCACCCGATGGAGACGATGAAAGCAGTCCGAGTTCACGAGTACGGCGGCCCGGAGGTTCTGAGGTACGAGGAGGCGCCGCGGCCGAAGCCGGGTCCGGGCGAGGTCCTCGTGCGAATCCGCGCTGCCGGTGTCAACCCGATGGACTGGAAAGTCCGCCAGGGGCACCTGAAGGACGCGCTCGCCTACCGGATGCCGTTCGTCCCCGGGTGGGACGTCTCGGGCGTCGTCGAGGAGACGGGACCCAACGTCACGCTGTTGACGAAGGGGGACGAGGTCTACGGGTATCCGTCCATCGTGCGAGACGGGACCTACGCCGAGTACGCCGTCGTCCCCGAGTCGGAGCTCGCGTTGAAACCCAGGTCCATCGACCACGTGCATGCCGCTTCCGTTCCGATCGCCGCGCTGACGGCCTGGCAGGGACTCTTCGACGAGGGTGGGCTGCGCACCGGCCAGAAAATTCTGATCCACGGCGGCGCGGGCGGTGTCGGAAGCTTCGCGGTGCAGCTCGCGCGGTGGAAGGGCGCGTTCATCACCGCCACCGCGTCCGGGCGCAACCAGGAATTCCTCCGCAACCTCGGAGCCGACCTGACGATCGACTACGAAAAGAGCCGCTTCGACCGCGTCGTTTGCGACGCGGACCTCGTCTTCGACACGGTGGGAGGCGATACGCTGACGCGCTCCTGGAAGGTGCTGAAGGCCGGCGGAATCCTCGTCTCGACCGTCGAGGAGCCTTCCGCCGAGCAGGCCGCTGCCCATGACGTTCGAGCCGCGGTGGTTTCGACCCGCGCGGATTCCGTTCAGCTCGCCGAGATCGCGAAGCTGATCGACGCCGGGATGGTGCGGCCCATCGTCGAGGCCGTCTTTCCCCTGGACGAAGCACGACATGCCCAGGAGCTGTCGCAGACCGGCCACGCCCGCGGAAAGATCGTCCTGAAGGTGGCGTGAGCGTCATCGAGGAAGGAAAGGGGAACCAATGATCTGGAACAACGAGGAGCTCACCGGCCACCCGCCGACGAGCGTCGCCGAGTTCCTCGCCGAGCACAGCGACGTCCTTTTCGGCGGCCGGGCCGGGCCGGTCCCCGCCCGGACAGAAGTCATGAACCTGTCGAGAGCCTTCACCCGCCGTCCGGAGGTGACTGTTCGGCCGCATGAATGACAGGCAAGGATGTCGGAGGAACAAAATGCAATCTACTTCACTCGTCACAGGAGCAAATGGGCATCTTGGGAACAACCTCGTTCGAGTCCTCGTCGGCAAGGGAGAGCGAGTCATCGCCGGAGTCCGCAACCCGGCGCACGCGGATGCCCTGCGGAAGCTGGGAAGCGAAGTCGCCCGGGTCGATCTCCTCGACAAGGCATCGCTTCTGGACGCGATGCGCGGCGTCGACGTGCTCTACCAGGTGGGTGCCGTATTCAAGCACTGGGCGAAAGACCCGGAGCGCGACATCTACCACGCCAACCTCGCCGGAACGAGGCACGCCCTCGAAGCCGCGGCAGAGGCTGGAGTCGAGCGCGTCGTGTACGTCAGCTCGCTCGCGGCGCTCGACCATACGAGGATGCCGATCACCGAGACCGGCTGGAATGCGAACCGATCGAACGTGTACTACCGGTCGAAGACGGACTCCGAGTGGTGGCCGCGAGCCAGCAGCCTTCGGCGATCTCGGCAACATCGACGAAGTTGAAGTAGAAGCCCGGGGCTGAGCGATTCGGCGAGAGCGCACAGCGACGGCTCCCCGGAACCCGCCGGCGCTCGGACCGCCGCCTGAGAATAGGGGGAGTCTTCGGTGAACGCATCCGCCGGTGGATTGACGCAGTGACGATCGAATGCGGGTTGCTCTTCGCTTCGGGCATTTTGCTCGGAGTCGTCGGATACAGATGTGACCAATTGGTTTGTCAAAAGTGGCAAGTGGAGACCTGACTCCATGGCCGTGTCGGATCACTTCGACGGGCGGCGGTTCCGCAACCAGGTGCTCACCCGGCACGCGGGGTTCGGCGACTTCCTGCGATGGATGAAGACCCGCGAGCCCGGCCCGTGGCGTAAGCGGGCCGACGTTCCGGCGGCGCCGACTCCTCCGCGGCGCGTCGGCCGCGGCGAGATACGCGTCACGTTCGTCAACCACGCGACCGTTTTCGTCCAGATGGACCTTGCGGTCCCCCGCACCCCCTAGGAGCCTGTCCGAGTATCTGTTGGCGGGGGCCCCCCCTAGCTTGGTCGACCCTTTTCGAGCGACTGAACCCGCCGATCGAGGTCGCCGAAGGAAAGGCGAATGATCGACTTCACGTCATCGAATCCCTCGGACATCTGCACTTCGAGCCGATCGAGCCGTTCGTTCGTTGCGACAAACCCTTCCGCGACGGTGCGGGTTTCGCTCCGCAGCCCCTCGGCGACGACGTTGAAGTGTCGCTTGATCTCTTCGGTTCTCCGATCCAGCTTTTCGCCCTGGCGATCGAGCCTTTCATCGAGCTCTGCAGCTCTCCGATCCAGCTTTTCGTCCTGACGATCGAGCCTTTCATCGAACTTTTCGGCTGTCCGATCCAGCCTCTCGTTCGTCCGATCGAGCTTTTCGTTCGTCGCGACAAGTCCGCCAGCGACGATGTGGATCTCGCTCTGCAGCCCTCCGGCGACGGCGTCGAAGTGTCGCTTGATCTCGTCGGCTGTCTCGCTATCCATCAATCTCCCTGCGAACCGAGCCTAGCACCGGGTCAATCAGTATTGTCACCGCGGGGAACGAGCTGTCTCTAGACTCGAGCCGGAGCCAGTCCGATCCCGAGGCGAGCAGCATGCTGCCGGTCGAGAGCCGGATATCATCGCGCTGGTGTCACGGTGCGCTTGAGCCCCTTCCGAAGTCCCCGCCATCTCGTCGCTCTGTTTCTCGGGGCACTCTGTCTGGCGCGGTTTCCCGCGCTCGCTCAGCAGGAGCCGGAGCGTCCTCTCCCAGAGATCCGCGCGTTCCTGGACGAGGTGCGACAGCGCCTCCACAGCGACGATTACCTGCTCGATCAGTACACGTTTAGCGAACGACGCGTCGAGCGGCGGTTCGACGCGAAGGGCCACGTGAAGGGGGAAAAGCATGAGGTCTACGAGGTCTACCCATCCGCACGCACCCGCCTCACCTATCGCAAGCTCGTGGAGCGCAACGGGCGGGCTCTGTCGGCCGAGAAGCTGGCCGAGCAGGATCGTGAGCACGAGAAGAAGGTTGATCGGGCGACCCGGAAGGGCGACGCGGCCGAGGCCAGGCGCCGCGACCGGATGGCGGAGCGCGAACGCCGGGAGCAGGAGATCGTCGACGAGCTCTTTCGGGTCTACGACATCCAGATCGACGGCCGCGAGACGATCGAGGGGCGCAGCGCCGTCCTGGTCACGTTTCGTCCCCGGGCCGGCGTCAAGCCTTCCACGCGGCCGGGCAAGATCCTCCAGAAATTCTCCGGCCGTGCCTGGGTCGACGAAGAGGACTACCAGGTCGTCCGCGCGGAGGCAGAGCTGCTCGACACGTTCTCCTATGGTCTCGGTGTGATCGCGCGGCTCTACAAAGGGGCGACCGCGTCCTTTCAGCGACGCAAAGTGAACGGTGAGCTCTGGCTTCCGTCCGAGGCCCGCTTCCGAGGGAGGGCCCGGCTGCTGCTCGTCAAAGGCCTGCGCATCGACTCGCTCTCCGAGTACTCGGACTACAAGAAGTTCCAGGTCGCGACCGAGACCGCGATCACGCCGGACAAGACGGCAGAGTAGCCCGCACGCTGTATCTCCACCCGCGGCGAGCCGCTGGGCTGGGGGGAATTCGCATCGTCGATGTGAAGGATCCGTTCGGAAACGTGATACATCGCAACCCCCGTCAAGAAACTGCGGGCGAGCTGAGTCTCGCCTAGGGGGTTCGGGGGACCGCAAGGTCCTCCGACAAAAGATTACTCGGACAAACTCTTAGAAAGGAGAACGATTCATGGCCAGCAAGCTGAAACCGGTTCCGGAGGGCTACCACAACCTCACGCCGTACCTGATCGTGAAGGGCGCGGCGCAGGCGTTGGAGTTCTACCAGAAGGCGTTCGGCGGGACGGAGATCATGCGGATGCCCGCGCCCGAGGGCAAGATCGGCCACGCCGAGATCAAGTTCGGCGACTCGCACCTGATGCTTTCCGATGAAGCCCCTGAGATGGGGTACCGGGGCCCGCAGTCTCCCGGAGGCTCTCCGGTCAGCCTGCTGCTCTACGTCGAGGACGTGGACCGGACCGTGGAGCGAGCGATTGCCGGGGGCGCGAAGCTCGTGAGACCGATCGAGAACAAGTTCTACGGCGACCGAGCGGGCACCCTGAACGACCCGTTCGGCCACACGTGGCACATCGCCACGCACATCGAGGACGTGTCACCCGAGGAGATGAAGAAGCGCGTAGACGCTCTCGCGCAGACGTAGTGGCCGGACGCTCACGGAGTGTTTCTCGGGGCGCCGTGAAAAACGCGCCCCTTTTTCGTCGCTGCTCTCGCCGCGAGATCGTCTTCCCTGAGCCCCGAACCCGTTGCAACCGTTTGCGTACTCGGCGGGTTTCAGGGTCAGGAGGTCAGACGCGCGACGGGGTGAACCCGGCCCGTGATCGACCTCGTACAGGAGGCATGATCGCGACGAAGCACGCCTTTTCCCGGGTGATTCTCGTTTCGGCGCTTCTGATGCTGGCGTTGGGCTGGCGTGCGCTCGCAGAAATCCGCGCCGGGCTCCCGCCAGAGATCCCGTGGAAGGGAAGGAGTCTTTCTCTGGCTCTGGAGCCGGGAGACCGTTGGGCGACGCCGGCCGAGCGCGCCCGCTTCGAACGCACTCCCCGCTACGACGAGACGATCGCCTACCTGAAGCGACTGGTCGCTGCCGCGCCGGAGGTGCGCCTCGTTTCGCTCGGCAAGAGCCCGGAGGGCCGGGACGTCTGGATGGTCATCGCGTCGAAGGAGAAGGCCTTCACTCCGGAGAGGCTTCGCGCAACCGGCAAGCCGGTGATCTTCGCGCAGGCCGGCATCCACGCGGGGGAGATTGACGGCAAGGACGCCGGCCTGATGCTCCTGCGCGACATGACGGTGCGCGGGACAAAGCGCTCGCTGCTCGACCGCGCGAACTTCCTCTTCGTTCCGATCCTCTCCGTCGACGCGCATGAGCGCTTTTCGCGCCACTCCCGGATCAACCAGCGCGGACCCGCCGAGAGCGGCTGGCGGACCAACGCGCAGAACCTGAACCTGAACCGCGACTACGGGAAGCTCGACGCCCCGGAGACGCGCGCCGTCGTGAAGGCTCTCGACCGCTGGAAGCCGGACCTCTATCTCGACCTTCACGTCTCCGACGGCCTGGACTATCAGTACGACATCACTCACATCTTCAACGGTCCCCACGCCTGGTCGCCGGCGATCGCGCGATGGCTCGGGCAACACTGGGTCGCGCGCACGACGCGCGATCTCGAGGCGATGGGGCACATTCCCGGGCCCTATCTCGCGCTGCAGGAGGAGACGGATCCCGCCAAAGGCGTCGTCGACGGGACCGCGGGCATTCGGTTTTCGCAGGGTTACGGCGACGCCCGCCATCTGCCGACCGTCGTCGTCGAGACGCACTCACTGAAGCCCTATGCGCAGAGAGTCCTCGGAACCTACGTGCTGCTCGAAAGCACGCTGGCTCTGCTCGGCTCCGAACGAGAGGCCTTGCGCAAGGCGGTCCGCGAGGACGAGGCGAGGCGGCTGACCGAAGTGCCGATCGACTGGAAGAACTCGGAGAAGCCGGGGAGGATCACGTTCAAAGGCATCGAGTCCCGAGTTTCCGACTCGATCGTCTCCGGAGGCAAGCGCGTCGAGTGGACCGGCAGGCCGGTGGAGTTGACGCTTCCCTTCCAGCGCGTCGACGTGGCCAAAGCGACCGCCCGGCGCCCCGCGGCCTACTGGGTGCCCGCGGCGGCGGCGGACGTCATCGAGCGGCTCGCGCTCCACGGGATCCGGATGGAGCGCCTCTCGCAGGCGCGCGAGGTCGACGTCGAGATGGACCGCTTCACGGAAGTGACGTTCGAGCCCGAGCCGTTCGAAGGGCGGGTGAGGGTGACCGCGAGCTCTTTGCCGGAAAAACGGCGCGAGCGCCTCGCTCCCGGCTCCGTCCGCGTGCCGACCGACCAGCCGCTCGGCACTCTCGTCATGCTGCTGCTCGAGCCCGCTTCGCCCGACTCCTTCTTCCAGACGGGGTTCTTTCACCGGGCGCTCCAGCGCGCCGAGTACGCCGAGGGTTACCTCATGGAGCCGATGGCCGAGCAGATGCTCGCGGAGAACCCTGCCCTGCGCGCGGAGTTCGAGAAGGCGCTACGGGACGACCCGACGTTCGCGGCGAGCCGGGAGCAGCGGCTCGACTGGTTCTATCGCCGCACACCGTACTTCGACGAGCGCTGGCTCCTCCATCCGATTGGCCGGGAGTTGTCCGCCCGGGACTGACTCTTTACAGTCGTGCGCAAACTGTGCGGGGACGAACGAAAACAGCAGGAGGAGCTCGAAGGCTCCTCCTGCTTCACGAAAAATGACGAACGGTTACTTGCAGGTCTTGCTTCCGGGCTTGCCCCTGCAGGTCCCCGAGCAGCACTGCGAGGCTGCACTGCAGCTCGCGCCGCCGGGAGAGCACCCCGGGCCGCCGGGGCCCAGGAACGACGCGACCTGGCTGTAGTAGCTGGCGAACGCGCCGTCCACGGTCGCATTCGATGCACTGTCGCAACTGTCGTTGACGTTGAAGCCGCACGCGCCTGACAACTGACCGACGATCTCGCCCGATGCGTTCAGCACGGGAGAGCCGCTGCTGCCGCCTTCGGTCGCTCCCTCTGTGTCCCGGCTGTAGATCCAGCTTCCACGGGGCCAGGAGCTGCACGTCGGTTTCGAAGTGTCGACGGTGTGCGCGGAGTAGGCCTGCGGGGAACCCGAGGGATGGCTCAGGCGGTGGAGGCCGACGCCGTTGGAGTTCGCCACCGGGCTCGAGTTCCAGCCGAGGTAGACCGCGTTGCCGTCTTCGGTAGTCGGGGCTGAGGACAGACGGAGCAGCGTGTAGTCGCCTGTCCGGTTGCCGGCCACGATCTGGGCCCCGAGAGTGTCCGGGTTGCCGAAGTAGGGTTGGGTGCAGTTGGGTTGCGAGCAGCTTCCGGACTCGTAGTCAAAGTAGCTCTCCATGCTCGACGCTTCGCTGCTGCGCGAGATGCAGTGGTTGGCGGTCAGAAAGTACGGCACGGTGCCGGCGGCGCTGTCCGCGATGAGCCCGCCGGAGCAGATGTAGTAGAAGCCGCCGGAGGCGAAGAGGATGCTCGCGACGGCGTCCCGCGCCTGCGCAACGGCGGAGACGTTCCAGCACGCGGCATTCTCGACACATGCCGCATTGTCGCTGCAGAGGTTGGAGCCGGCCATGGGCAAGCCGGTCCCCATGTAACCCAGGCCCGCGACCACGAGCCGCGTCTGCGCGAGGTCGTCCGCAGCCGCTCGCAGCTGTAGCCTGACCTCGTCTCCGAAGATCGTGTTGGTCCAAAGCTCCCCGTCGTCGATGGGTCCGCGGCCGGTGTAGGGGCCATGAGCCTGCCCGTCGGCGGAATAGACGTAGAGTTCCGCGCTCTCGGGCAGATCGAAGGGGGAGAGGTGCAGCCGGAGCGCCGTCGCACCCGGCGCGGCGACCCGAGCGCTCCACACGACGGTGCCGTCCGCCGCGGTCTCCGTCGCGCCGAACTTGGCCCTTGAGCCGATCTTCACGACCGCACAGAGCGCCTTTTCGATGCCGACCCGCAGGCGGCCGTCGACCACGCGCGCCTCGGCGTCGGCTTTCTCGGCTTCCGTGAGCTTCACCTCGAGCGCGCGCGCGAGGCCGCGCGCCGACTCTCTCTCGACGAGCGAGCGATGGAGCTCGGCTCTCTGCGCTGCCCGATCCGACACGTCGTAGACGGCCACTTCGGTGTCGGCGGCGATCCGCGTGGGGACCGGTGCCGCAATCAGCGGGACGGCGGTGAGGCCGACGAGGACCACTACCGCTGGCGACGAACGCTTCGACATAGGCTCCTCCTGGTTTTCGCGTGCAAGACTCTGTTCAGGGGACTCGAAAGTATAGCGTCGCCCGTCGGTGATTGCGGTCACCTTCCACGCCACCTCGACCAAGGTCTAGCAGGCTGCTGAAAAATGGATGCGGGCGTCGTGTCCGGCCTTTTGCCGAGCGCGGCGAAGGTCACGGCAATTCAAACGAGTGCCCTCTGACGCCGCGCGCAAAAGGCCGTCCACCCTTCGGGTTGCGGCGGCGCGGGAGCCCGCGCTGGGAATATGTCCGAGTAGTCCGTCGGCGGGGGACCTGACGGTCCCCCACACACCTTAGCGCCGGTTCGTCACGAGGAGCGCGGCCACGCCGGCGGCGGCGAGCGCCAGAGCGAGCAGGATCCGCCCTCGCGCGTCGAGATCGGGGATCGCCCCGCCGGCCTGCGGTGTGGCCGGAGGAGGTCCGGGGATCTCCGTCGCGGTGACCGTCGGCGCCGCGGTCGGAGTGGCGGACGCCGTTGCGGGCGACGTCGCGGTCGGAGTCGGCGACGCCGTCGGCGTGGAGAGGATCGGCGTCGCGCTCGGAGTCGAAGTCGGGGTGACGCCCGCGCCGCTCACCACCACGAGACCGTTCATGGCGGTTCCGCCGGGGGAGCTGTG
>DASWIB010000158.1:0-6078 GCA_036397915.1 Thermoanaerobaculia bacterium | reverse complement strand
GAGGTCCGCGTGCAGGAGCCTCGGGAGGTTTCGCGCGATCCAGCGCGGCTCGAAGTTGCCGAAGAGGGTGCGCCAGCGATTGCGCGCGGTCCACAGTGCGCGGCGGAGCGGCATCCGGCGGCCGGTTCGCGAACCTTCGTGCCAGGCGACCGCCTCCGGGTCGCAGGCGAAGCGCCAGCCGGCGCGGGCGAGGCGGAGCGAGAGATCGACGTCCTCGTAGTACGCGAAGAACCGATCGTCGAAGTAATGGCCGTGCGAAGCGACATCTTCGAGCGCCTCTCGGCGGAGGAGGACGGCGGTTGCCGAGACGCCCGAGACTTCGAACACCCGTTTTGCCACGCTCGCCGGATCGGCTCCCCACAGGACGGGCACCGCCTCCCCGCGACTGTTCCACTCGATTCCGGCGGTGTCGATGCGGGTTCCTCCCCGATCGAGCACGAGACCCTGCACCGCCGCGAGCCGCTCGTCGAGCGCGAGGCGCGCCGCGAGCCGCGCGGTGTAATCAGGCGCGAGCACCGCGTCGTTGTTCACGACCAGCACGAAGGGGGAGCGCGTCCGTGCGATCCCCTCGTTTGCCGCCGCTGCGAAGCCGAGGTTTCGCGCGAAAGCAACCATCCGCACGGACGGCGCCACCTGGGCGAGCTTTTCCCGCTCCGCCGCCTGCGAGCCGTTGTCGACGACGACCACCGAGAGGTCGATCGCGGTCTGCTTCTCGATGGACCGGATCGCGTCGAAGAGCGCTTCGCCGCCGTCGCGGTTGACGACGACGCAAGCGACATCGGGGAAGGCGGGGCTCAAACAGTTGACTCGACTGCCCGCGCGAGGTGAAATCGCGCAATTCATGCTATCACGCGAGTATCTGCGGGAGAACGCGGAGCGGCTGCTCTCCGACACGCCGGAGCGGTTCGCGAACTCCGGCGTCGAGCGATTCATCGCGGTCGACACGAGGCGCCGCGCGATCGTCACGCGCCTCGAGGAGAAGCGCCGCCGTCGAAACGAGCTCACGGCGGTCCGCGGCAGACCGGAGCCCGAAGCACTCGCGGAAATGCGGAGCCTCAAGGAGGACATCCGCGGCCTCGAGGAAGAAACCGAGCGGGTCGAGGCGGAGCTCACTTCGGTCGAGCGCGGCATTCCGAACGCGCCGCAGGACACGGTCCCCCGCGGCGCCGACGAGCGGGCGAACCGCGTCGAGCGGAGCTGGGGCGAGCCGCGCAAGTTCGACTTCGAACCCGCGGCGCACTGGGACCTCGGGCCCGCGCTCGGCGTTCTCGACTTCGAGCGCGGGGCGAAGCTCGCGGGCGCGCGCTTCACGGTGTTGAGAGGCGCGGGTGCGCGGCTTTCTCGTGCGCTCGGCGCCTTCATGCTCGACCTCCAGACGCGCGAGCACGGCTACGAGGAGATCGTGCCGCCGCTCTTGAACAACGCGGAGACGCTTTTCGGAACCGGGCAGCTTCCGAAGTTCGAGCAGGACCTCTTTCTCACCCGCGAAGGCCTCTACCTCATCCCGACCGCCGAGGTTCCGTTGACGAACCTCCACCGCGACGAGATCCTCGATGCCGAGGCTCTTCCGCTGAAGTACACGGCTTTCACACCGTGCTTTCGGGCCGAGGCCGGCGCCGCGGGCCGCGACACGCGCGGGTTCATTCGACAGCACCAGTTCGATAAGGTCGAGGTCGTGATGCTCACCGCTCCCGAGAGCTCCGGCGCCGCGCTCGAAACGCTCACCGGCCACGCCGAAGAAGTTCTGCGGCGGCTCGAGCTTCCCTACCGCGTGGTCTCGCTCTGTACGGCCGATCTCGGCTTCGCGTCCGCAAAGACCTACGATCTCGAGGTCTGGCTGCCCGGTCAGAACGCGTACCGCGAGATCTCCTCCTGCTCGAACTGCGAAAGCTTCCAGGGGCGCCGCGCGAATATCCGCTTCCGGCGGGCGACGGGAGCAAGACCCGAGTTCGTGCACACGCTGAACGGATCGGCGCTCGCGATCGGGCGCACGCTCGTCGCGGTCCTCGAGAACGGCCAGCGCGCGGACGGATCGGTCGAGATCCCGCCGGCGCTGCGACCCTACATGGATGGCATCACGGAGATTCGACGCCCGGCGTAAACCCGGTTCGAGCCGGTCGCCGGCCTTCCTTAACGTATCCTAAAGATTAGAAAAGAGTTAGCGCCGTCATGTGGCGCACTCCTTGCTTGATCCTCGCTTGCGCCCGCAACCGGAATCGGCCGGAAGCGGGCGCGGTAGTTCGGTTTTTGGCGGGGGCCCTTTCCATGAAAACAGTCAACTGTTTCCCATCGACATTCGCGAAGCTGCGGTCGACCGTCGGAGTCCTCCTCGCCGGCGGGGCGGCGGCAGGTCTCTACCTCCTTGGGGGTGGGATCGGACGTCTGGACGCTCAGGCGTCCGGTCCCGCCCTCGTCGATAACAACCTGAGAGTGTCGGCCGCGGTCGCCGGCCTCACGACGCCGATCGGGATCGCCTTTCTCGGCGAGAACGACTGGCTCGTCATCGAGAAGGACACGGGCGAGGTCAAGCGCGTCGTCAACGGCGAAGTATCGGCAACGGTCCTCGACCTCGCGGTGAACAATGCTTCCGAGCGCGGCCTCCTCGGAATCGCGCTCCACCCGCAGTTCTCGACGAACGGGCACGTCTATCTTTTCTGGAGCTGCCAGGCGCCGCCGCCGATCGACAATCCCTTCTTCCCTACGGCGACGGAGTGCGCGGACGTGCCGGAGCTCGGCGCGGACACGGGAGACGTCCTCGCCGCGCCGCTGCTCGGAAACCGCGTGGACCGCTTCGTGTGGGATGGTTCGACTCTGACCTTTGATGTGAACCTCGTCAAGCTGCGCTCGTTCCAGAACGACGGCGCGCCCGTCCCCCCGAACCAGGGGGACGAAGATCAGCCCGCGCGGGCAAACCACGATGGCGGCGTGATCCGGTTCGGGCCCGACGGCAAGCTCTACGTCATGTTCGGAGACGTGGGCCGGCGCGGCCAGCTTCAGAACCTGCCGTCAGGGCCCACGCTGACGGGGCTGGGCCCTACCGTTCCCGACGACCAGTTCGGCGGGCCCGAGCCCGACGACGCTCATTTCACCGGCGTCATCCTCCGCTTGAACGACGACGGATCGACGCCCTCGGACAATCCGTTCTTCGCGGCGGGCGCAGCGATGGGCGGAGAGGTCGGGGCGAACATTCAGAAGATCTTCGCCTACGGGGTCCGCAACAGCTTCGGGATGGCGTTCGATCCCTTGTCCGGCAATCTGTGGGACCAGGAGAACGGCGAGGACGCGTACGACGAGCTGAACATCGTCGCGCCCGGCTTCAACTCCGGCTGGATCCAGATCATCGGTCCGGTCTCCCGCGTCGCCGACTACAAGGCGATCGAGACGACGTCGCTCCACCACGAGGACTTCCCGAACCTCCAGCAGTTCCGCTGGGGCCCGGAGCGAATCGCCGACACGCCCGCGGAAGCGCTCTCGCGGCTGTTTGCGCTCCCCGGCTCGCACCACAGCGACCCGGAGTTCTCGTGGAAGCACGTCGTGGCGCCCGCGGGGATCGGATTCCTGAACAGCCGGGCGCTCGGCCCGCAATACTTCGGCGACCTGTTCGTCGGGCTCGCGACATTCGACACGCTCGGCGGGGCCGTGTTCCGTTTCAACCTGACCGGGAACCGCCGCAAGATCGGCGTGGACGATCCGCGGCTCGAGGACCGGGTCGCGGACAACCTCGACTTCCACGACATCACCGAGAGCGAGAGCCTGCTCTTCGGAACCGGATTCGGGATCGTCACCGAGATCCAGACCGGCCCGAGCGGAAACCTATTTCTCGTCTCGCTCGCCGACGGAGTGATCTACGAGATCTCCCGCCGCAAGTAGAGGCTGGATCCTGTGAACCGCGCAATTGTGAGCTCAGAATTCGCTGAGCCAGGATTGAAGGAGGTAGAGATGAGGAAATCCGTTCTGTTTCTTTTCCTGGTGGGTCTGGTCATCGTCGCGTTGCCCGTGTACGGAGACGAGGGAGGCCGGCCCTTCGCGGTGGTCATGACGGGCGATCAAGAGGCTCCGGGACCGGGGGATCCCGACGGCGTCGGCTTCGCCGTCCTGCGACTCAATCCCGGCCAGGGGCAGGTCTGCTTCCAGATCCTCGTGGCAAACATCACGCTGCCGGCGACCGGCGCCCATATCCACGTGGCGCCGGCAGGCAGCCCCGGGCCGATCGTCGTCCCCTTGGCACCGCCCGACGAGAGCGGATCATCGAGCGGCTGCGTCGCCGACGTGGCAAAGGAGCTGATCCTCGCGATCATCCAACACCCGGAGGATTACTACGTCAACGTCCACAACACCGATTTTCCGGCCGGCGCGATCCGCGGGCAGCTCAGGTAGCGAAGTCGTAACAGGCCCGGCTGCTCGCGAGCGGCCGGGCTCATTTTTTTGCCGGAGGCACGAGCGCGCCGGCGGTGACGACCATCTTCATGGCCTCCTCCGGCGTCATATCGAGGTATCGCACGCGCTCTTCCGGGACGAGCAGCAGATATCCGGTGATCGGGTTGACCGCCTTCGGCACGTAGACGCTGCAAAGCTTCGCGCCCAACTTATCGCCGGCCTCTCCCGACTCGATCGAGGTGACGAAACCGACGGCGTAGGAGCCGGGCACCGGGTATTCCACGACCGCCACCCGCCGAAAAGAGCCTTCGCGCGGCGGCCCGAGCAGCAGCTCGGCGATCTGGCGCAGCGTGGCGTAGACCTTGTTCAAGAGAGGCACTCGCGCCATCAGGCGGTCCCAGATCGCGAAAACCCGTCGGCCGAGGAGCTTGGTCGCGAGCCAGCCGAGCAGCAGAAGGAGCAGGTTGAGAAGCACGAAGCCGAGACCCGGGACCGAGACGCCGCGCGCGCGCAGCCATTTCCCGAAGATGTCGTCGAAAAAGCGAAAGAGGTTCCACGCGACCCAGAGCGTGATCGCGGTCGGCGCCAGCACGAGAAGCCCGGCGAGGTAGTAGCGACGTATGCGGGGCCAGAAGCCGGCGGCCACGCCCGCATGGTAGCGAAGTCGGAAGAGCGAGGCTTACGAGAAAAAACGCAAGAGAACGTGGAACCGCAATCGCCAGTGCGACCCTTCGCGATCAGCGCTTGACGGCCGCCGTCCAGTTCTGCACGAGTGTAATGGGAGGCGCCGACTCCTCGCCGATCGGCCGGTTCAGCAAGATCCGCTGGCCGTCGGAGCTGACGTCGTATGGCGGCCCGGGAGCGCTCTTGAGAGAAGTGGCGAAGAGGGCCTGCGGCGTCCCAGCCTCGACGAGAGTGCCCGTCCGAATTTCGACGCTCATAATCTTTCCTTCGGGAGCCACGAAGAAGAGCTCCTTTCCGCCCCGAGCCCAGCGAGGATGTACTCCCCCGGAAGTTGAGATCTGCCACTTTCCCCCAGGCCCGGGAAAGGGCTGGACGTAAATCTCGAAACGCCCGGACTCGTTCGACGCGTAGGCGAGCCAACGGCCGTCCGGAGAAAAGGCCGCGGCGACCTCGTCGAACTCGGTCTGGAGAAGGGGCGAAGCCTTGCGGTCCGGAAGCGAGAGCAACCAGAGATCCGCCTTCGAGCCGGGCGCGCCCTGAAACGCGATGTAAGCGAGGTATCGCCCGTCGGGAGACCAGCCGTTGGGAACCTTGAAGATCTTCGATGACGCAAGAAGCTCGTCGGCTCCTGTTCCGGAGGCGACCTTTGCGTACAGGTCTCCGCTGCCTGACCTGCCGGAATGGAACGCCACGCGCGTCCCGTCCGGGGACCAGACGGGGGCGGAGTCATCCGCGCCCGCGAACGTCAGGCGGGTTCGAACGCGCCGGGCGACGTCGTAGACCCAGATGTCGCCGGGATCGCCGACTGCGACCGCGACGCGACGGCCGTCGGGCGAGATTCTCGGCTCGTAGTAGTCGGCGGGATCACCCAGCACGTCGATCTTCTTTCCCGAGCGGTCGACCCAGGCGAGCTCCGACAGTCCCGTCGTGCCGCCCGCTTCCTGGTACGCGAGTGTCCCCTGCTCCGAGACCGAGAAAACCGCGTTGAAGAATCCGGGATCATCCCGAACGTTCTCG
>DASWIB010000157.1:0-4458 GCA_036397915.1 Thermoanaerobaculia bacterium | reverse complement strand
ACTCCGACGTCGCGCCGACGGTAGAGCGTCAACTGGGACTCCGAAGAGCTCGAGAGCTCGCGGCCGCCGACGGTGATCGAACCGGAGGTCGGCCGGTCGATGCCGGCGAGGAGGTGGAGGAGTGTCGACTTGCCGCCTCCGGAGGGACCGACGACCGCGAGGAACTCGCCTGGCGCGACGGAAACGCCGACCGAGTCGAGCGCGACGACCGGCTGCGCCCCGGGATAGACCTTCGAGACCCGCTCGCAGACGACCGCGGGTGCCGGGGAAGGCGCCGCGCTCGCATCCGGCGACGACACGCGCGGGAGGATATCGGATACTTGGTGCCGGAGCCGTCAGCGGTAAGCCGTAAGCCGTAAGCCGTAAGCAAGAAGTGAGACGCGACAGCGTTCCGGCGGAAACCCCGATTCGGCTCACGGCTCACGGCTCACGGACTACGGGCCCGTGGGCGCCGCTCAAGCGGACCTGGCGGCAGCGGCCGCTCGTGGCGGCTCTCGCGCGCCGCGAGCTCGTGGCGCGGTACCGGGGCGGCGTGCTCGGGTTCTTCTGGTCGCTGCTGAACCCGCTGCTCCTCCTCCTGGTCTACGCAACGGTCTTCCGCCTCGTTTTCGCGCCGCGCGCCGATGTTCGGCCGTACGCGCTGTTTCTTTTCGCGGGTGTCCTGGTCTGGGGCTTCGTCTCCTCCGCGCTGCTCGATTCGGCCGAGACTTTCCGCGCGAATGGGCCGCTCCTGCGCAAGACGACGGTCGCGCCGGAAGTTTTCCCCGCCGTCGCGGTCGGCGCCCGGCTCGCCCACCTCGTGCTGGCGTTGCCGGTGCTCGCGGCGGCGATCGCGCTGGCCGGAGCGAGCGGGGCGGTGCGGCCCGGCGCCACCGCTCTCCAGTTTCCCCTGGTGCTGCTCCTCCTCGCGGCCGTTGTGCTCGGCTTCGCGCTCCTCGTCTCGGCGCTCTCCGTCCACTTCGGCGACGTGCGCGACCTGCTCGGAAATCTCCTGACGCTCACGTTTTTTCTGACTCCGATCCTCTATCCCCTGAACGCGGTGCCCGGAAGGCTCCGTCTCCTCCTCTGGCTGAATCCGTTCACTCCGTTTTTCGTCGCGATCCAGGAAAGCGCGTTCTTCTTCCGCCCGGTTCGCCTGGAGGTATGGGTCGGGATGATCCTCACGGCCGCTCTCGCGCTCGGGTTCGGCGCCGCCGTGTTCGAGCGCCTGCGCGACTCGATCGCGGAGGAGGCCTAGGGGGGTGCGGGGACCGCAAGGTGTTCCATTGTGACTAGCGTGGCAGTCCTCTCCGCGATCGAAGCCCGCGCGGTCACGAAGCTCTACCGCCGGTGGGGGAGGAAGCGCTCCGTCGGGACGTTCAAATCCGCATTGCTCACCGGCCGCCCCGGTCACGCGCTCGCGCCGGACCAGGCGGTGCCGGCGCTGACCGACGTCTCCTTCGACGTCGCGCCCGGCGAGACCGTGGGCGTGATCGGCGCGAACGGCTCGGGCAAATCCACGCTGTTGAAACTGCTCGCGGGCGTCCTCCGGCCGACTGCCGGCGATGTGACGGTGCGCGGACGACTGGCCGCGCTCCTGGAGCTCGGAGCGGGATTCCACCCGGAGATCTCGGGGCGCGAGAACATCCTGATCAATGGCCTCCTGCTCGGGCTGACCAAACGCGAGATCGCGAGCCGCTTCGACGAGATCGTTCGATTCGCGGAGCTCGAGGAATTCCTGGACGCGCCGGTCAAGACTTACTCGTCGGGAATGGCGGTGCGGCTGGGTTTCTCGATCGCGGCACACTGCGATCCGGACGTGCTCCTGGTCGATGAAGTCCTCGCGGTCGGCGACGAGGCGTTCGCGCGCCGGTCTCTCGAGAAATTCTCGGAGTTCGAGCGGGCGGGAAAGACGCTCCTTTTCGTCTCCCACGATCTCGGGCTCGTCGCCGAGCGTTGCCGCCGCGCCCTCTGGCTGGACCGCGGGCGCCTCGCGGCCGACGGACCGTCCGGGGAGACGGTGGCGCTCTATCGCGCGAGCGTCTCGGAACGCGAGGCGGAGCGGCGCGGTGAGCTCGGACGAGAGGAGGCTGCCGTGCCGGAGCGCATCGGCTCGGGCGAGGCGACCGTCGCCGGCGTGCAGTTTCTGGATCGGGACGGCCGCCCGGCCGCGCGAATCCGATCCGGAGAGCCGGCACGTCTGGTGATGGACGTCCGGGCGAGAGCGCCGCTCGCGGACTTCGTCTTCGGGTTCGCGATCTCGACCGTCGCGGGGATCGTCGTTTTCGGCTCCAACACGGCGATCGACGGCTTCTCGCCGGAGGAGTTAATCGCCGGCGCGACCGTCGCTCTCGAGATCGCATCGCTCGACCTCGCGCCCGGCGTCTACTCGGTGGACGCGGCCGTGCATGCGCGCGATGGCTCCCCCTACGACTACCGGCGGGACCTCCTCCGCTTCGAGGTCGCCGCCGATCGCGCGGCGGTGGGAGTCTGGAGCCCGGCTCGGCGCTGGAGCTTCTCGGGTGGGGTGCGATGGAAGAGCGAAAAGCGCGTCTAAAGCCGCTCCGGCGCCTCTTCACTCGAACCGAGGCGCTCGAGCTCTATCTCGTGTCGGGATTCTTCGTGTGCGCCGTGGTCGTGTTCCTGTTCGGGATGCTCGCGCGGGAAGTCTTTCGGACGACCGCCACCCGCCGGCTCGACCGCGAAGTCACGCTCGCCGTTCGCGAGTTCCAGTCACCGGCAAACGACCGGCTCGCGCGGATCGCGACGTTCCTCGGAAGCCATCTCTTCATCCTTCCCGCGACCGTCCTGACCATGGCGGGGCTGGCGCGCAAGGGCCACCGTGCTTCCGCCGTCCTTTTCTGCGGATCCGTGGCCGGAGGATTCGGCTTGAATGCCCTGCTCAAGATCACATTCGCCCGGCAGCGCCCCGACCTCTGGCCGGCGCTCGTTACCGAGAGGACCTACGGCTTCCCGAGCGGACACGCGGCGATGAGCACGGTGTTCTTCGGCGGCGCCGCGGCGGTCGTCCTTCACCTCTCGCGCCGGCCGTTCGTGCGGGGCGCGGCGCTCGTCCTGGCGACGGCCGCGATCTCGACGATCGCATCAACGCGGGTCTATCTGGGCGCCCACTGGACGACGGACGTCACCGCCGGGATCCTCGTCGGCCTTTTCTGGGTCTCGGTCTGCGCGACCGGCACCGAGTACGTGTCGCGTCGGGTGGCGGCTTCGGTGACGGCGCCGGCCCGAGACGCCGATCCCACGCCACCCGTGTCTCTGTGAGCAGGAGGCGTCGACTCCTCGTTGCGGCCGGTTTTCTGTTGGCGCCGGCGCTCGGGTCGCTCTCCGGGGGCGCGGGTTATGCTGTCTTCACGCTTTTCGTGTCCGCCTTCTTTCTCGGCTCTCCCGACGGTCTCGGGCTGCCACTCACGCGTCTTCCCGGGTGGCACGGCGTCTTGTGGGGCGCGGTTTTCTGGCTGCTCTCGGAGATGCGCAGGCTCTCGCAGGAGAAGCCGGCGTGAGCAACGCCCTCCCGGACCTCTCCCGCGGGGAGAAAGAGAAGGCCCGTGTGCGGCCCGAGATCCTTCTGATCGCCGCGGCGGTTGCGGGCTCCTTCCTCGTCTACGCGCCGTTCTTGGGGAGCATGACGGACGTCTACCGCTTCTGGGACGGGCCGAACTACCTGACGATCGCGCGCACCCTCTACGACGTCCGGCCGGACAACCCGCTCCTCGCGTACGTCCGGACCCCACGCTACTTCTTCGTCCACCTGCCGATGTATCCCCTCGTCGCCCGCGCGCTTTCGATCTTGGGATACCAGCAGGCACTCCTGCTGGTCTCGGTGCTCGCGACCGGGGCTGCGACGTTCCTCTTCTACCGGCTCTGCCGCGACGTGTGGAAGCTCGCTTCTCCGGAGTTCCTGACCCTGGTGTTCCTGTTCCTGCCGCCCCGCTGGCTGCTCTACCGATCGACCGGCTCGACGGAAGCGCTCTACATGGCGTTCACGCTCGCCGCGATCCTCTTCTTCGAGCGGTCGCGGGTCGCGCGCGCGTCGGTCGCCGGGGCGCTCGCGACGCTGACGCGGATCTCGGGGCTCATGATCGCCCCGGCTTTCGCCGTCGTTCTGCTCCTGCGACGAAAACGGCTTCGCGAGATCGCCTGGCTTTTCGTGATCCCCGCGGCTCTCGCCGCCTACTTCCTCTTCTGCGCGTCACGGACCGGCAACCTCTTCGAGTACTTCTCCCAGCACGGCGACAAGATGTCCGCCTTCCGCCCGTTCGGGTTCCTGCCCGATCTCTTCCAAAAGGGCCTGTACCATCAGGCGGAGTTCCACATCCTGCTCGCGCTCGTGTACGCCGTCGGCACGTCGCGTCTGCGCCCGTTTCCGGTCCTCTTCTGGTACTGCGCCTTCGAGCTCGGTCTCCACCTGTTCATCTCGACCGAGGACTGGAGCCGGTACTTCCTCGCGATGGCGCCGTT
>DASWIB010000156.1:0-5761 GCA_036397915.1 Thermoanaerobaculia bacterium | reverse complement strand
GCCACGCCTGCGCGAGCGGCCCGCGCTCCTTCTCGCCGCAGGCGCGCGGGCGCACGGCCGCTGGTGGGGAAGGGACGTCCGATCGTTCGGCGCCTTCCTCGATCGCGCGGGCGTCGAGCCATCGCTCGAGAAGGTCCTTTCGGGAGAGGAGCTGGACGACGTCTCCCCGATCTGTGTCGTCGGCGCGGCCGCTGCCTGGCTCGAGGCCGGCTTTCGCGAGGGCGGCTCCCGGGCGCTGCACCGCGCGTTCGCGGCGAACGACCGCGACCTTGCGGAGATCATCGGCCGCTGGCGGCGGGCCGCGCGGCGCGTCGCGACCTCCGCGCCGCGCCGCCGGCCCCTGGCGCCCGGATTCCTGAGGGGCGTCTCCTACGCGATGACGAACTCCGTCGAAGGCTCCTACGCGTCGCCGCGCTCGCTCGAGACGTTGAGGCGTCTCTCCGGGATGGCGGCCAACTCGGTCTCGGTCATCTCGTACGGCTTCTCCCGCACGGGGCGGACTCCGGAGCTCGCTTTCGTCCACCGAAGCCCGCGCGGCGAGACGGACGAAGGGACCGTGCGCGCCGTTACCGATGCCCGATCGCTCGGCATGACGGCCATGGTCAAGCCCCAGATCTGGATCGGCGGCGGCGCGTTCGTCGGCGCCCTTGCCATGGGAACCCCGGGCGACTGGGCGAAGTGGTTCGACGTCTACCGCCGGTTCGCCGTGCACCACGCGATCGTCGCGGAGGCCTCCGGCGCCGCGATTTTCTGCATCGGAACGGAACTCTCGGGAACGGAAGCGCGGGAAAAGGAGTGGCGGAACACGATTGCCGCCGTCCGGCTCGCGACCGGCGCGCCGCTGGTCTATGCGACCAACTGGGCCGCCGGCGCCCCGAAGGTCCGGTTCTGGGACGCGCTCGACGCGATCGGCGTCGACTTCTACGACCCGCTCTCGACGGACCCGAACGCCTCCGATGTGGCGCTCGTCGAAGGCGCCCGGCGGGCTGCGCAACCGGTCGCCAGGCTCTCCCGCGCGATCGAGAAGCCGGTCATCTTCGCGGAGGCCGGCTACCCGCCCGCGCGCGCCGCCTGGACCGCGCCGCACGACGAGGACTCCGGCCGTCCGCTCGCTCCCGACGATGCGGCACGCTCGGTCCGCGCCGTCTTCGCGGCGCTCGGCGGCGGAACGGGGTGGAAGGGCGTCTACTGGTGGAAGGCGTTCTCGGATGGACGCGACGCCGGCGCGTCCGACCGCAGCTTCAATTTCCTCGGCCGTCCCGCCGGCGAGGCGATCGCGGACGGATTCCGCGAGCTCGCCGCCGGCGAGAGCGCCTCGCGATGAGCGGCGGATCGCTCGTCGAGGTCGCCGCCGAGGCCGCGCGGGCGGGAGGCGAGGTGCTCGAGCGGTACTGGCGCAGTCTGCCGCGAGGGTCGATCTCCGAGAAGCGAAAGAACGACTTCGTCACGGGCGCCGACAGGGAGAGCGAGGAGGTGATCGTCGCGCGGATCGGCGAACGGTTTCCGTACGATGGCTTCCTGGGCGAAGAGGGCGGGCAGCGCGGCGCCGGGGGAGAGTCGCGCACCTGGATCGTGGACCCGCTCGACGGCACCTCGAACTTCATCGCCGGTTTTCCGTTCTGGTGCATCTCGGTGGCGGCGCGGGAGAAGGGGGAGATCGTCGCGGGTGTGATCTGGGACCCGCTCCGAAGCGAGCTTTTCTCCGCCGAGCGCGGTGGCGGCGCGTTTCGCAACGGCGAGCGGCTTCGAGTCACCGGTCAGGGAGGTCTCGACGGCGCATTCCTCGCCACCGGATTTCCGTTCCGCTCGAAGGACCGGATTGATCTCTACCTCTCGATCTTCCGCGAGCTCTTTCTCCGGGCCCGCGCGATCCGCCGGGCGGGCTCGGCGGCCCTCGACCTCGCGAACGTGGCGGCGGGTGTCTTCGACGGCTTCTTCGAGTTCAAACTCTCCATCTGGGACATCGCGGCCGGGTCGCTCCTGATCGAGGAAGCCGGCGGTCGCGTGTCCGACTTCGACGGCCGTACCGCGTACTGGGAGCGCGGAAACGTCGTGGCGGGCACTCCCGGCGTCGCGGACGGAATCCTGCGGGCGGCCTCAGGGTTGTTTTCGGACGCGGAGATCTAGAAAGGAGATACACCATGCGCGCGCGCCTGGTCACCCTCTGTCTCGCTGCCGCAGTTTCCGCGGCTTTCGCCTTCTCACAGAACTTGCAGCCGTACGCCGGTCATGAGCAGCGGGAGATCAAGGCACTCTCGGCGGAGGAGATCGATCACTACCGGACCGGACAGGGAATGGGGTTCGGGTTGGCCGCCGAGCTCAATCACTACCCGGGGCCGAAGCACGTTCTGGAGCTCGCGAAGGATCTCGGATTGACCGATTTACAGTCGGCGAAGACCCGGGAGATCTACGATCGAATGCACGCCGAGACGGTGCGCCTGGGAGAGCGCTTTCTCGAGAAGGAGCGCGCCCTCGACCGGCTCTTCGCGGAGGGGAAGGTCGACCAAGCCTCGCTCGGAAAGTCGATTCGCGAGAACGCCGCATTGCAGGGAGAGATCCGGATCGCCCACTTGAAGGCGCACCTCGAGACGCGCGCGCTCATGACACCGGCGCAGATCGCGAAATACGACGTGCTGCGCGGTTACGGCGAAGGGACGCCGCACGCGCACGACCCCTCACATCACCACGGGAACTAGAAGGCCGGATTGATCTTCGCGGCGGCGGGCCACGGAATAAGGTGGCGGGTGCAGGTCCGTGGGACCTGTCCCCGCGGAATAAGGTGGCGGGTGCAGGTCCGTAGGACCTGTCCCCGCGACATCTATGAGGCCAGCAGCACCGGAACCGTCGCCGCGCGCAGCACCCGGTCCGTGGTCGAGCCGAGCACGAGCTCGACGACGCGGCCGTGCCCGTGCGCGCCCATCGCGATGAGGTCCGCGCCCGCGCCGATCTCGCCGAAGATCGCGTCGTCGGGGTGCCCGGATCGGCAGACGCCGGAGGCGACGACACGGCGGTAGCGCAACTCCTCTTCGGCCTCCGCGAGGCGCGTCTGCCCCTCCCGGTCGTCGTCTGCGGCGGTGACGACGCGAACCGGAAGCTCGAAGAGCGCAGCGATCTCCGCCGTCAGGACCAGCGCCTTCCGCGACTTTGCCGAACCGTCCCACGCGAGGAGCGGCGCTCGGAATTCCCGATACTCCGACGGGGCGACGAGGAGCGGCGCCGGCATCCGGCGCGTGAGGGCATCGGCGTGCCGGCCGATGAGATCGCGGCGGTGCGCGGCGTTCGCTCCGCGCGATCCGACGGCCGCGAGGTCCGCCTTCTCAGACTCCTCTTCCAGAATCTGCGCGACGTTTCCCTCGCGGAGCACGGGCTCGAACGCGACGTCGGCCTCCTTCGCCCGCGATTCGAACGCGGCGAGAATCGCGCCTCCGGCGGACAAGAGCGCGTCGCGTAGCTCGCCCGAGAGGTTCAGAAACGGCTGAAACCCGAGAGAGCCCGACAGGTCGGCGACCACGACGCCATCGAGCATCGAGCGATCGACGACGTGGACTCCGCGGACGACGCCCTCCGAGGCTCGCGCGATCCTCAGCGCATGGGAAAGAGCGGCGTCCGCATGGGGAGAGCCGTCGAGGCCGACCGTGATCCGGGCGAACGTCACGTGATCACCACCCCTGCGTAGCCAACGACGGACGAGTCATCGCCCGTCTCATCACCGCTGTCCCTTCGCGCGACGACTTCCGCACGGGACGCGCCGAGCACCTGCGCCGCAAAGAGCATAGCGGTCGCCGGGAGAAAGCCGCACATCGAAATCGACTGGTCGAGCACCGTGCGGAAGAGACCCTCCGCGTCGAGCGCCTCGATCCGCGCGAGCGCGAGATCGTCCTTCGCGCGGCCGACTCGCCTCGACTCGTAGTGATTCATGTCGGAGGAGGCGAGGAGAATCGGCTGCTCCTTCTCCTCCATGACGAGCTTCGCGAGCGCTCGACCGACCTCCCGGCAGAGGGGGAGGGATGTTTCGCCGAGACACACGGGGACGATCTCGATGTCGGGCCGGAGAACCCGGAGAAACGGGAGCTGAACCTCGAGCGAGTGCTCCCGCTGGTGGGCTTCGCCGTCTTCCTCCAGGCCCGGCGCGAGCTCGAGAAGCCGATTCGCGAGACGGCGCGCCAGCGGTACGTCGCCGAGCGGCGTCCGCCAGGCCTCGGACGGATCGAGCGCGGCGGGTGCTCCGCGACCGGTGTGGTTCGGGCAGAGAACGACTGCGGCGTGCGGCAGCCGCAGCCGCCCGTAGACCGCGCCGGCGACCGGGCCGGAATAGACGTAGCCGGCGTGGGGGACGATTGCGCCGATCGCGGGCTCGACGGCGATTCCTTCGGGAAGAAGTCTCTTCACGTCCCGCTCGAGCTTTTCCGGCCGGGCGTCGTAGAACAGGCCCGCCACGGCAGGCTGGCGGATGGCCATCGCAGGAGCCTAGATCGGAAATGGCGAATCGGAAATCGAAAAAGCGGCGGAGACCTCCGATTAACGATTCCCGAACCCCGTGCCGGGGGTGCGGGGGACCGCAAGGTCCCCCGCCGACAGATACTCAACAATCCCATCGGTACGGGGGACCGCAAGGTCTCCCGCCAACGCATACTCGGACGCTCTCAGTTCACGATGAGCGTCGCCTCGGCCGCACGGCCGGCGAGCTCGGCTCGGACGGTCGCCGTCCCGGCGCTGACGCCGGCCGCCAGACCGGCGCCGTCGATCGTCGCGACTGCCGGATTCGAGGAATGAAAGCGTGCCATCGCGTTCTCCAGCCGCCCGCCATCTGGTCCGTAGGCGACGACCTGGAACTTCTGCGAGTCGCCGACCCGCACCAGAGCGGTCGCCGGACGGACTTCGAGGCGCGTGATGTCGCCCACGAGCACGGTCACTTCCGCCGCGCCCTGGAGCTCCCCGACGTGAGCGGTCACGGTCGCCGTTCCGTTTCTGGCCGAGGTCATGACTCCGTCGGCGGATACGGCAACCACCTGTTCGTCGGACGACTTCCAGGTCGGCCGGAGTGCGACCGGCTCGTTCTTGGAGCTTCGGACGGTCGCGGTCAGGGGAAAGGTGGTCCCCGAGGGTCCCGCGAGGGTGGCCTGTCCCGGCACGACCTCGATGGTCGCGGCGTCCACGACCTCGACCGGCACCTCCGCGGATAGTTCGTTGAACGACACGGTGATGGTGGCTTTCCCCGGCCCCTTCGAAACGACGCGGCCGCCGTCGTCGACGGTCGCGACGTCCGACTTCGAAGACGACCAGCTCGGGCGCACCGTATCGAAGGGCTGCCCACTCCGGTCGAAAAAGCGCGCGGTCAGCCGCTCACTCCGGTCGAGGCCATAGAGGACGATCTTTCGGGGAGAAACCTGAATCGAGGAAGGTTTGCGCGAACAGGCCGCCGAGGCGGCGAGGACGATCAGAGCGAGGACGCCGCCGGCAACGCGAATCACTCTCATTTCAGGCGAGTTGCATCAATATAGCACGTCGCCGGGTCGGGGAGGTACCGAGGCGGTCGGCGCGGTAACATCCTCCGCGGGCGGACCGTCTTTTCCGGCCTTCCCGCGAGGTTTTCCGATGCGTGCATTCTCTTTCCCCATCCGTGCGGGCAGTCGGTCAACCGACTGCACAGGATCCAGACGCCCGGTGGCTCCGGTCTGATGAGAAACCGTGGTCTGTCTTCTGATTCCCGATCCGGTGGCCGAGCGGCGTGGCGGCCGCGGGCTACATCCAGCGCAGGATC
>DASWIB010000155.1:0-6495 GCA_036397915.1 Thermoanaerobaculia bacterium | reverse complement strand
CCCTTCCGGCATGCGCTGTCGGATGTCACGTTCTCGGTCGAGCACGGCGAGTTCGTCTTCCTGACCGGACCGTCCGGCGCGGGCAAGTCGACGCTCTTGAAGCTCATCTTCCGCGAGGAGCTTCCGACCTCCGGCCAGATCCTCGTCAATGGCCGGAACATCGGCGTCCTGCCGGATTCGCAGGTTCCCTACCTCCGGCGGACGCTCGGCGTCGTCTTCCAGGACTTCAAGCTGATCGCGCGCAAGACGGTTTTCGAGAACCTCGCCTTCGTTCAGAGCGTGATCGGGCTTTCGCGCGGCGAACAGAAGCGGCGCGCCTATCAGGCGCTGAAGCGAGTCGGCCTGCAACACCGGATGAACTCGCGACCTCCGGAGCTCTCCGGAGGCGAGCAGCAGCGCGCGGCGATCGCGCTCGCGATCGTGAACGAGCCGGTTCTCCTGCTCGCCGACGAGCCGACCGGCAACCTCGACCCCGTCCTTTCCGCGGAGATCATGAAGCTCTTCGCGGAGATCAACATCCGCGGGACGACCGTTTTCGTGGCGACCCACGACGTCGACCTGATCCGCCGGATGGGCAAGAGAGTACTGACGCTCGAGAAGGGAAAGCTGCGGGACCGCGATCTCGCTCGCGAGTCTCCGCTCGCGAGAGAGGCGCCGTTCCTTCCGGGATCGTGACCCCAACTGTCATCCCGAGCGAAGCGAGGGATCTCCTCCGGTGAGGCAAGAGATTCCTCGGACCTTCGGTCCTCGGAACGACAAGGACCCGTGAACTCCCGTTATCTCTTCGGCGAGGCCTGGTCGATCGCGAGAAGCGGGCCCCGGCACACCGCCGCCGCGGTCGCGCTGATCGCCCTCGCCTTCTACGTGCCCGGGCTCTTCGCCCTGGTGTCGCGCAACCTCGGCCGGCTGGCGGGCTCCGCGCGCGAGCCCACGGCGGCCATCCTGACGCTCGACGCTGCCGCCGACACCCGCGCGATCGCGAAGCGGGTCGCGCAGGACCCCCGGGTCGCGAAGGTGACGATCGTTGGCAGCGACGCCGCGCTCGAGCGCTTCCGGCGCGCGTATCCGGACCTGGGACGCGCGATCGCGGAGTTGGGTGAAGCGCCGTTTCCGCCGACGATCGAAGTGTCGCTGAAGCCCGCCGCTGCGCCTCGCGTGGCGCGGGACATCGCCCTCGCCGCGCGCTCGTGGCCCGGCGTCGAGTCGGCGGAAGCGGAAGAGGAATTCGCGAAGAGGTTCCGCGACGGCGTCCGGCTGCTCCGCGGCGCGGGACTATTCCTCGGCGGCCTGTTGACCGCTGCCGCTGTCCTCTCTGTCGGCTCGGCGGTTCGGCTCGCCCTGGACCTCCACCGCGACGAGATCGACATCATGCGGCGCATGGGCGCGACCGAGACGGCGATCCGCGCGCCCTTCTGGCTCCATGCCTCGTTCGAAGGGCTCGCCGGCGGAGCCGTCGCGCTCGCGTTGCTCTATGGGACCTATCGGGCGGCCCTGCTCCTGCTCTCGCGCGAGCCGCACCCGGTTCTGTCCCTGTTCTGGGTCGGGTTCCTCGACCTGCCGACAGCGCTCGCGCTGCCGGCCGTGGGAGCGTCTGCGGGATTCCTGGGCAGCCTGCTGTCGCTCTCGAAGAGTCCGAAGGCCTGAGCAGGCCGCCACCGCGCCTCCCCCGATCCCCCTACGAGATGCGAGGCGGCGGGTCCGGATCTCCCAGGAGACGAGCGAACCCTTCCCACCCGTGCACGTGCTCGCAGACGACTTTGATCGCGGAAGTCATCGGGACCGCGAGCATCGCCCCGGGCACTCCCCAGAGCATTCCCCAGAAGATGAAGGCGACCATCACGGTCAGCGGGAAGAGGCGCACTTTGCCGCCGACGATGAACGGCGTCAGGACGTTGCCTTCCAGAAATTGCAGGCACGAGTAAACGATCAAGACGATCATTGCTCTGCCCATGTCGTACTGGAAGTAGGCGACCGCGATCGCCGGGATCGTCGAGAAGAGTACGCCGACGTACGGAACCAGGATCGCCAGGCCGGCGAGCGGTCCGAGCAGGTAGTAATAGTTGACGCGGAGGACCATGAGCGCGACCGTCGTCACGGATGCCATGATGAGCATCACGAAGGAGAGGCCGAGCGCGTAGGATGTCATCTTCTGCGAGATGGCGCCGGTGACGTCGACGTCGCCGAACCGCCGGCTCCTCGCGAACATCCCTTCGATCACGCGGCCGAACTTCTCCCGATCCTTGAGCATGAAGAACGTCAGGAACGGCACGGCCAAGGCGTAGAGCACGAAAGACAGCGTGGCGCCGATCTTCTCGAGGAACGCTCGCGTGGTCGCGAGCGGCGACTCGGAGATCTTGACCTCGCGAACGCCTCGGACGTCCTCCGGCAGGATGCTTCCCATCCGCTCGCGCAGGCGGTCGACCAAGGTCATCAGGTTCGAGACGAGCTCGCGGATCCGGGCCTGGTAGCGGGGGAGTTGCTCGTAGAACTCGTTGAACTGCGCCGTCACGTTGATGACGAGCAGCACGACGCCACCGGCGAGCAGGAAGGTCAGGAGCAGGATGGCGAGGACCCGCGGCACACCGGCGCGCTCGAGAAGGGAGACGAAGGGACGCATCGCGAACGCGAAAAAAAGCGCGAACGCGAGCGTGATGAAGAGATGACGGCCGTAGTAAAGGAGCCCGACGGCGGCGGCAGTCGCGACGACCATCAGCCCGGCCGATCGCGCCGGCCGCACCTCTTCCCTCAGTGGAGCGGCCGCCGCCGGAGTCAGAAAAGCCCCCTCCGCAGGAGGGGGCTGATCGGAGCTGTCCCGGGCCTCTCGGCTCACATGCCGGAGACTAACGTCACCACGATCAAGGCGCGACGGTTTTTCGCCCGCCCTTCCGGCGTGCTGTTGTCATAGGCCGCCTCGGCGGAGCCCTTCCCCTCGGTGGTGATCCGGGCGGGATCGATCCCGTGGCGGGTCACCAGGTACTCTTTGGCGGCCTCGGCACGCCGGCGGGAGATGTCGAGATTCGCTTCCTCCGTCCCGACGCTATCGGAGAATCCGGTGATCACCGCGGTCGAGTTCAGGTCGTTCCTCATCCGGAGAGCCACGCCGTCCAGGATCGCTTTCGCGATGTTCGTCAGCCGGGCGCTGCCGGCGTCGAAGTAGATCTCGTCGCTCGTCGTGCGCGGCGCCGGCGGCGGAGGCGGAGGCGGAACGGGGGCGACTTCCTCCACGACCGGGGGCGGCGGAGGCGGCACGACGATCGGAGGCGGCGGTGGAGGCGGCCAGGGCGTATAGGTGATTCCGACGAGGCCGCCCACCGGGGCGGGGCCCCAGCCGGCCTGGACGATCTGGTCGACGTTCGCGTTCAAAGCCGCCGAGATCGCGACGCCCGAGTGCCCGAGCCAGAATCGTGCGCCGGCGTAGAAGAGCGAGTAGTCCTCTTCCGGGAAGTCGCCGCCGTCCAGGATGTTGCGATCGAGCTCCCCGATCAGGTGGATGAACGGCACGAGCGGCACATCGACACCGACGCCGAGCCGGAACCGGTTCGACGTCCGGACGTCTTGGTCGTGCCGGCCGGCGAGCGTGTAGCTACCCATCGCCGTAAAGACGCCTTTCGTCATCACCGCGCCCCACTCCCAGTCGGCCCGGCGGGAGTTGATTTGATCGGCAACGAAGAACTGCTCGTCCTGCCGAATCGAGGCGTTGCTGACCGGTACGTGGGCCGCGGCGAAGAGGCCGACGCGGAAATCGGAATCCGCCTCGGAAATGAAATTCACCTTCGTGCCGACCCGCACCTTTCGGCCCTCGTCGATCTCGAAGGGCGCGATTAAAAACAGCCCGTTCACGATTCCGCCTCTCCAACCGCCCCGCGACTCACGGTTCTCCCATCCCGCGCTCGCAAAGATCGACCAGCGGTCGGTCAGGCCCATCCCGACCGAACCAGCGACGGCCCAGTGGTTGTAGAGCCGCGTCTTATGGTCCGCGTCGGTGGGTAGTTCTCCCGCGACGAGCCGCTCCAGCCACCCGTAGAGTCCCAGCGTGAACTGACCCGCGCCCGGGTTGTCGGCGGTCGGCATCGTGAAGAGGCCGATGTCCCCCTGGTTGTTCGGAGCGATCTGCGCAAAGGCGGACGCTCCGGCCATACAGAAAAGGAGGGCGAGGAGCGCCGAACGCTTTGCCTTCATGAATGCTCCTTTCGAACGGGCCGGAGAGAAATCAGTTGTGCCGAATAGAATAAGCCAAAAACCTTGTATTGCCAAACGTTTTGACCCGGGTGCCGGGCGGGCCGCGCGCCTAACGGTAGGTCCGCAGCGTGACCAGCAGCCGCCCCCCTCCGACGCCATTCACGACCGTCTTGGCGGCCAGGGCTCCCAGGAATGCCCGGTAGCGCAGCCAGGAAATGGCCGTCTCGAATCCGAGGCCCACGTCCCACTTGTAGTCCCGGAACCGAGTGTAGGCCGTGGTTTCGTTGCCGACGTTCCCCGAGCCCAGGTATCCGACCGCGTAGAGGCTGTTCCAGTCGAGGCCGAGGAAGCGGCGCGGGGCTTCCGTGAAGATCGGGACGACATGCTCGATCGTCAGATGCGTCTCGTTCGGCCCTCGCTCGGTGCCGCGATATCCCTTGAGCTCCTGCCGTCCGTTCAGCCGGAAAAGCTCGTATCTCGGGACGGAAAAGGGCGTGCCGAGGAGAGGATCGAACTCTTCCCGGACCCGCTTCTTGTACGGGAAGTAGCCGCCGTGGAGGCGCAGGACCAGCCGGTTTCGCTTGGGAAGCGAGATCGCCTGCAGGGCTTCCATTTCCATCTTCACGTAGCGGTAGTCGCCGCCGAGGAAGTCGAAACCGTAAGTCGACGCGATCGAGAACCCGCGGCCGTGCGGCCCGACCTCGCGATACGCCGTGAAGAGAGAGAGGACGCGATCCCGCGCCTCGCCGACGACCGCGTTGGACCTCTCGTCCGACGGCGTTCCGAACTGGTAACCGAGCTTGACGTAAATGTTCGTCCGATTGGCGTCGGGGTGATCCACGGGTTGCGAGAACGTGAGACGGTCGAACTCGACGAGGGCGAAGAGCCGGTTGTAGAAGTTGATCGGACGCCGCTGGAGGTAGAGGGCTCCGCGGGTTCGCGAGAAGTCATTGGAAAAGCGCTCGAGCTCCTCGAACTCGATCGAGTCGAAGAAGGTGAAGGTCGATGTCGCGCGGCGCCCGTAGTACTTGTACCGCAGGAAGGCCGAGATGTCGCCGGACACGAAGTTGTAGTTGATCTGGTTCTCGAAGAGCGAGTTCCGTATCGGCTTCAGGAACCGGATGTCCGCTCGCCCCTCGGGCAGATAGACGTTCAGGCTCGGAAAGATCCCGCTCTTCTCCGGCTCGGCCGGAGGGGGAGGAGGGGTCTGTTCCGGAGCGACGGCGGGCGCCGCGGGGGAAGCCCGCGGAGACGGAGGTGAGTCGGCGGGCGGCTCGGTTGGAGCGGGTGAGGGTTGCAAAAGCCTGGCCGGCGCGGGCGTCGTGTCCTGAGGCGCCGGTCCGGTCGACTCCTGCGGCCCCGCAGGGGCGACGGTCGGAGTCGGCGTGGGGGAAGGGAGCTGACCGGCAGCGACCGCGGCGCCGGCGGTCAGGAACACGAGAGCCGCTCCGATCTGTCGCAAAGACGGATATCGGTCAGGACTTGGGCTGCAGGATCACCGGCATCTTTTCCCGGAACGCCTCGCTCGGCGCGGCGCCGCGACGCGAAGAAATGGCCCTCGCCGTCTCCGAGACCAGAGCCCGGAGCGCTTGGAGCCCCGCGCCGCCCTCGATCTCCGCGAGCGCGCGGCGGTACGCGCGTTCGAGCGCTGGCGTGCTCTGTTCTCCGAGCGCGATCTCCGCCTCCTGCTCGATTCGAGTGCAGAGGATCTCGAGGATCCTTCTCTCCTCGTGCGGACCGACGGGCGTCCGCTCGCGGGGCGGGGGCTGCATCTCCACGAGGCTCGCGGTGACGAGCCCGTAGAGGAGCTTCGCCACCTGGAACGAAGAGGCGGCGGACTCTCGCGCGAGATCGCGGACGCTCTTCTGCCCGTCGATGCGGACGATCAGGCCCCACTCGGCCGGCGAGAGCGTGACCGGCCGCCCCGCCTCCGGTGATGCGAGCGTCGGCACGTATTCGAGCCCCGGCACTTTGCGCGAGAGCACCCGCCATTCGTCGTGCTGGTGCGCAGCCTCCATCAGCAAACGCGCATTCGACTTGTGGATCGAGACCCGGTCGGTCTCCTCGCCTGGCGTGAATTGGAAAACGCCCGACGACCAGTCGGCGAGGGCGTGAACCGCCTCCTCCCCGGCGACGTCGCCGACCTGCGCGTGGACGATCCGACCCTGCTTCAGGTAGAGCTCCCCCAGCTCGTCGTCTTTGACGAGCGTGAACTTGCCGGTCTTCCCCGAAGCCGAAACGAGCTGGATGATGTCAGCGAGCTGGAGCTCCCGGAGAGATCCCTGGAATGACACCGACTCGATGATAGCAACCGGG
>DASWIB010000154.1:0-6086 GCA_036397915.1 Thermoanaerobaculia bacterium | reverse complement strand
CGTGCCCGTCCGCGCGCTGGTCCTCGAGGCGCCGCACGTCTTCGTCGAGCCCATCTGCGTCGAGAGCATCGCGCGGATCGCTGAAGCCTACGGGACGACGCGCCTGCGAGATCGGCTCTCGCGGTATCACGGCGGCAACACGGACTCGATGTTCCGGACGTGGACCGAAGTGTGGCTGACGCCGGAGTTCCGTCAGTGGAACATCGAGGAGTTCTTGCCGGCCATCGAGAGTCCCGTGCTCGTCGTGCAGGGCGAAAACGACGAGTACGGCACCGCCCGCCAGGTCGAGGCCGTTGTGACGCAGGTCAGCGGTCCCGCCGAATCGCTCATCCTGGCACGCTGTGGCCACTCCCCGCATGCCGATCAACCGGACGAGGTGCTCGAAGCCGCCGGCCGTTTCATCCGGAAGACGCTCGCTCCCGGAGGCTGAGACGAAGCATCGGCAGAGAGCACGGAGAGAGAAGATCGAGTAGGCAAGACTCGGTTTCAACGGGCACGGCGCGCAGCCGGAAACCGCTCACCCGGAAAGCGCGTCGCGCGTGCGGGAAACGCGACAAAGGGAGACGGCCATGATCGTCGTCATGAAGATGCAGGCATCGGCATCTGAAATCGAGGAAGTCCTCGCGCGCATTCGGGAGTTCGGCTTCGCGCCTCACCTCTCCCGCGGGGAGGAGCGCACCATCATCGGAATCGTCGGGGACGACCGCCGCGTGGCGGACGCGGGGATGTTCGAGGCCCTGCCGGGTGTCGCCGAGTGCATCCGCGTCCTGAAACCCTTCAAACTCGCTTCCCGGGACTTCACGCCCAAGTCCACCGTCGTCGAGGTCGGGGAAGGATCGAACGCGGTCGAGGTGGGGGGCCGGGAAATCGTGGTCGCCGCCGGTCCGTGCGCCGTGGAGAGCTGGGAACAACTCGAGGAAGCCGCAGTCGCGGCGAAGAGCTGCGGCGTACGGCTCTTGCGCGGTGGCGCCTTCAAACCGCGCACGAGCCCCTACTCCTTCCAGGGGCTCGGCGAGGAGGGTTTGAAGCTCCTGGCCCGAGCCCGCGAGGTCACGGGGCTTCCGGTGGTCACCGAGGTCATGACGCCCGAGGCAGTGCCGCTCGTCGAGCGGTACGCCGACTGCCTCCAGATCGGTACCCGCAACATGCAGAATTTCAACCTCCTGCAGGCGTGCGGCCGGGCGACGAAGCCGGTGCTCCTGAAGCGCGGCCTCGCCGCGACGCTCGAGGAGCTCCTGATGGCGGCCGAGTACATCCTCTCGAGCGGCAACCGCAACGTGATCCTGTGCGAGCGGGGCGTGCGGACCTTCGAGAGGGCTACGCGTAACACGCTGGATCTCTCGGCGGTGCCGCTCCTCAAGCAGTGGTCGCACCTGCCCGTGATCGTGGACCCGAGCCACGGCACCGGGCATTCCTCGCTCGTCCCGCCGATGGCGCGTGCGGCGATCGCGTGCGGCGCCGACGGGCTTCTCATCGAAGTCCACCCGCACCCCGAGCGCGCTCTCTCCGACGGGCCGCAATCACTCACGCCCGGACTCCTTGCCGAGACCCTTGCCGGCGTCGCCGCCGTCGCAGCCGCAGTGGGGCGAGCGCCGTGAACCGTCTCGATTCGGCCGACGGCGCGGAAGTTGGCCTCGAGAGTGCCTTGCTGCCTCGCGCGATCTGCCGGGTGTGAGACCCTCGATGCCTCGGATCGACACGGCGTGGTGGGACTGCTGCCCGGCTGGCCGGGAGACGCTGCCCGGGGTTCGGGCCCCCTCAGGTCGACAGGGCGACCCGCGCGTCCACGACCGTCAGCCCCTTCTCGTGCACGATGACGGGATTCAAGTCCATCTCGTCGATCTCCCCGTGTCTCGACACGAGGTCGGAGACCTCGACGAGAAGTCGGCAAATCGCCGCCACGTCGGCGGGCCGACCTCCACGCACTCCCTCGAGCAGCTTCGCTCCCCGGGTTTCATCGATCATTTCCGCCGCGTCCTTCTCGGAGAACGGGACGATCCGGAACGAGACGTCGCGGAGGACTTCGACCAGGGTGCCCCCCATGCCGAACATCACGGCATGCCCGAACTGGAGATCGCGGGTCACCCCGACGATGATCTCGTGTCCCGGTGCGGCCATGGCGCTCACGAGGACTCCACCCGGGCGCGCCCCGAGTCGCTGCGCGATGCCGGCAAGATCCTGGAACGCCTTTCGGACCGCGGCTTCGTCTTTGACGTTCAGGATGACCCCCCCGACATCGCTCTTGTGTGTCACGTCGAGGGAGTTCATCTTCACCGCAACGGGATACCCGATCTCTCCGGCGGCAGCGGCGGCATCGTCCTCGGTCCCGGCCTGCCGCGATGGGACGACGCGGATTCCCTCGCGCGCCAGGAACCCGATCGAGTCGGCGGGGGAGAGAGACTTCCCAGCAGACGCGGGAGCGGCAGCCGACGCGGGAGCTTCCGTCGCCACGGGGAAGCGATCGCGCGCGAAGCGAACATGGCAGGACAGCGCCTTGACGGCGCGGTCCGGAGTCGGAAAAACGGCGATCCCCTTCTCGTGAAAGAGGAGCCTTTCTGCCCGTTCCACGTCCGCGCCCCCGAGATACGCCACGAGGTCGCGCTTCCCCGGCTCCAGGGCCTTCGACGCCCCGGGAATCGGATCACCGAAGATCGTCATGACGACGTCGTAGTGATCGCGAGCGGTCGCGATGACGTGACGGAAGCGCTCGGCGTCGCCGTCCCCCGTTAGATCGAGCGGGTTCCCGACGATGAAATGAGCCGGCAGAACCTCTCGCAACTGCGATGCGAGAGCGTCGGGCAGGGGGCTGATTCGAAAACCGTTTTCCGCTGCGACGTCAGTGGCGATGATCGCAGACCCTCCGGAGCTGGTGACGATGAGCATCCGGGGCCCGGCCGGCGCCGGAACATAGGCAAGCGCCTTCGAGAAATCGTACAGCTCCTCGAGCGACTCTGCGCGGTGGATCCGGAGCTGCCGAAAGACCGCGTCGTAGATCTCGTCCTTGCCGGCGAGCGAGCGGGTGTGCGACTCGGCCGCCTTGCGTCCCTGGGCGGTCCGTCCGGCCTTGAAGATCACGATCGGCTTGGGACACCGCTTGACCGCGGCCAGGAATTTCCGGGCTTCCTTGACGCCCTCGATGTAGAGGGTGATCACCTTCGTGTTTGGATCAGAGGCGAAGAACTCGATCAGATCCGACTCGTCCACGTCGATCCTGTTTCCCATGCTCACGAAGGCGGAGAAGCCGAGTCTCTCCTCGGCGGCCCAGTCGATCAGCGCCGCGCCGACGGTCCCGCTCTGAGAGGCGATGGCCATCGCCCCCTTCTGAGTGATGAGAGGCCAGGACGCGCAGAGGCTGTGGTGCGGATAGTTGACGCCCTGGCAGTTCGGCCCGACGACGCGAATCCCGCACCGTACGGCGTTCTCTGCGACTTCCGCCTGGAGACGGGCTCCGTCCGCGCCGGACTCGGCGAATCCTCCGGTGATGATGATGGCCGCGCGAACCTTCCGGTCGCCCAGCTGGAGAATCGCGCCCGGGACCGACGGCGCCGGAATGATGACGACGGCGAGATCGGTGCCGGACGGGATTTCCTCGATCGATTTAACCGAAGGGACCCCGAGGATCGTTTCTCCCTTGGGGTTGACCGGGATCACCGCGCCGCCGAATCCGGCGTCCAGGATGTTCTTGAAGATCGTGAATCCCAGCTTCCCCGGCTTCGCGGAGGCGCCGATGACGGCGAGGCGGTTGGGGCGAAAAAGCGCCTGGAGGGAGTCACTCATATCGCACCTCGAGATCGTGCTCCGCGAAGTGTACCGCCGCAGAGTGGCATGACTTCTCGAAGGTGATCCGAGACCAGAATCGCGCGGACGAGAGGCTCTTCCCTCACCGGCCGGCCGGAAGCTTGCTCGTGAACTCCCCCCGCATCATTTCGAAGACGCGGAGCATCTCCGTGACGGTGCGGGGAACGTAGTCCGATTTGAGGTAGACCCAGCCGGTCTCGCGATAAAGCTTCCTGCCGCGGATCCGGGCAAGGGCCAGGCGCTTGTGGCGCAAGTCGGGAGCGACGGAAGCGTGGGAGAGAACCGTGATCCCGATCCCGCTGGCGACCATGGCCTTGATGATCTCGGCGTTTTCCGTCTCCATGGCGATGTCCGCGGGGACGTTTTCCTCCCGCAGGTAATTCTCGATCGTCTCGCGAGTCCTCGAGCCGGCCTCGTAGAGAATCAGAGGGAATCTCCCGATCTCCCGGGCATCCACGACACGCTTGCGTGCAAGAGGGTGTCGCGGCGCGGTCACCACGACCATCTCCTCCTTCAAAACCGGGATGACCTCCAGGTCTTTCGCAATCACCGGCAGGGTGAGGAGCGCCAGGTCCATCTCGTGACCGCGCAACTTCCGGAGAATCACCTCCGAGCTCCCGGAGCTGACGCGCACATCGACGTCCGGGTAGAGTTTCCGATATCTCTTCAGGAGACGCGGCAAGACATACATGCAAACGCTCATGCCGCCCGCCAGGCGCAGGCGCCCGCGGCGCAGCTCGTGGACATCAGAGAGCTGTTCCACGACCTGCTGCATCTCCCGGAAGAGGTTGTAAGCGGTTCTGACGAGGATCTCCCCCGAGTGGGTCAGCGAGACGCGGCGGCCGTGGCGGTTGAAGAGCGGGCCTCCGAGCTCCTTTTCGAGCAGGCCGATCTGCCGGCTGATGGCGGACTGTGAGACGTGCAGCCTCTCCCCCGCGCGCGTGAAGCCGCCTTCCTCGGCGACGGCCAGGAACATTTCGAGCTGGCGGATGTCCATCGGGCTAGGAATGTGTTCGAGTAATCTTTTGCGGGGGACCTTGCGGTCCCCCGAACCCCCTAGGAGTCTGTCCGAGTGATCTTAGCGGGGGACCTTGCGGTCCCCCACACCCCTTGGCCTTCCTCCGGCTGGCATCTCAATACGACATGGAGAGGATCGATCCATTCTATTTTCTTTCTGAATGCTCCTCTCGTCCGCGGTCAGGTCGGGTCGGCCGTGAGGGACCCATATCGAAAATGCATAGGTTCGATCACTTGATTCTACTTCACTAATAGCTGCCCTCCCTCCATGCTTCCGGGAACTGGGGGCGGCGGCCGTGAATCACCGGGAGAGATCCGAGAAAAGGGCCGGGCTCTACGATCCGGTCTTCGAGCACGACGCGTGCGGCGTCGGCTTCGTGGCCGACCGGGCGGGGCGCGCGAGCCCAGAAGTCCTGCCGCTCGCGCTGCAGGCTCTTTCGCGCATGGCGCACCGCGGAGCCGTGAACGCGGACGGCCGGACCGGGGACGGCGCGGGGGTAACGACGCAGATTCCCCGCGCTCTTCTCGCCGATGAGTTCGCCGAGCGAGGCGTGCGCCTGCCGGAGCCGGACGGCCATGCCGTCGGGCTCGTGTTCCTTCCCGTGCGGGAGGACGAGCGGCGCGTCTGCCGCGAGGCCGTCGCCGGCGTGCTCCGCGCGAAAGGCCTGCCTCTGCTGGGCTGGCGAAAAGTCCCGATCCGCGAGGAGGTGCTCGGGCCCAGGGCGCGAGCCTCCCTCCCGGTGATCCTGCACCTGATGGTCGGTCGCCCGAGCGGCCTTTCGGATGAGGAGTACGAGGGACGTCTCTTTCTCGCCCGCAAGGAGATGGAGCGTCGCCTGCGGCTGTTCTCGCCGGAGCGATTCTGCGTGGTCTCTCTCTCCCACCGCACGCTCGTCTACAAGGCGCTCGTGCGCGGGGTGGACCTGGCCGAGTTCTACCCGGACCTCGGGCATCCCCTCTTCGCGACGGCCTTGGCGCTCTTCCACCAGCGTTACAGCACCAACACCCTTCCTTCCTGGGCGCTCACGCAGCCCTTCCGGATGCTCGCGCACAACGGAGAGATCAACACGATCTCGGGAAACCGCGCGCACATGCGCTCGCGCGAGGCGGCGATCGAGGCCGGCGGCCCCTCGGAGCAGAAGGCGCTGTTGCCGCTCCTCCAGGAGGGCATGAGCGACTCGGCGAGCCTCGACAACGCGGCGGAGCTCTTGACGCGGACGGGACACACGCTGTTGCAGGCGGTCGCGATGCTGCTGCCCCCCGCCTGGGAG
>DASWIB010000153.1:0-21617 GCA_036397915.1 Thermoanaerobaculia bacterium | reverse complement strand
GGCGGACGCCGCGTTGGGCCGGATTGCCCCGCTCCGCCGGACGACGCGCGTCGGAGCGGCGGAGGCGAACGACGCGAAAAGCGAGACGGCGATGGTGAGTGAGGCAACGGCCGCGCCCCCACCCAAAGAACGAGCTTTCATCGGATTTAATCTCCTGTTCCGGGGCGACGGGCCCGCACAGCACCCCAAACCGCCGGGCCTGTAGAAGCAATTCCCGATCCAACCTGGCGGTTCGAGTTCGACCTCCCGAGGTTGGCCGAATCGGCTTGTGCGACTCTCGGGGCGATCCTGGGGGCGCGGGGGACAGCAAGGTCCCCCGCCGACAGATCCTCGGAAAATCTTCTAGACTGCCTTCATGCCCTCCAGCGGCGCGGCGCGCGCGGTTGCCGTCGTGCGGATCCTGACGGGCGTGATCTTCATCGCGGAGGGATTCGCGAAAGTCGCGGGCGAGTTCGTTCGCGGCGGCTTCGCGGACTCCGTGCGCGAGACGGCCTCCGGCCGGGCGTGGCCGTTCTGGGGGTCATTCCTGAGATCGGTGGTGCTCCCGAACGCGGACGCCTTCGCCTGGTTCTTCGCGGCAGCCGAGCTTGCCCTCGGAATTGCGTTGCTCGTCGGTCTCTTGACGCGCGCCGCGGCGCTGGGAGGCATTCTTCTCATGCTGATCCTGCTTCTCGGGCAGACCTACGTCGGGGGCGCGAGCTGGGACAAGTGGGTCACGGCGGGGTTGACGACGAAGTTCGCGCTCCTTCTGCTGTGGCTCCTTTTCCTCGCGGACGCAGGGCGGGTCTGGGGACTGGACGGCCGGTTGAGGAAGGGAACCCGAGCGGGTCGGGTGCGCTAAATTAGGAGTGTGTCCGATTGATCTCTTGGCGGGGGACCTTGCGGCCCCCGAACCACCTGGCAGACGACTCAGCGAGCCGCGAGCAGCTTGCGGATCTCCTTTTCGGCCGCTGCGATGGGCACAGAGCCCGAGAAGACGCGGACCTTGTTTCCGCTCCGGTCGTAGAGGACGGAGAAGGGAAGCTCGCCGCCCCAGGACGAATCGACGGCCTCGATGAAGTGCTGGTCGCCTCCGCTCTTCTTCCGGTAGTTCGGGAAAGAGGGACGCTGTTCCGCGAGGAATTTCTCGACCTCGGGCCGCTCTCTCTCGAAGTCCGTCGAGACCCCAACCACGGCGAGGCCGGATTTTCGATGCCGCTCCTGGAGGCGTGAGAGCTGCGGAAATTCTTCTCGGCACGGCACGCACCAGGTCGCCCAGAAGTTCAGCAGGACGACGCGCCCCTTCTCGTGTGCAATCGCTTGCGCGAGCCCCCGGGCGTCGAGCTCGCCGGCGAGACGGGAAGGCGTCTCGGCGGGCATCGGCGCGGCGGCGAAAACGAGAAGGAGGGCGATGATCGCCCTCCTCGCGCGCGGAGACCTCGGACTGCCGACTTTGGACCCGGGGCTTGGAGCTTTCAAACCCGTTTGATCGTGCAGCCGAACGCCTTGGTCTCCGTCCTTGCGATCGGCTTGCCTGCAAGGAATGAGTCGAGGGCGTTCTTCAGGTCGGGAGTGCTCGACGGGTTCTCGTGATCTTCGGTGATCCGGCCGTGGTAGCGCAGCTTGCCCTGTGCGTCCACGACGTAGACCTCCGGCGTGCGGCGCGCATCATAGAGGTCGGCGACCTTGTTGTTCGGGTCCTTCATGATCGGGAACGTGTGGCCGTGCGCCTTGGCGTGCGCGGTCGCATTCGCGGCGTCCTCGGTCTTGTTGCTGTTGATTCCGACGAAGAGAACACCCCGGGCGTCGTACGAGTTGGCCAGGCTCTTCATCTGATCGTTGTAGGCGTTCGAGTACGGACACTGGGTCGAGATGAAGATGAGGACCACTGCCTTGTGTGCCTTCGCCGCCGAGGAAAGCGAGAACCCCTTGCCGTCAAGTGTCGTGAGCTGGAAGTCGGGGGAGGCGGAGCCGATCGCGGGCACCTCGGCGAACGCGGCCGCGGTGAACGCGGTGAAAACGGCGAGAAGCAGCATGGAACGAAGAACACGCATCGGAAATCTTCCTCCTCGAGCCGCGAACGCCGGCGCGCAGGAGAGTTATTCCCGGAAGGGTCGATTCTCCGACACCGCTCGATCGAGCCGCGGGGGTGTGGGGGACCGCAAGGTCCCCCGCCGACAAATACTCGGACAATCTCCGACGTGACTTCTCACGGGTACGCGGCGTGCGTCCGCGCGCCGGGTGTGTCGTGCCGTCCCGCCAGCGTCAGACGAGGAAGGTCGGCCGCGTGACGACCGGGTCGAACTTCCAGACGTATTTGTAGGCGCCCCCGAAGAAGTCGATGGTGATCTGGTAGTGGGCCTCGACGGTGACTGACTCGCGGGCGCGTACGATCTTCAGATTCTCTTTAGTCACCGGGATCTTCAGTTGCTGGGCGCGGCGCAGGATCTCGTACTGAATCTGATGCTCGCTCTTGATCGAGCCGAAGGAGGCCTGCTCCTGCATCACGTCGTAGAACTCGGACGACCGGATTTTCACCGGCACGACCTTCCAGAGGACGTGCCCAATCACAACGAGAACTACCAGCCAGAGCACGCAACCGATGTTGCCGGCGCCCCGAGCCGCGCGCGTTCGTCTCATCTGATCGATCCTCCTGTGAGTTGCCAAATCTTACCGTAGAGATGAACGGGTTCGGGAGAACCAAGAGAAGTCAGGGGTATAAGGGCCAGGGTCAGGAACGAATTGATCGAGGCTCCGGACCTCCGGACCCGGGCACCGATCCTATCCCCCTGGCACTTTCCACCCTGATCCCCAGGGGGCGTGGGGGACCGCAAGGTCCCCACCGACAGATACTCGGACACTCGTCACTTGACCGGCATGAACGTCCTCTCCCACCGGGTCCTGCGGAAGAAGTTCAACGCGATCGAGAGCAGTTCTTTTGTCGAGCGATGCGCAGACGGCTCGAGCGGAAACGACCAGTAGACGAACATCGCTCGGCCCTTCAGGTTCGCGGCGGGAACCGGACCCCAGAACCGGCTGTCGTAGGAGCTGTCCCGATTGTCGCCGAGCGCGAAATAGGACGCCGCCGGGACGGTGAACGGCCGCGACTGATCGCGGCGGCGATAGGAGTCGGGCAGCGCCGGATCGTCCGGCCAGATCCTGTCGTCGGAGTGATAGACCTGCGGCTCTTCGAGCGGCCTCCCCTCGACGGAGACGACCTTGTCGCGGATCTCGACGGTCTCGCCGGGAAGCGCGATCGTCCTCTTGATGAAGTCGCGCCGCGAGTCCTCGGGGAACTTGAAGACGATCACGTCCCCGCGGCGGACCGGCCGGTACGGGAGAAGGCGCGAAATGAGCCCAT
The DNA here is from genome assembly GCA_036397915.1 of Thermoanaerobaculia bacterium. Lineage (GTDB taxonomy): Bacteria > Acidobacteriota > Thermoanaerobaculia > UBA5066 > Gp7-AA6 > Gp7-AA6. Next base: position 18,277 of record DASWIB010000153.1, on the reverse strand, counting down.
TGCGGTGCGGCGCGAAAATGAACTTGTTCACGATCAGATGATCGCCGACGAGGATGTTCTTCTCCATCGACGAGGTCGGGACTTGGAATGCCTGGAAGAGGAACGTCCGGGCGAAGAGCGCGAAGATCACGGCGGCGAGGATCGCCTCGGCGTATTCGCGTGCGCGAGACCGCGGTTCGGCAGTGCCCTCCGGGGCCGCGATCGGGAGCTCGGCGGCTGCCGCCGGCTCGGACGAGGCCGCCGGCTCCTCCGCCGTCAGCGCACGAGACGGAACATCCGGTTCCATCGCGTCCGAGAGAAGAAATGAATCGCCACGTCTCCGAGCTGTCGGATCTTGGCGGCAGGACCTCGCCAGACGTGCGAGTTCGGCTCGGCCTTGTACGACCAGTAGAGGATCGTCGGCCGTCCAAAAATGTTCTCGCGCGGGATCGGTCCCCAGTAGCGGCTGTCGAGCGAGTTGTCGCGGTTGTCGCCCATCCCGAACCAGGAGCGGGGTGGCACGCGAAACGGGCCGTATTGGTCGCGCCGCCGGGCCATGTCCGGGATCTCGGGATCGTTCGGGTAGAGCTCCGGATCGGTGTGCTGCACGCCCGGGCCGTCCGCGGGCTGACCGTCGACGAAGAGCGCTTTGTCGCGCATGAGCACGGTCTCTCCCGGTCCGGCCACCGCGCGCTTGACCAGGACGTTTCCGGGATTGACGTCGTCCCCCGGTTTCTTGAAGACGATGATGTCGCCCCGGTGAACGTCCCGGTACGGGAAGAGCTTCGCCCAGCCCTCCGAACGGGGCGCGTAGGCAAACTTGTTGACCAGCAGGTGGTCTCCCACCAGGATCGTTTTCTCCATCGAGCCGGTCGGAACCTGGTAGGTCTGAACGACGAAAGTCCGCACGAAGAGGACGAAGATCCCGGCGACGAGGAGCGACTCGTACCACTCCCGCGCCGAAGAGTGTTTCTGCCGGTGCGGCTCCTCCGCTGAAGCTCGCGGTTCGGCCGGGCTCATTCGACCTTGAGAAACGCGAGGAACGCGTCTTGCGGGATGTCCACGCGACCGACTCTCTTCATTCGCTTCTTGCCCTCCTTCTGCTTCTCGAGGAGTTTTTTCTTGCGCGTGATGTCTCCGCCGTAGCATTTCGCGAGCACGTTCTTCCGCATCGCGGGAACCGTCTCGCGCGCGATGACCTTCGAGCCGATGGCCGCCTGGATGGCGACTTCGAACATCTGGCGGGGGATGATCTCCTTCATCTTCGTCGCCAGCAACCTTCCCTTGGCGGTGGCTTCTTCCCGATGGACGATGACCGACAGCGCGTCGACGGGCTCCCCGTTCACGAGGATGTCCAGTTTGACGAGCTCGCCCGGGCGGTATCCCGCGAACTCGTAGTCGAACGACGCGTAGCCCTTCGAGATGCTCTTCAGCTTGTCGTAGAAGTCGAGGATGACCTCGTTCAGCGGGAATTCGTAGGCCAGCACCACCCGGTTGGAAGAGAGGTATTCGAGGGACCTCTGGACGCCGCGCCGCTCCTCGCAGAGCTTCAGCAGCCCGCCGAGGAAGTCGTCCCGGGTGATGATCGTCGCGGAGATCCAGGGCTCCTCGATCTTCTCGACCTCCGTCGGGGGAGGCAGATGGTTGGGGTTGACGACCTCCAACACGTCGCCACGGGTCGTCGTCACCCGGTAGTTCACCCCTGGCGCGGTGGTAATCAGGTCCAGATCGAACTCGCGTTCGAGCCGCTCCTGGACGATCTCCATATGGAGCAAGCCGAGGAAGCCGCATCGGAAGCCGAACCCGAGCGCGGTCGAGTTTTCCGGCTGGAACGTAAACGACGCGTCATTCAGTCGCAGCTTCTCCATCGCGTCGCGGAGGTTCGCGTAGTCGTCCGCGTTCGTCGGAAAGAGTCCCGCGAAGACCATCGGCTTGGCCTCCGCGAAGCCCGGGAGCGGCTGCGGGGTCGGCCGGCCGACCTCGGTGATCGTGTCGCCGATGCGCGTCGAATGGAGGTCTTTGATGTTCGCCCATAGGAAGCCGACCTCACCGACCGACAGAGACGGCACCGTCAGCCGGCCCGGGGTGAAGATGCCCACCTCCTCGACTTCCGCTTCCAGACCGGTTCCCATTGCGCGGATCTTCCGCTTCGGCTGGAGCGTTCCCCCGAAAACCCGGACGAGAGAGGTCACCCCGCGATACGGGTCGTACCAGGAGTCGAAGAGCAGCGCCTCCAGCGGCGCGGAAGGATCTCCGGTCGGGGGCGGGATGTCCCGCACGATGCGCTCGAGAAGCTCCTCGATGCCGATGCCCTGTTTCGCCGACGTGAGCACCGCATCGTGTGCAGGAATTCCGACGATCTGCTCGATCTGCTCGCGGACCTTTTCCGGCTCCGCCGAGGGCAGGTCGATCTTGTTGATCACCGGAACGATCGTCAGGTCGTTGTGGGTCGCGAGATACGCGTTCGCGAGCGTCTGCGCTTCCACTCCCTGGGTGGCGTCGACTACGAGGACGGCGCCCTCGCACGCGGCGAGCGAGCGCGAGACCTCGTACGAAAAGTCCACGTGGCCGGGCGTATCGATCAGGTTCAGGACGTACTCGACCCCGTCGCGGGCGCGGTAGCGAAGAGTGACCGCGCGCGCCTTGATCGTGATGCCGCGCTCCTGCTCGAGCTCCATGTCGTCGAGCATCTGCTCGTGCATCTCGCGTTCGGCGACCGCGCCGCATCGCTGGAGGATTCGATCGGAGAGCGTCGTCTTGCCATGGTCGATGTGCGCGACGATCGAGAAGTTGCGGATTCGGCGCCGGTCGGTCATATCGGGTTCAAGGTTCAGGGTTCGAGGTTATCGGCTTTCCAACTTTGAGCTTGAATCTCGAATCTTGTAGGAGGGTGTCCAAGTATCTGTCGGCGGGGCCCTTGCGGTCCCCCGCACCCCCTAGCTTCCCAGCGGCCACCGAGATCTCGCCGTCGCCGCCAAGGAATCTTGCACACCATTCTCTCGGTACCGCAGCAAACCGGCGAACGCGATCATAGCGGCGTTGTCGGTCGTGAAGACCCGCTCCGGCAGGAGCACTGGAACGCCTCGCGCCGCCCCCCACTCCGAGAGAGTCCGCCGCAGCTCGGAGTTGGCAGCCACCCCTCCCGAAACCACGAGGCCGCGCATCCTCTGCTCGCGATGGACCGTCTCGACCCGGTCGAGAAGAGCCGTGACGATGGCACGCTGGAAAGAGGCGAGGAGGTCCACGACATCCGGTTCGAGCGATTCGGGATCAATAAGTGTGTCCGAGTAATCTTTTTGCGGGGGACCTTGGGGTCCCCCGAACCCCCCGGGGCGCCCGCCGTTCACCCGGCGCTTCTGGAGCTCGCGCAACATCGCCGTCTTGAGTCCCGAGAAGGAGAAGTCGTTCGAGCCGTCTCCGGGACGACCCACCGGAAGAGGATAGCGGCTTCCGTTGCCCCGCGCGGCGACGCGGTCGATGACGGGGCCCCCGGGGTAGCCCAGCCCGGCGCGGCGCGCGACCTTGTCGAACGCTTCTCCCGGAGCATCGTCGCGCGTTCGCGCAAGCGGAACGATCCGCCCTTCCTCGACGCGCACGAGCTCCGCATGCCCGCCCGATACGACGAGACCGTGAAAAGGACGCTCGACCGGCAGTGCAGCCTCTCCCCGCGCGCGTAGAAAGGCCGAGAAGAGGTGCCCCTCGAGGTGATTGACGGGAACGAGCGGCACGCCGCGCGCGAACGCGAGCGCCTTTCCGGCCGAGAGACCGACGAGCAGCGCGCCGATCAGTCCAGGCCCCGCCGTCACCGCGATGAGATCAATTCCCGGGACGTCGGTTCCGGCCTCGGAGAGCGCCCGCTCGAAGGCGATCGGCAGGTTTTCGAGGTGAGCGCGCGCGGCGATCTCCGGCACGACGCCGCCGTACGGCGCGTGCGCCGCGAGCTGAGAGGAGACGATGTTCGAGCGAACGCGCCCCTCCTCGTCGAGCACGGCGACGGAGGTCTCGTCGCAGGAGGTTTCGATGCCGAGGACGAGCATGCGATTTCCCGTCAGGGCAGGACCGGGAATCTCTCCTTTCGCGCGGCGTCGGAGAGCCGATCGTCGAGGCAGACGAACGGAAGGCCTTCCGTCTGTTCGTCGCAAAAGATGAGGGCAGCGGCGAGCTGGAGGACGTCCGCCGCTCTCAAGCTGTGTGTCCCAAGAAGCCGAAGCGCTCTTCCCCTCACGCTTTCCAGAGAGGAGACTTCGATCCAGCGCCCTCCGAGAAAACGAAACTGCGCTCGAGCGCTGTTCTCGTCCTCTGGATCCATTCCTTCTCGTACGCGCCGGGACAGCGCGGACGCGACCTCGACCTCCGTCAGGCACCAAACCGCTTGATCCGGATCCTCTCGATACACCTTGAGCGCCTCGCCAGATCCCTTCTCCTTCAGCAGGAGCGCGAGGATCGCCGAGGAATCCCAAAACCTCATCGCCCGGTCCGCCGTTCTTCGAGAAGTGCTTCCAGGAGACCGACCGGTTTTTTCGGCTTCATCGGTTCCGGGAGTCGAGCTCCATCTCGAATCTTGGGTGGAGTTGCGATGCCTCGACGCTCCGCCTCGAGCACCCACTCGGGAATGTTCTTCGGCGCCGGCGCGATCGGATCGATCCGCGCGATCGGCGTGTCCCGGTCGTACACGATCACGGTCTCGCCTTTGCGGACTCGCGCAAGGTACTCGGAGAGCCGGTCCCGCAACTCGGAGATTCTGGCGTTCTTCATGACGCCATTATAGCCAGAATGTGTCAGGGGGGCGTGCGGACGCGCCGTTGGTCCCCCGCCCGTCGAACGGCTTCCGCCAGCGACGCGGCGTACGGCGGTCTGCAAACGCCCTCCTCCGTCACGATGGCCGTGATGTATCGCGCGGGCGTGACGTCGAAGGCCGGGTTTCTCGCTCCGACGCCCGCCGGAGCGGTCGGCTGCCCGGCGAACGACAGGACTTCGCCGGCCGAGCGCTCCTCGATGGGAATCGCCGCACCGTCGGGACACGAGAGGTCGATCGTCGTGGTGGGCGCCGCCACGTAGAAGGGGATGAGGTTTTCTTTCGCGAGCACCCCGAGCGAGTACGTGCCGATCTTGTTCGCTGTGTCGCCGTTCGCGGCGATCCGGTCGGCTCCGACGACGACCGCCGTGACCTCTCCGCGTGCGAGGTAGTGCCCGCTCATTCCGTCGGTGATCACCTCGACGGGAATCCCGTCGCGCGCGAGCTCCCACGCCGTCAGCCGCGAGCCCTGGAGAAACGGGCGGGTCTCCGGGGCAAGCACGCGCACGGCCTTACCTTCCTCGACCGCTGCCCGGACGATGCCGAGCGCGCTGCCGTACCCGCCGGTCGCGAGTCCGCCGGCGTTGCAGTGGGTGAGGACGGTCGAACCGGCCGAGAGGAGCTCCGCGCCGTGCCGGCCCAGGCGCCGGGAAGAATCGAGCGCTTCGTCGGCTACCCGATCTGCTTCTTCGAGGAGTGCGAGTTCGATCCGATCCGGCGACTCGCCGGCGACGTCGCGGAAGCGTCGCTCCATCCGCTCGAGCGCGGCGAACAGGTTCACGGCCGTCGGGCGCGTGGCGGCAAGCACGTGCTTCGCGGTCTCGAACCGTTCCCGGGTCGGGGTCGTGGCGCCGCTGCGCATCGCGAACGCGGCACCGTACGCGGCCGCGACGCCCAGGGAGGGGGCACCGCGCACCGCCATCTCGCGGATCGCGAGCGCCACTTCGGAAGGCTTTTCGAGCGAGAGCCAGACTTCCCGCGCCGGCAGAACCCTCTGGTCGAGGATCCGGAGGAGGCGGCCTTCGCGGTAGACCGGGCGGAGGATCTCGGTCAACGAGACTCCGTGACCACGAGTCCCACTCCACCACCGCGCGGATCCGCCACGGAGACGAGCTTTCCATCCCCGCGGCGCGCAATCGCATGCACCCGGCCGATCGGGTCCTTGTCGGGCTCGCGCTCTTCGACGACGTGCCCGATCCGCCGCAGCGCCTCGATCCAGCCCGGGTCGAAGCGGTTTCTTTCGATCTGGATCTTGTCGGGGTAGTCCTGCTGGTGGAAACGGGGCGCGGCGACCGCGGTGTCGAGAGCTTCGCCCCGGAGCAGGACGCCGAGAATGACCTGGAAGTTCGTCGTCGGGATGGTCGAGCCCCCGGGAGTGCCCCAGACGAACGCGTTGCGGTTGCCGAGGACGACGATCGAGGGGCACATCGCCGAGAGCATCCGTTTGCCAGGGGCGACCGCGTTCACTTCCCCCTGAATGAGCCCATAGAGGTTAGGTCTTCCCGGCGCGGTCGCGAAGTCGTCCATCTCGTTGTTCAACAGGAAACCGAGGCCCGGCGCCACACGCGCGATGCCGAAAGAGTCGTTCAGTGTCGTCGTCACGGCGGCGGCGCCCCCCGCCGCGTCGACGACGGAGAAGTGCGTCGTAGACGGGCGCTCGGGTCGGACCGTGCGCAGCGCCTCCGAGGGCGTCGCGTGGTTCGGGGGGATCGTCGCGGCGAGGCGGCGCAGCCGGACCGGGTCGGTGAAAGGACGCTGCCGCACCCCCGGAAACGCGGGGTCTCCGAGCCAGCGGTTGCGGTCGCGGAATGCCCTCTTCTCGATCTCCGCGAGAAAGTGGGAAGAAGTCGGGTCGCGCCCCTTGACCTTCTCGAGCCCGACGAAAGTGGCGAGGATCGCCATCTCGGCGAGCACCGGCCCGGACGACGGAGCCGGCGTGGTCACGATCTCCGCAGCGCCGAAACGGAACCGCAGGGGGCGCCGGATCTTAGCGGAGTAGATCGCGAGGTCTCCGCGCGTGATGAGGCCTCCCACTCGCCTCTGACCCTCCTCGATCTGACGCGCGATCCGGCCGCGGTAAAAGCCGTCCGGCCCGCGATCGCGGATCGCCTCGAGCGTGCGCGCGAGCGCCGGCTGGCGGAAGAGCATCCCGGCAACGGGCGGCTCTCCTCCCGGAAGGAAGACCGACGCGGTCTCCGGATCGGCGGCGAGCTTCGTCCGGTACTTCGGCCTCGCGATCGATTTCGAGATCGTCTCCGTCATGACGAAGCCGTCCCGCGCGAGGCGCAAGGCGGGTTCGAGGACGGTCTTCCAGGTGAGTCGTCCCCCCATCCGGTGCGCCCTCCACAGGCCGTCCACCGACCCCGGCACCCCGGAGGCGAGCGGACCTTCCGTCGATGAGGGCGGCTCTCCACTCGGTCCCGGTTTCGTGAAGAGGTCGCGGCGCGCGGCTCGCGGCGCGGTCTCGCGAAAGTCGACGGCGAGAACTCTTCCTTTCGCGTCCCTCGAGATCCAGAAGCCGCCGCCCCCGATGTTGCCCGCTTCCGGCCAGGTCACCGCCAGCGCGAACGCGACGGCCACGGCCGCGTCCACGGCGTTCCCTCCCTTGCGCAGGATTTCGATCCCCGCCTTCGCCGCGTTTTCCTCTGCCGCCGCGACTGCCCCGCCCGTCCCGTGAGCAACCTGCCGCGCCGCTGCGAGCGCCGTGAGGGCGCAGAGAAAAACAACAGCGGCTGCGACGCCCGGCACGAGTCGGCGCATGGAAAGGATTCTATCGGGGCCCCCCTCGCCCACATCATCCTGAGGACGTCCGCTGTCACCCTGAGGAGTCCCGGTGTCATCCTGAGGACGTCCGCTGTCACCCTGATGACGAAGTCCGAAGAGTCCTCGCGTCGGACCCCCTGTCCCGAGCGGAGCCAAAGAGGGAAGTTCGGCGGGATGACGCGGAAGGGGAACGGTAAGATCCACGGCCGATGAAGTCCATCCGGGAGCTTCCTGTCGAAGGCCGGAGGACTCTTCTCCGGGTCGACTTCAACGTTCCGCTGGCCGACGGGCGGGTGCTCGACGCGACCCGAATCGTCGAGACGCTCCCGACGATCCACCATGCGGTCGATCGTGGCGCCCGGCTCGTCTGTGCTTCCCACCTCGGCAAGCCGAAGGGCAAGGCGAAGCCGGAGCTCTCGCTCGCGCCGGTGGCCGTCGAGCTCGCGCAGCACCTCCAGCGGCCGGTCCGCTTCGCGGACGACTGCGTCGGACCGGAGGTCGAAAGACTGGTCTCGGAGCTCGTGCCGGGCGAGGTCCTGCTCCTCGAGAATCTGCGATTCCACGCGGGCGAGGAGGCCAACGACCCGGAGTTTGCCAAACGCCTCGCGGCGCTCGCCGACATCTACGTCAACGACGCCTTCGGCTCCTCGCACCGCGCGCACGCCTCGGTCACTGGAGTTCCCGCTCTCGTCGCGGCGAAAGGGGCCGGGTTCCTTCTCGAAAAGGAGGTCCGCGAGCTCTCTCGATTGCTCGAGCCCGAGAGGCCGTTCGCCGCGATCCTCGGAGGTGCGAAGATCTCCGGAAAGATCGACACGCTGCGGGCGCTCTCGCGCCAAGCCGACACTCTGCTCGTCGGGGGCGGAATCGCCAACCACTTCGTCCGGGCAATCGGACTGTCCGTGGGGCGGTCTCTGCTCGAAGAGGACAAGGTCCCGGTGGCGCGCGAGATCCTCGACTTCTGCCGCGCGAACCGCAAAGAGATCGCGTTGCCGTCCGACTTCGTCGTCGCGTCTTCACCCGAGGACGGTGCCCACGCGCGAACGGTCGGAATCTCGAAGATTCCGCCCGACGCGATGGCCCTGGACGTCGGGCCGAAAACGCTCGAGCAGTTCGAACGTCTTCTCGATCCCGTGCGCACGATCTTCTGGAACGGCCCTCTCGGGGTTTTCGAGAAGCCACCCTTCGACAAAGGAACACGTGCGCTCGCGCTCCTTCTCGCGGAGTCGGACGCTGTCACCGTGGTCGGCGGCGGAGAGAGCGTCGCCGCGGTGAAGGAGGCGGGCGTCGCCGATCGATTCACGCACGTCTCGACGGGAGGCGGCGCGTCTCTCGAGTTCCTGGCGACCGGGCGGCTGCCGGGGATCGACGCGCTGTCCATCTAGTGTCATTCCGAGCGCAGCGAGGAATCCGAAAGCGAAGCCGTCGTCCTGAGCGAAGCGAAGGATCTCTTCCTCCTGGAGGCGAGATCCTTCGTCGCTACGCTCCTCAGGACGGCGGATTCCTCGTCGCTTCGCTCCTCGGAATGACTCGGGGAAGTTCGCTCCTCGGAATGGCAGGGTAAGAGAAGTGAATCTGTTCGTCGCCAACTGGAAGATGAACATGACGCGCGCACAGACGCGCGCATATGCGGGCGAGCTCGGCGCGCAGATCGGTCGCGGGATCGCAGACGCCGAGCTCGTTCTCGCGCCGCCCTTCACAGCTCTCGTCGCGGCTCGGGATCCCGAAGGACGATGGTCGCTCGCCGGCCAGAATCTCTCGGAACACGGCTCGGGCCCGTTCACCGGAGAGGTCTCCTCGGCGATGCTCGCGGAGGCGGGCTGCCGCTACGTCATCGTCGGACACTCCGAGCGTCGAACCCTCTTCGGCGAGGACGGGTCGATGCTCGCGCGCAAGCTCGCGCGCGCTCGCGAGAGCGGGCTCGTCCCGATCTACTGTCTCGGCGAGACGGAAGCCGAGCGAGCGAAAGGCCTGACCTCGGCCACGCTCGTCCGCCAGGTCGAGACGCTCGCCGACGATCCGGCCGACCAGGCACTCGTGGTCGCCTACGAGCCGGTCTGGGCGATCGGGACCGGGCTCGCCGCGACGCCCGAGGACTCCGCGTCGGCCGCCGTCCATCTCCGGGAGCTGCTCTCGGCGCGGAGAGATCTCCGCATCCTGTATGGAGGTTCGGTCAATCCGGCGAACGCCCGGGAGCTCCTCGAGCGCGGAAGAGTGGATGGTTTTCTCGTGGGCGGCGCGAGCCTCGACCCTTCGGCATTCGGCGCGATCGCGCGTGCCGGGTAGTGTCCTAGTCAAACTAGGACACCACCGCGTGCCGGCGCGGCTTGACCGGCCGGTCAGGCGTCTGTAAACTCTCCTGCCCTTTTTGGCAGGAGGCCTCGTGGCAGTCGCCTACATCGCGCTGGTCGTGATCTACATCTTCGTCTGCTTCTTCTTGATCCTGGTGGTTCTCCTCCAGCAGGGCAAGGGTGCGGACATCGCCGGCGCCTTCGGAGGCGGTGGCAGCCAGACGGCTTTCGGAGCGCGCGGGGCGACGACGCTGCTGCACAAGTTGACGACGGGAGCCTTCATCGGATTCATCGCGCTCGCGCTCCTGCTCACCGTGCTCGAGGCTCGGCCGCGCTCCTCGGTCGTCAAGACGCTGCCGCAGAAGGCGGCGACGCAGAGTGCTCCCGCGCCGGCGCCCCAGCCGCTCGAAGGAACGGGCGCGGCCCCGGCGCAGCCCGCGACCGGCGCCCCGGCTGCTCCGGCTCCGGCACCCGCGAATCCGGCAGGAGGTCCCGAGAAGCCCTAGGGGGTTCGGGGGACCGCAAGATCCCCCGCCAAGAGATTACTCGGACACATTCCTAGTGCCGTCGTGGTGGAATTGGTAGACACGTACGTTTGAGGGGCGTATGGGGCAACCCATGCCGGTTCGAGTCCGGCCGACGGCACCAATCCTTCTGAAAGCGTAAGACGTCAGGCGTCAGGCAGGGCGACGCTTCACACCGCGCCCGACCCCTCCGGCCGGCCTCACGGTCGCGTAAACCTCCCTTCCTCCGACCTCGTCCCTTCTCTCACAGGAGGTTCCCGTATACCCTGGACAACCGGACGCAGGACGCCTTCGCGTTCATCGGCCAACGCCAGCAGCCGTAGTTTTCTCGTCATCCCGAGCGAAGCGAGGGATCTCTTGCCACAAGCAGATAGTTCCTTCGTCGCTACGCTCCTCAGGACGGCGGATGAGCGCCGTCTCGACGACGGCGGTGAGCCGCGGCGGACCCGCGGCTTGTCGCCTCGGCTGTGCCGAGGCTCGGTGCGTCGCGCTTTGCGGCCGTTCGCAAGCTCACGTCCGCAGACGACGCTCGGTGCCCTCGGCCTTAGGCCTCGGAATGACAGCGGAGGAACCTACGGCACCGGATCCCGTCCCCCCTTGGTGAAGGGGTGGCAACGCCCGATCCGGCGCGCGGCCAGTAGAAAACCGTGCGGCGATCCGTATCGGCTGACCGCTTCCCGGCCGTACGCCGAGCAGGAAGGCTCGAACCGGCAGCGGACGATTCCCGTCTTCGAGAGCAGAAACCCGGCGGTCGCCCGGTACGCATCGATCACGGCGACGCCCGCTTTCGCCGAGATTTGGTCGTCCACCGGGCGCAGCGCGTCGCCGGCGGCGAAGCCGAGGAGGGCCACGACCGCAATTGCTACGCGGAAACGCCGGTCGGCCGGCGCCATCGAGCCCAGGGTCTCTCCGGCGATCAGGATTCCCGCCGCGCTATCGGCGCCCGGCATACTTCGAGATTCCCGGAACGAACAACCGCTGCCCGTCGAGCGCTTTGACGATCGCGAGGATCGCGACGAACGCGTACAGCACGAGCACGAAGAACATGAGGGTCGCGTAGAGGCATCCGAGGGCCGGCAGAACGGTGCCGACGAGCGTTGCGACGAGCGCGATGCCCGCGACCGCGCCGAAGAGAAGCAGGCCGTTGCGGGCGTGCCAGCGGACCTCCGAATCGTCCCGGGCAAAGAGGAGGGGAATCACCCCGAGGAACGCGAGATACGAGAGGACCAGCATCGCTCGAGGGGAGGCCGTCCGCTCGTTCGCCATGGGGCGGGTGAAAGATAACAGCTGAGAGCGGAAAGCCGAGAACTGACGGACCGAGAGCTCGGGGTTCGGGGAACGCGGGGTCCCCCTCCGAAAAGATTACTCGGACACAGCCTCGGGGGTTCGGGGGACCGCAAGGTCCCCCGCTGAGATTTCAAAAGTCACTAGTTCGTCTTCCAAAGCCCCTAGTTCGTCTTCAAACGAATCGACCCGTTGACGGTCTCGCAGCGGAGCGTCTCGGCGCCTCCGTTATAGGTGCCGCGCGCCTCCTTCGGCCCGTACTTTCCCTCGACCGCGAGGTCGAAATCCCCTTCGATCCGGCCGTTCACGGTCTCGAGTATGTATCGGATCGAGGACTGCCGATCGAATGCGACGTCCACGCTTCCGTTCACCGTCTCGACGTGGGAGTCCCTGAGCGGTCCGCGGAAGACCACCCGGACCGATCCGTTCACGGTCGTGGCGCGAACCGGCCCGAAGACGTCCCGGAGCTCGATCGACCCATTGACGGCGTCGCACGCGATCGAGTTTCCGAGACCGATCGCGAGGACCTTGCCGTTGCACGTCTCCAGTCGCGCCTGCGCGAGCGCCGGAAGATGGAGCTCGTAGTCCACATGGGCGTTGCGCCAACCGAAGTCGAGAAAGCCGAAGAGCCGGCGGCGGCGCGGGTTCACCGTCTCCAGCTGGATCTCGTCGCCGGACTTTCTCACCCGGATCTCGGTCAGCCGGAGCGTCTCCTCGGCCCGATGACCGCGAGACGTCTTGACCGCACGCACCTTCAGGTACGGCCGGTCCCAGCCGTACGCCTCGATCTTGCCGTTGACGTTCTCGACGGAGACGCGGGAAACCCCCTCCATCGAGTAGGCTTTTTCGAAAACTTCCTCGTCCGCGGCCGCGACCGCCGCGGCCGAGAACAGGACGAGGAGAAGAAGGGTTTTCCGCACTCCGGCTAGGGGGTTCGGGGGACCGCAAGGTCCCCCGCCAAAAGGATTACTCGGACACACTTCTAGCTTAACGCAGCAGGGTACAAAAGGTTCTGAGCCCGGCGAGCCGTGAGACGGAGATCGAAAAACGTAAGACGATGCCCTGTCGGCCTTTACGATTCCAGTTTCGCGTCGTCCGAGGATAGGATCGACCTTCTCGGGCCTCCATGACTCCGATCTACCCCCTCGCGGACTGTCATCTCCACTTCGAGGGCACTCTACCGCTCGAAACCCTCGAGACACTCGCTCGCCGCTCGCGACACCGGTTCTCCGACCCCGCCGTCTTCAGGGCGAGCCGCGCCGCGATCCGCGACCGCAAGGATTTTCTCGCGCTCTACGCGGAGGTCTGCCGGCTGTTTCGTTCACCCGCCGATTATGGCGAAGCAGCTCGCGCGGTCGCGCGATCGGTCGCCGCCGGGGGCGCTTCCTATGCGGAGGTCTACGTCTCGCCGGAGATCGTCCGACGATTCGGGATCGACCCGGAGGCTTGCCTGGTCGAGATCGACCGCGGTTTCCGCGAAGCGGAATCCGACGGCGCGGCGCGCTGCCGGATCCTCCTCGACGCGGTGCGCCAGTGGGGGCCGGAATCGGCGGATCGGGTGCTCGACCTCTACGAGAAGACGCGCCTGCGCTCGGTCGTGGGCTTTGGCCTCGGAGGCGACGAGCTTTCTCTTCCCGCCGCCGCGTTCGCCGGCGTCTATCTCCGCGCCCGGGCGCTCGGACTGCGGACGTCCGTCCACGCCGGCGAGTGGGACGGCGCGACGTCGCTCACCGAGGCGCTCGACTTCCTGCGCCCGGATCGCGTCGACCACGGCATCGCGGCTGCGGAGAACCCCCGTCTCGTGACGCGCCTCGCCGAAGAATCGACCGCGCTCTGGGTCGCCCCGACGAGCAACGTCGTGACCGGCGCCGTGGCGAACATCGAGGAGCATCCACTCCCGCGTCTCCTGGACGCCGGCGTTCGTGTGGCGATCGGCGCCGACGATCCGCTCCTCTTCGCGACGGTCACCGCCCGCGAGCACGATCTTCTGCGCGAGAAGCTCGGATTCGGTGAGCGGACGATGCGCCTTCTCGCCGAGAACTCCTGGCGCGCCGCGTTCTGCCCCGCGGCCGAGCGTGATCGCGCTCTCGCGGAAATCGGCGGACGCCACCCGCGCCGCGGGCCGCCTCAGCCGAGCGTGGCTTCGTAGAGCTTCCGGTACCTCGAAACGATGTCGTCGGTCGGGAAGTCCTCGACCGCCCGCCGCCGCGCCTCGGACGAGAAGCGGCGCCAACACTCGTCGTCGGTCAGCAAGCCGAGCGCCGCATCGGCCATCCCCTCGACGTCTCCAACGGGTCGCAGGAAGCCGCACACGCCGTCTTGGACGACCTCCGGAAGCCCTCCGGCCGCCGTCCCGATGACCGGTACGCCGCTGGCCATCGCTTCGAGCGCAGCCAGACCGAAGGACTCCTTGTCCGAGGGAAGGAGAAACAGTTTTGCGACCGGCAGCACGGTCTCGATCGCGGCGACGTTGCCGAGAAACATGGCGAGCTCCTCGAACCCGAGCTGCTGCGCGAGCCGTTCGGCCATCGAGCGTTGGGGTCCATCTCCGATCAGGAGCAGGCGCGCGGGGATCCTGCGCCGGATGCGATCGAAGACCGCGAGCACGTCCGGAATGCGCTTCACGGGCCGGAAGTTCGAAACGTGGATGACCGCCGCCTCGCCGGGCCGCACGAGCGTTCGGGCGAACGAGGACGCACCATCGGGTCGGTAGCGCTTCGGATCGACGAAATTCGGAATCATCTCGACCGTCCGGCGAACGGCGAGCTCGCGCAGCGTCACCTCGGTCAGGTATCGGGAGACCGCCGTCACGGCGTCGCTCTGCTCGATCCCCCAACGTGTAATCGGCAGGTAGGAACGGTCCTGGCCGACGATCGTGATGTCGGTGCCGTGGAGCGTCGTGACGACTTTCATACGCACGCCGTTCCCGTCGCTCATCTCGCGCGCGAGGATCGCGGAGATCGCGTGCGGAAGCGCGTAGTGCACGTGGAGAAGATCCAGATGCGCGCGCTCGGCGACCTCAGCCATCTTGGTCGCGAGCGCCAGCGTGTACGGCGGCGACACGAAAAGCGGGTAGGTCGGCGCGACGACCTCGTGGAAGTAAACGCGCGGACGGGGCAGCGCGAGACGTGACGGCAGGTCGTAGGAAATGAAGTGGATCTCGTCGCCGCGTTCCGCGAGCGCGAGCCCGAGCTCGGTCGCCACGACTCCGCTGCCGCCGTAGGTCGGGTAGCAGGTGATGCCGATCTTCATCGGACGGCGCGTCGCGCGGGAGGGCGGCCGGGGGGGTTCGGGGGACCGCAAGGTCCCCCGCTGAGATTACCTGGACAAACTCCTGGCCGGGTCATCGACGGCGCGACGCGCCAGAAGTGCGGGCGACCGCAAGGTCGCCCGCCGGCAAGTGGTTAGACACCCTCTTCAGAACCCCGGCTCGAACCCTTCAAAAGCGCCGATCAAGTCGTCGATCCGCGGCGGCCGCCTCGCCATGAACCCTTCGCCGAACTCGGCGCCGATCAGAAAGCCGAAGTGGCGCGCGCGCGCTTCGACCGTCTCGAGGAACATCCTCTGAGACACGATCGTCTGCGGCTCCTCCGAGTCCTCACGGTGGAACTGGCTCGAGAAGGCGCGGATCGCGGCCCGCCGCGTCTCCATCGCCGGTGTGATGTCGACGATGAAGTCGGGCTCGTGCAGGTACGCGGTCGAGAAGTAAATCGTCTGCTGCGGCCGGTGAGCCGGGTGCTCCGTCTCGATTTTTCGGAGTCCCGCATAGAAGGCCGAAGCGGTGACGAGTCGCCCGCCGCGCGCATGGTCGGGGTGGCGGTCTTCGGGGTACGACGTGAGCACCAGGCGCGGCTTCTCCCGGCGGATCACGTCCATCAGCACGAGCTCGTGCTCGCGCGATTCGGCGATCCCCCCATCGCCGAAGTCGAGCGTCTCGCGGAACTCCGCGCCGAGGATCTCCGCCGCGCTCTCTGCTTCGCGCCGGCGCGTCTCCTCGTTCCCGCGCGTGCCCATCTCCCCCCGGGTCAGATCCACGATCCCGAACCGCCGGCCGCGTGCGCGGAGCTGGACGAGGGTCCCGCCGCACGTCATCTCGACGTCGTCCGGGTGTGCGGCGATCGCGAGGACGTCAACCGGCATGGATCCTCTTCGCTTCCGCGCCCGCGGCGGTCTCCACGTCGAGCAGCGCGATCTCGCCGCTGCCCCGGCCCGCAGCCGCTCGGATCACGTCGAGGACGCCGCGCCCCCAGGCGAGGAGGAACACGAGCGGGGGGTAAACGCGCTCGGCGGGGTCGCCGCCCGGGAGCGCCATCGTCTCGAGTCTCTTCCGGCGATTCCACGCGACCTCGTCCCTTCGTTCTGCGGCCTTGCGCATGCGTTCTCCGAGCTGCTCCAGCTGATACGTCGCCTTGCGCCTCGCGGTTTCGAGTGCGCCGGCGAGTGTCGGGTCGAGCTCCTCGACGTCCGGGCCGAGCGATGACAGCTCGCTTTCGAGCCGGCGAGCGATCTCTTGGAGTCGGTCGGCCTGCGGAACCGGCGTCGCCCGGCCCTTCGCGGCGCCCGGGGTCAGGAGGTCCTCTTCCGCGATCCCGAGCGATCTCTGCGCCCGCCGCTCGGCCGGACCTCGCAGGACCACGAGCGTCCGCGCCACCAGAACGGGCGCGGGAGCGCCGAAGACGCGGAAGAGCGAAAGCGCCTGCGCGTGGTATGCGATCTCGCTCGGGCCGAGGAGACTCACCGCGGCGGGAAGGACGAGGCTCTTCAGAACCGGCCGGGTGAGCACGTCGGCGGACGCCCGCGCTTCGCCGCGCTCGACGCGCTTCGCGGCCGCGTCGAGGTCCTCGGCGTTCACGCGGCGCCTCAC
This sequence comes from Thermoanaerobaculia bacterium, assembly GCA_036397915.1. Classification (GTDB taxonomy): domain Bacteria; phylum Acidobacteriota; class Thermoanaerobaculia; order UBA5066; family Gp7-AA6; genus Gp7-AA6. Next base: position 1,780 of record DASWIB010000153.1, on the reverse strand, counting down.
ACCGCCTTCGATCGTGAAGAACGGGAAGAGGTCGGGGCGGAAGGCGACCGAGGGTTCGCGGCCCGATCGCTCGATCTCTTCGGCGGTCAAGCGCAGCGTCTCACGAACCTGGTCATTCCGCTCGACGCCCAGCAGAAAGAACCGTCGCGCGGCTTCGGAAACATCCGGGTCCTGCGGATCCACGACGAGGAGCGGTTCGTCCGCCGTCAGGTCGAAAAGCGACTCGATGAACGCCTCGCCGTAGGGGCGGCCGGGCGCGTATCGCCGCGCGAACGCATCCACGATCTCCATCGCCTCTTCGTCGCGCGCATCGGCGCGAAACGCGTCGACGATCTCCCGGACGCCCTCCGGAATCGGGAGTGATCCGACGGGGGAGCGGTTCGAGCGGTCGGCCCCTTCGAGGACGAGCCTCTGCGGTCCGTCGGGACCGGGCTTCGCCGTCCGCGCGATCTCTTCGAGATCGTGGTCGTCGGTCAGCGCCCAGAAGACCGCGACGGCCGGGACCCCGCGGCGAGAGAGCTCGCGCGCGATCGCAATCGCGTCGAAGGCTTTGACGACCGTGAAGAGCGGCCCGGTGAAGAGCCCGATCTGGTGCCCGGCGATGACCGCCACCGCTCGCCCGCCCGCGAGGTCTTCGGCCGCCTGCCTGCCCCCGGTGGCGCGGAATCGAAATGCGCTCGCGGGGATGCGCGGCGGCTCGCGCCGCGCGAGAAGCTCCTTCCCACGGGCAACGGCCGCGTCGATCGTCGGAGGGTCCGGATGGAAACGGCTTCGTCCTCGCGCGAAGTCGAGAAAGAGCGGCGGCAGGCCGGGGTATCTCTCGAGCGGAATCGAGCTCATAGCGAGTTCTCGGATCACAGTTCTCAGTTCTCAGGTCCCCGGTCTTCAGTCGAAGAACTGACCACGGACACCGAGAATTACTCACTTCATTCTCTCAACGATTCCGCCGCTGGGGTGAATCTTTGCGAGAATCGAGGACGTCATGAACGGGATCCGAATCACGCTGCGGGCGCTCCTCGTCGCAACGGTCCTCTCCGCGCTCTCCTGCGGCCGTCCGAAGGCGGTCGCCACGGACGGGTACCGCGCGCTGCTCGTGTATTCGAAGGAGGACCGATTTCGCGTCGCCGTGCGCGGCGAAAGGGCGCGGATCTCGGGAAACGTGGACGGCTCCGAGATCGTGAGAGTCGTTCGGCCGGACCTCGGAAAGTCGTGGCAGTTCCGCCCCTCGACGAAGAAGATCTTCGAGAGCCGGTGGGAGCCGACTGACGAGGCGGTGCCGGGCTATCCGCTCGAGCCGCGTTTCGATGCGGAGGCTTACGCCGACCGCTTCGGCGGCACGATCCGGCGTGCCGACGACGGGACGCACGGGCTGCACCCGTGCGAGCGCTGGCGGCTGACGCTGCCTTCGGGCGATGTGGTGACGATCTGGGTCGCGCGCGATCTCGACCGACTGGTCGTGCGGATCGAGCACGCAAAGAAAGACGCGGGCGACGAGTACCAGCCGTTCACCGACACGCAGCTGCTCGACGTCCAGGTGGGAGCGAAAGAGGGACTCTTCGAGCCGCCGAACGGCTATACGAGAGTCGGTTCCTACGAGGATCTCGGAAAGTAGGGTTCCGGTGACGTTTCCGCTGAGCCCTGTTTGGGCGAAACCCTCACCTTACCGGCGCCTCGGCCAGCGGCGCGAAGTCGCGGAAGAGGATGTGGTCGTAGAAGTAATGGATCAAAAGAAACGACAGCACGACCACGTAGTAGCTCTTGTCCTGGGCGAAGCCGAGGC
>DASWIB010000152.1:0-3071 GCA_036397915.1 Thermoanaerobaculia bacterium | reverse complement strand
TGGCGCGGCACGGCTTTGGCCGCGGCGAGTACAAGTACTTCCGCTACCCCCTGCCGGAAATCATCGCGGATTTGCGCACGGCGCTTTATCCACACCTCGCGCCGATCGCCAACCGGTGGAACGAATCGATGCGCATCGACGTGCGCTACCCAAGTCAGCACGCCGAGTTCCTCGAGCGCTGCCACGAAGCCGGACAGACGCGCCCGACGCCGCTCCTGCTGCGCTACGGCACGGGGGACTTCAACGCGCTGCACCAGGATCTATACGGCGAGCACGTTTTTCCGCTGCAGGCGACGTTTCTGCTCTCCGAGCCGGAGAGGGAGTTCACGGGCGGCGAGCTCGTACTGACGGAACAACGGCCGCGAATGCAGTCGCGGGCTGCGGTGGTGCCACTCCGTCGCGGTGACGGTGTTGTCTTCGCGGTGCACCATCGCCCGGTTCAGGGGACGCGAGGGACCTATCGGGTCACTCTGCGGCACGGGGTGAGCGAGGTGAGGTCCGGCCGACGTCACACCCTCGGCGTGATCTTTCACGATGCGACATGATCGCGGACTTGTTCGCGGATGAAGTAGGGGACGTAGCGCTCGCGCCGGGCGCGATGCTGCTTTCCGGGTTCGCTCGTCCCTTGGAGGACGGGCTCGGCACCGCCTTGCGGCAGGTCTCCGAGCTCGCACCGTTTCGCCACATGTCGACACCCGGTGGTCACCGGATGTCGGTTGCGATGACCAACTGCGGCGCCCTCGGCTGGGTGACCGATCGCAGCGGCTACCGATACGACATCCGCGATCCGGAGAGCGGTCGCCCCTGGCCGCCGATGCCGGACGCGTTCGCCGATCTCGCCGCTCGTGCGGCGGCGGCGGCGGGCTTCGACGGGTTCGCTCCGGACGCGTGTCTCATCAATCGGTACGCACCCGGGGCGCGGCTGTCGCTGCACCAGGACAAGAACGAGCAGGACTTCGAGGCCCCGATCGTCTCCGTATCGCTCGGCCTCCCGGCGGTCTTCTTGTTCGGAGGCCTCAATCGCGCCGACCGTCCACGTCGCTTGCCGCTTTCGCACGGCGACGTGGTGGTCTGGGGCGGCCCCGCCCGCCTTCGCTATCACGGCGTCCTGCCTCTCGAGGAAGGTCATCATCCCCTCCTGGGCGCGTACCGGGTCAACCTCACCTTCCGGAAAGCGGGCGCCTTCTAATCGGTCCGAAGGATCCCGACCCGCGAGACGCCGCTTCCGCGGACGACGTCGAGAACCGCGACGACCTCCTGGTAACGGAGCTTCTCGTGCGCCTTCAGAAAAAGAGTTCTGTCGGCGCGCACTTCCAAAAGCTCGCGCAAGCGCGAGTGAAGCTCGTCCGGCGCCAGTCGGTTCCGGTTGAGGGTCAACTCGCCGCTCTGGTCCATTTCGAGCACGAGCTCTGATGGAACGGTTTCTCGCTCGTTCGATGCGGCGGTCTCGGGAAGGTGCACATCGAGGCCCTTTTGCGAAAGCGGAGTCACGATCATGAAGAGGATGAGAAGCACGAGCATGACGTCGATGAGCGGCGTGACGTTGATTTCGTTCTTCATTGCCTGGTTGGACACCGGGCCGACGCTCATGGTTCCCGCTTTATCAGCTTCGGAAAGAACCTCGGAGCGGACATGCGACCGACAGGCATCTCGATGAGAGTGGAGCGGTCCTGCGCGAGCGCCTCGCGCACCTTCTCGCCGAGCTCCTCCGCGGTCGTCACGCGAACGCCCCTGACGCCATAGGCCTCGGCGAGCTTCACGAAGTCTGGATTCTTGAGGTCCGCCCCGTAGCTTCCGCCGAAGCTCTCGTCCATGTCGCGGGCGACGTTTCCGTAGGACGCGTCGTTGAAGACCACGACCACCACGTGAATCCCGTACTGGACCGCGGTCGCGAGCTCCTGCGCGTTATAGAGAAATCCCCCGTCCCCGCAGAGCGCGAGGACCGGCCGATCCGGCCGCGCGACCTTGGCGCCGAGGGCCGTCGGGTAGGCGAAGCCCAGGTTCTGCGAGTACGAGGACGAGAGATAGGTGTGCCCTTCGTACACCGGCCAGAACGGTCGGGAGTAGTAGCCAATCTGGGTCATGTCGGGGACGAGGATCGTGTCCCTGGGTGCCGCGGTGCGCAGGCTCTTCAGAATCGCCGCCTGCGGTTCCTGGTCCGCGGTCGCCGCGACTTCGGCGCGGAGGCGCTCCCGCTCGGACTTCCTTGACTCTCGACCCGGCAGACGAACGAGAAGCTCTTCGAGTGTCGCCTTCGCGTCCCCGAGAAGAGGACACGTCTTCTGGTGATTGCGGCCCATTTCGCCGGCGTCGATCTCGATCTGGATGACCTGCTGCTCCGGGCGCGGTCTCGCGAGAGCGAGCCTGGTTCCGACCGCGAGAATCACGTCTGCGGAGGCGAAGTGGCGGCGGAGAGGCCCGTCGGGCCAGAGCACCGCGCCGAGAGACAGGTCGCTCTCGTCGCTGACGCTCCCCTTCCCCTCCGTCGACTGGATGACTCCGGCCTCGAGACGCTCGGCGACGCGGCGCAACGCCTCGTGGGCGCCCGAGGAGTGAACTCCTCCGCCGGCGTAGATCACCGGATTCGTCGATACCCGGAGGAGCTCGGCGGCGCGGTCCAGATCCGCTGCGTTCGGAACGACACGCGCCACGAGGAGTGGATCGAGAAGCTCCGCGGCCCCTTCCTCTTCCATGACCTCGGGCGGCATCTCGATCGCGACGGGCCGCGGCCGACCGGTGCGAAGTGCTTCGAACGCCTCGCGGACCGCGGAGGGTATCCTCGAAACGTCGAGCACGCGCTTGCGCCATTTCGTCACGGCCCGGACGGCTTCGAGCTGCTTTTCGACCTCGTGCACCTGCCCGACGCCTTTATCGATGAAGGCCCTCGGAACCTGTCCCACGATGAGGAGCACCGGCGACGAGCAGGCGTAGGCGGTCGCGAGACCCGAGGCGGCGTTGAAGAGTCCCGGGCCGGGAACGACGAGCGCCGCGCCCACGTTCCCGCCGGCGCGAGCGTAGCCGTCCGCCATGTAGGTCGTCGCCTGCTCGTGGCGCGTGGCGATGAACCGGAC
>DASWIB010000151.1:0-6593 GCA_036397915.1 Thermoanaerobaculia bacterium | reverse complement strand
GCTAGACATTGGCGATGCACCGTCGTGATCCAGCGAACCGTGGGTATGACGAAGCCGATCGGGAGCTTCCAGGTCAGGTCGGGGTTGTCCACAGAACTGCGCACCATGAGCCTCCAGACGAGAAGCGAACTCGGAGGATTTTTGGACGTTCAGTCATTGTGTGGGACGATCCGTTGGCGCCGCGGCCCCCAGAAGCGGGAGCGCGCGCCCGGCCAGGCGATCGGTGTAAGAGGACCGCACATCCAGTTCCATGGGCGAGACAGGCGCGCTCGGCGACTTTCCAAGTGCCTGGGAGGAGCCTGCGATGGGAGGCGCCCGAAGGGGTCGGGTGCTCAGCGGCGATCCGAGCAAACGCGATAATTGACCCGAGAAACTTCCAGGATGAGGAGTCCGCTGCCCAGTGTGAAGCGCCATGGCGAAGAGCGCCGGTCGAATTCTATCTCTTCTTCATTCTTCAGCCCCAGCGCCGGCGGAACCTCCCCGACGGCTTCACCGTATCGGGCTCCCGCCAGGCGTGTCCGTGTTTGTGTCCGTGTTCGAGGGGGACAAATTCTGCCAAAACCGCGACTCGGCGGAGAGGCAAGATCGTCAAATCTGCCTTTGCTTCGTTGGATTTAGTCGGAGAAGATAGGAAAAACGTTGGAGCGGGAAACGGGGGTCGAACCCGCGACATCCACCTTGGCAAGGTGGCGCTCTACCACTGAGCTATTCCCGCTCGGGGACGCGAAGAATAGCGAAGCGGGCAGGGAGAATCAAGGCGCGGGCGCCCCGATCGGCCGGACGATCGACGCTACGCGCGCTGTCCCGACGCGGGCGCCACCAGCTCCGCGATCGTCCCGCCGCAGTGGGCGCAAACGCGCATCACGTTGGCCCCCAACTTCTTGTCCGGCGCGCACTCCTCGCAGAGCGGCCGATCCGTGTCGCGGCAGAGGAAGTGCGCCAGCCGGTCCGTGTGCGTCCGGCAGCAGCGCGGGGGCGTGAACTTCGACTTCCTCTTGAGGTCGAAGAGCGGCTTCAACTCGGGCAGCTCCCCGGCCACGACCCAGCTCCCGTCGGGTGGAAAGATGCGATCCGTCTCGAGGATCTCGCCGGTTCGGATCAGGTTCTTAACCGCGCGGCGCTCGAGGAGATCGTCCTGCCACCCGCGTTTGTCCACGCGGAAAACCTTTTCGCCGACGGCGATCGGAGCCGACTTTTCGAGCTCCGCGGCCGCGGCGGCCTTCTGCGCCGCCTCGAACTGGAGCTTCGCCAGGATCTGCGCCTGCTCGCGCGACGGGAAGTCCAGCACGTCGCCGCACTTCGCGCACGGAAAGCGAGCTCGGACGGGTGGAATTCGTTCGAGCGGCATCGAAAAACTGCTCGAGCAGCTCGGGCAGGTGTAACCGTACTGAAGCTCGGACTCCGTCACTCGGTCTCTCGGGAAACAGACATTTTATCACCCACGCGGATCAACGACGGCGTCGTCGCACGACGGGACCGTGGAACGCGTCGCGGAAGATCTCGATCTTCCGATCCCCCGAATCGTCGAGGACCGAAACTACGTCGAACCGGCAAGCAGCATCCGCTCGCTTCCGCCGGCGCAGCCAGGCCTCCGCCGCGCGGAAGATCCGGCGTCGCTTCTCCGCTGTCACAGCCTCCTCGGGAGAGCCGAACCCGAGCCCGCTCCGCCCCTTGACCTCGACGAAGCACACGACTCCGTTCTCCTCCGCGACGAAGTCGAGCTCGCCCGATCGCGCCCGGAAGTTTCGATCGAGAATCCGATATCCCGCGTCGACGAGTTTCTTCTCCGCCACCCGCTCCCAATCCCAGCCGGCGCCGCGTGGGCCGGCGGGCCGTGGCCCCCGCCCGGCCATCCAGCCGGCGATGCGATCGAAAACGGCGCGCGGCGTCACGGCTTCGGCGCCTCCCGCACGTAACGCGGCGCCTCACCTCTCGACCAGGGGTCATAGCTCCGCGCGAAGGCGAGGCGCTCGGCGAGGGGCGGATGGCTGTAGAGCCAGAAACGAACGAACCGGCTCGGGCTCGGATCGGAGAGGTTGATCTCGCCCAGGATCTGAAACGCATCGGCCGCGGCGCGGTTCGACCCGGCAACGATCCCGTGGATCACTTCCAGACCGTAGACGTCCGCGGCGTGCTCGTTCGATCGCGAGTAGCCGTTGACGGCGGGCAACGCGAGCGCGGAGAAGACCGTCAGCAGGAGAAGGAGGAGCGGGAGCGATGCCCAGTCCGCGAGTCCCCCGATCCCGAACGGCTCGCGGCCGTCCCGGAAGATCCGGCGAGTCGCGAGGTGCGCGAGAAAGAGCAGAACGAGCAGGAGAGCGGAGAGGAAGACGATCGTCTTGAAGACGTGCCCGAGCACGTAGTGACCCATTTCGTGTCCGAAGACGAAGAGCGTCTGCGGCGTCGTCATCCGCGCGAGGGTCGTGTCCCACACGACGACCCGTTTCGACGCGCCGAAGCCGGTCACGTACGCATTCACCGATTTCAGCTTCTCGCTCGCGTTCATGAGGAACATCCGCTCCCGCGGGATCTCGAGGCCGCCGCGCTCCGTGACCCTGCCGATCTCGTCCACGAGATCCGGCGCCCTCGCCGCGAGCGGCTCGAACCGAAAGAACAGAGGGTCGATCACGAGCGGCGAGACGAAGACGATGAATACGATGACCGGGAGAGAACCGATCCAGAACGTGAGCCACCAGCGCCGCGGGTTCTTGCGGAGGATCCCGTAGAGTCCCCACGCGACCGGGACGGCGATCACGAGCGCCACGAGGATCCCCTTCGTCCAGTCCCACAGCCACGAGCCGAAGCTCTGCACCGACTGGTCGTAAGCCCGCGCGAGGAAATGGCGGTAGGCATCGATCGGCAGGCCGAGGACCTGCAGAGTTACGAGCAAGAGCGGCACGAAGACGAGCGCCTGCACGAAGCGGCGGCCCGACGCGCGCTCGGCGAAGCTCCGGAAGCGCGGCGCGATCCGCAGGAAGAGGAGCGCGAACAGCACGGCAACCGTCCACGCCACCGCCGCGAAGTGGAGCCGATACGTCGCGCGCGAGTAAGCGACCGCCTTCTGGTAGCGCTCCGGCGGCAGCGTATAGGCGAGGGCGTCGCGGATCTCACGAACGGCGGGCGCGGTCGGCGGCGCAGGCGTCGTCTGTGAAGCGGCTCCCATCGGAGAAGCGAGAGCGGCGCAGAGGAGGGTGACGCGGACGCCCGTCACTTGCAGGGCCGAACGTGGCCGGATCGGCTGGCGTGGTACTCGTACGTCACGCCGCGCGCGAGCAGGACGATCCGGCTGCCGGGGGTCAGGACCTGAGCACACATCTCACCCGGATGCGGGCATCCCAGGCAGCCGTCGGGCCAGGTCCTCTCTTCCTCCAGGACGATGGTGATCTCCGACTCCGGCGCCGCGGTCGTCTTCGCGAGCTCCTCGATCGCCGCCTGAGCCGCTCGGGAACGGGACGGCGCCGGCGCCGCCGGCCGAGACGCGCACCGGCAAACCGCCAGGACGATCACCGCGATGGCGAGCCTCTTCATTGCGCGGCCATCGAGCGCCGGGCGAGCTCGAGGACGTCGAAGGGGGCCGTCGACGCGCCGATCTCCTCCTTCGCGTTGCCGAGCATGATCATGCAGTAGGGACACGAGAGACCGACGGCCGTAGTCGCCGCTTCCTCGATCTCTCTCATGCGCTCCTGGTTGATCCTCGTCCCGAGCTTCTCCTCCATCCACATCCGCCCGCCCCCGGCGCCGCAGCAGAGCCCGCGTTCGCAGGTCCGCGGCAGCTCCCGGAGCTCGACGCCCGGGATCGCCCGGAGGATGCGCCGCGGCGGCTGATAGATCCCGTTGTACCGCCCGAGGTAGCAGGCGTCGTGGTACGAGACGGTCTGCCGCACCGGCTCGGAGAGAAGGATCCGGCCCTCCTCGACGAGCTGCGCGACCAGCTCCGTCGCGTGAAGCACCTCGTAGCTCCCGCCGAGCGGCGGGTATTCGTTCCGGATGCAGTTGTAGCAGTGCGGGCAGTTCGTGACGATCTTCTTCACGCCGTAGCCGTTCAGCGTCTCGACGTTCTGCTGCGCGAGCGTCTGGAAGAGGTATTCATTTCCCATCCGCCGCGCGGAGTCGCCCGTGCACGTCTCCTCGGTGCCGAGGATCGCGAACGAGACCCCTGCCCGATCGAGGATCTCGACGAGCGACCGCGACACGCGCTTCGACCGGTCTTCGTAGGAGCCCGCGCAGCCGACCCAGAAGAGCACCTCGATCTCGCGGCCCTCCGCTTCGGCCATCGTGACGACCGGCAGACCCTCCGCCCAGTCGGCGCGCGATGAGGCGGAGATCCCCCACGGGTTGCCGTTCGTTTCCATGCCGCGAAACGCGGTCTGCATCTCTTTCGGGAAGTCGGCGCGCTCGAGCACCAGGTGCCGGCGCATCTCGACGATCTTGTCGACCGCCGGAATGATGAAGACCGGACATGCCCACGTGCAGTAGCCGCAGCTCGTGCACGCCCAGATCGTGTCTTCGGAGATCCACCCGCCGATGAGCTCCTTCCGCGGTGTCGTCGGGCCGCCGTTGCCGCGCCCCGACGTGGCCGCGAGGATCTCGGGCGTCGACTCGTAGACGGCGTCGCGCACGTCGCCGATGAAAACCTTGGGGTCGAGCGGCTTCGCCGTCAGTGCCGTCGGGCACACGACCCGGCATCGGCCGCACTCGGTGCACGAATAGCCGTCGAGCATCGACTTCCAGGAGAGCTCCTCGACGCGCGAGACGCCGAAGTGTTCCGCGGTCTCGAGGTCGGGCGTGCCCAGACGGCCCATCGGCTCCAGCTTCATGAAGAAGACGTTTGCGACGGACGTCAGGATGTGAAAGTGCTTCGAGTACGGCAGGTAGTTTCCGAAGAACAGGATGTCGATCAGGTGGACCCACCAGGCGGCCTCGTACGTGGTCTGCAGCGCCGCCCGCGACAGGCCGGCGACCATTCCGGCCACGGCCCCGACCGCCGGCGCCCAGGCGCTCGCGAGACGCGGCTCGAGAGCGACCTTCGCCCCCTCCGAGAGGAGGTCGGCCGCGATCAGGAGCGCGATCAGGAAGAGGATGAACCAGGCGTCCGCCGTCAGGTCGAGGCGCGCCGGGCGCGCGAAGGCGCGGCGCGAGACCGCCATGGCGACGCCGACGAGCACCAGGACCTCGAACACGTCCTTCGCGAGCGTGTAGACGTCGCCCGCGCGGCCGGGCAGCAGCACGAATCCGGGAGCGAGCCCTTCCACGACGAGCGCGACCGTCCGGACCAGGAGCACGAGGAAGCCGGTGAAGAGGAATATGTGGAAGACGCCGGCGTAAAAGTCGCGGAACATCCGCCTCTGGGCGAAGGCGTACTCGAGGGTGCGTCCGATCCTCGTTGCGATGTGGTCGAAGCGGTTCTCCGCGCCGGCGGCGAGGAGTACGCGCACCCGGCGGGAGATCGAATAGACGAACGCGACGGCCGCCAGGAGAAGGAGGAGCCCGAAAACCCCCGTCCCCGAGACCCCCAGGAGGACGCGCTCGGTCGGCAGCGGCGGCACCGGTCAACTCTAATCGAGTCAGTCGGTGGACTGAGGTGGGTGCAGGTCCGTAGGACCTGTCCCCACGGAGGACTGTTGCGGGTGCAGGTCCGTGGGACCTGTCCCCGCGACTTGGTTATTCCGCCTTCGCCGCGCGGACGGCCTTCGCGACCTCCGGCACGATCTGGAAGACGTCGCCCGCGATCCCATAGGTCGCCACTTTGAAGATCGGCGCCTCCGGGTCCTTGTTGATCGCCACGATCACCTTCGACGTCCCCATTCCCGCGAGGTGCTGGATCGCCCCGGAGATCCCGCACGCGACGTAGAGAGTCGGCGAGACGACTTTCCCTGTCTGCCCGACCTGGTACTGGTGGTCGATCCAGCCGGCGTCCACGACCGCTCGCGAGGCGCCGAGCGCCGCTCCGAGCGCTTGCTGGAGATCCCGGATGAGCGGCCAGTTCTCGGGTCCTTTGATCCCGCGCCCTCCGGAAACGATGATGTCGGCCTCCGACACGTCGATCTCCTTCGACTCGGGCGTCTCGACGCGCAGAACGCGAGCGCGGGGAGTCACGTCCCCCGGATCGATCGCCTCGATCTGCGCCACCGCGGCGGTGTCGTCGGCCTCGGCCGCAAAGACGTTTGGACGGGTGGTCACGACCTGGAGCGCCGCCGCGCCGCAGTCGACCTCGGCGCGCGCCTTTCCCGAGTAGACGGGGCGCGAGGCCACGAGCCGGTCTTCCTCCCGCCGGAGATCCATGACGTCGGCGAGCACCGACACGTCGCGTCGCGCGGCGAACCGGGGCGCGACGTCCTTGCCCATCGCGGTCGCGGCGATGAGAACGGCGTCGGGAGTCTCCTTCTTCGCGGCGGCATCGAGCGCGCCGACGTAACCCTTGTTGCTGTAGAGCGCGAGCCCCTCCGAGTCGGCGACGTGGACGCGCACCGCGCCGTACCGGCCGAGCCCGGCGGCGAGCGGCGTCACGCCGTGGCCGGCCAGGACGGCCGCGACCGGCTCGCCCGCGAGCCGCCTCGCGAGCGAAAGCGCTTCGAGGGAGGCTTTGCGGATCC
>DASWIB010000150.1:0-9838 GCA_036397915.1 Thermoanaerobaculia bacterium | reverse complement strand
AGGGCCGCGCGCGCGCCGAGCCGCGCGGGCAGCGAGTGCAGCCCGACGGCGCGGTCGTGCGCTTCGTCCTGCAGCGAGTAGATGACGTCGAAGCCGGCCGTCCAGAAGAGCACCGCGAGGCCGAGGAAGACCGGGACTGCCTCGAGGTTTCCGCGAACCGCGACCCAGGCTCCGACGGGTGCCATTGCCAGGCAAACTCCCAGCCAAAGGTGCGAGAGCGACGTGAACCGCTTCGCGTACGAGTAGAGAAACAGGACGGCGAGAGCGACCGGCGCGAGGAGAAGCGTCAACCGGTTCAGGCTCGCCGCCGCGAGCAGGAAGACCGCAACCGAAACCGCCCGAAACGCGCGGACGTAGCCCACCGAGAGTCTACCCGACGGGAGGGCTCGTTCCGCGGTCCGTGGGTTCGCCCCGTCGAGCTCCCGGTCGGCGAGGCGGTTGTGCGCCATCGCCGCACTGCGCGCGCCGACCATCGCGAGGAGGATCTTCCCGAGCGTCGCCGCGTCCGGCCAAGCGCGTGCGGCGATCACCGCCGACAGGATCGCGAACGGAAGAGCAAAGATCGTGTGCGAGAAGCCGATCATCTCCAGCGTCGTCCGGAGGGAGCTCACGGGCGCCCTTGGGCGTTTCGCCGCGGAGACGCTCATCGGCGGGGTGTCCGGCGGCGACGGGAAGACGGCTTCTTCTCGCCCCCGGTCCAGCGAAAGTCCTCACCCGGCAGGTCGAAGCCGAGCAGCCGCGCGACGCGCCCGCACCACGCGTCGAGAAAACGCGCCATCGAGGGATCCGTCACGTAGAACGCGGGAGAAGGGGGCGCGACGATCGCTCCGGCGAGGGTCGCCCGCCGCATGTTCTCGACGTGGACGAGCGAGTACGGAGACTCGCGAAACGCGAGGACGAGCGGACGCCGCTCCTTCAGGCACACGTCCGCCGCCCGCTGGATCAGGTCGCGGGAGATGCCGTTCGCGATCGCGCCGAGCGTTCCGGCGCTGCACGGAATGACCGCCATCCCGGCGACGGGATAGGAGCCGGAGGCGATCGAGGCGCCGACGTCGTCGTTGAAGTGGAGCTCGATCCGTCGGGTGAATTCCCGGGGAATCTCGAGACGGGAGACCCACTGGTCAGCCGACTCGATCTCGGAATCGAGCTCGCTTCGTGCGACGGCGAGGCTCGACTCGGACAAGACGAGGTGGATCCGCGAGACCCCTTGCGCGCGGCTGGCAAGCTCGACGAAGCGCCGCGGAAGGGAGGCGCCCGAAGCTCCCGACACTCCAACGACGATCTCCCGGGCCGGCACGCGCAGAGTCTATCGGCGCCTGCCTCCGGAGTCCGTCAAGAGTCCTGTCGGGTGGCAATCGGCCTTTCCGCTCGTGCGAACCGAGCCGCTTCAACGAGTTCCGTCCTTTCTCGTTTCCCTCGCGACAGCTTTTTCGGCGCCCGTTCGGGCGGCCTTTCGCGCTTCGATGTGCGCAACACCTTACGGCAGAGCAATTCCGCGCCGGCGGGCGCAAGGCACGTTTCTCGCCTTCTGCCGCCTGCAACAAATCGCAGGAGGTGCCGATGGAGAACGCCTGACCGCGAACGCTCGATGAGGACGAAAGCACGGTTCCCCGACTGACTCGGATTCTCGATTCCGGATCCTTCCCCGGTCACCCCGAATCCACTGATCGAACTCGAAGGAGCCTCGAATGACGATTCGTACATCTCCGAAACCTCGGACATCTCCGAAACCGGACGCCGCCCCAAACCGTCGAAACAGGATCGTCGCGTCGGCAACCCTGACCGCCGCGATACTCCTGATCTCTACCTTCTCTCTCTTCGCCGACACGGCGAGCGCACCGGCGCCGCCGGCCGGCAAGGTGAACATCAACCAGGCCTCTCCCGAACAGATCGCCTATCTGCCGCGCATCGGTGCGAAAGTCGCCGCGCGCGTCGTCGACTATCGAAAGACCCACGGTCAGTTCGCCCGGCCCGAAGACCTCATGGAGGTCAAAGGCATCGGCGAAAAACTCTTCCTGACTCTGAAGCCGTACATCGCCGTGAGCGGCCCCACCACTCTCGCCGCAAAAATTCGCCTGGGCTCGTCCCGGAAACGGGACGCTGCCTCTCCCGCCGCCAACAAGCCTCCACAAAAATCCGCTCCGGCCTCCGTCCCCGCGGGCAAGGGACGGTGACGATCGTGCCCGCCCGGGGCCGCGAGGGCGGTCCCGGGCTCTCCCGGCGGCGGGGGCTCTCTACCGTCGAGCTCGTAACGGCGGTCGCGGTGGCGGCCGCCCTCCTGAGTGCGACCGCGAGCGGCGCGTTTCAGCTCCAATCGGCGCTCGCCGTCCGTTCGGCGGCAGCGGAGCTCGCCGCGACGTTCTTTCGAGCGCGCGCCTGCGCGCTGGCGAGAGGCGTCGCAGTCGGGATCAAGTTCCGAAAAGACGGGGGGCGTTACGAGTGGGCCCTCTACCGCGACGGCAACGGGAACGGGATCCTGAGCGCCGAGATCGCTTCTGGTGTGGATCGTTCGCTCGGCCTGGCGATCCCGTGGCCGCGCAATGACGTGCGTCCCGGAATCTTGAAAGATGTGGCCGTGCCCGACCCGACGAGCCCCGGCCAGAGGCTCGACCGCCTGGACGATCCGATCCGTTTCAACAATTCCGACATTTGCTCCTTTTCTCCGGTCGGAGAAAGCACTCCCGGATCGGTCTATCTCTCGGACGGTCGCGACCGGATGGCCGTCGTGCGGATCTTCGGACGGACCGCGAAGATTCGAACGCTCTACTACTTTCGGGGAGAGAAGAGCTGGAGGAAGTGAAAGGCTCCGAGAAACCCCGCCTCTTCCGAGGCACCACAGAATGGGAAGCTCAAACCCTGCCGCAGTCGACCCCTCACCTGCGGCTCAGGGCAGGATCGTGAACTTCGCGAGCATCCCGGCGTCGATGTGGTCGGCGACGTGGCGGTGGTACAGCCACATCCCGGGATCCGAGCTCATCAAGCGAGCGGATGAGCGACGGCGATGCCGTCGGACCCCGGCCAGAGCAGGGCATCGCGGAAGACCGCGGCTTCCGGAACCCGGCCTCCCGCGGCGATGCAGTCCCGCAGCTCCGCCTTCCGGCCGACCTCGACCCCGTCCCACACCGCGCTCTCGATCAGCCGGGCGCCTCGGCCCACCGCCGCGCGGCCGATGACGCTCGAAACCGCTTCGAATCCTCTCGGGCGCGCGAGCGACAGGACGCGCGTCGACGGATCGAACGACCCGGCCTCGCGTGGGAAGGGACCTCCTCGCGTGAGCGCCTCGCGACTCGCGCGCAGGAAATCGCGGGGGGTGCCGAGGTCGGAAAACGGCCGGTCGTGCAGGTGCCAACCGATCTCTTCGCGCGACTCGTCGATGAGCGGCTCCCAGAGATCCGCGACCAGGGATCGCTCTCCCGGCGGGATGCGCGGCAGGACGCGCGGCGAGAGAATGCAGATTCCCGTGTAGAGCAGAGGCCAGGCCGCCTCGCGGCCGAACGAGACGATCCGGTCTCCCTGCGACGCGAGCGGAGTGAAACGCGCCGGTTCACGATTCTCGGTGACGAGCAGGGTCGCCGCGCGGCGGCTCTCGCGGTGACGGGCGAGGAGCGCCGCGTAATTCGGCTCGATGGCGGTGTCCGAATTGACCACGAGGAAGTCCCCGTCGGCGAGCCAGTCCGCCGCGTTCGCGAGAGCGCCGGCCGTTCCGAGGATCACCGGCTCGCGAAAGAAGCGGACGCGGGGCGCAGCCACCGGCTCCTCGGTGAGGTGTCGCTCGATCGCGTCACCCAGATGATGCAGGTTGATCCCCACCTCGGAAACGCCGGCGTCCGCCAGCTTCCGGAGGTGCGCGCGCACGAGGGGAACGTTCAGGAACGGAAAGAGGGGTTTCGGGATCGACCCGGTCGCCGGGAGGAACCGAACTCCCCGGCCGGCGGCGAGCAGCATCGCCTTCAAGGTGCGCTTCCCGGCGCGGCGGTCGGGCGGCGGGATCCTCGCAGTCTGTGGAGGTCGGGCATGCGTCTTCAGCGTTCCTCGAACACCATGTCTTCCGGGAGGGACGGGTCCTCGCGACGCCGGCGCGCGTAGAGCTCCGGGTAGCTGTACGGGATCGATTCCGACCAGTCGAGCGCCAGACGTTGGAGCGCGCGGCGAATCGCCGTCGGTTCTCCCTCGATCTCGATGAAGTCTCCGATCGGAGTTTCGTCGAGGGCGATCGCGCACTTCTCCAGAGCCCAGTCCTCGCGCCACTTCTCGTAGCGGAAGCGGGGGATCAAGCCGACCCCCGCGAGAATCCGTTCTGTCGCCTCCGGATCGGAGACCGCCGTCTCGTGCTCCGCGCGCTTCTTCGCCCCGTCCTCGAATCGCGCCGGGCCCTTGAAGGTCAAGACCGCCCCGCGGTCGGTCTTCCGCAGGCGAAGCGCGCAACCTCGGGTTGTCAGCTCCCTTCCGTCGCGGTCGTAGAGGTCGTTCGACTCGAAGTGTCGGTCGCCGGTCGGATGACTGCCCAGGGCGCGGAGTCTTTCTCGAAGCCGATCCAGGTCGTCGGCCGGGAGCTTGATCTCGATCTCGATCCCGCGGGCGGTCTCCCCCGGTGGAGTCAAACGAGCAGCCGTCGCGCGATCTCCTGAGCCCGCTTGCCTTCCACGCGTCCCCGATGGGCGGCCATGAGCTCCTTCATGACGAGCCCGACGTCGCGCGCGGACGAGAACCCCTTCTCCCGGATGATCTGTCGGATCGCGGTCTCGACCTCCGGTTCGGTCAAGGCCGCCGGCAGATACGCTTCGAGAATCGCGAGCTCTTCCGTCTCGCCGCGGGCGAGGTCCTCGCGGCCGCCGCGCGTGTATTGATCGATTGCCTCGCGCCGTTGTTTGACCGCGCGGCGGATGACTGCCTCGGCTTCGTCGTCCGAGAGGTCGCGTCCGGCCCGGATCTTCTCGTTCTGGAGCTCGGAGAGGAGCAGCCGCAGTGTCGCGACCCGCCGCTTCTCGCCGGCCTTGAGCGCCTGCCGGAGGTCGCTCTCGATCGAGCCGCGCATGGGGAGAGGCTACCATTCCGGGGAATCGGAAATCGGAAACGGGGAATCGGACGGGCCTGCTTGTCGTCGGTTCCCGGCTCCCGATTTCCCGTTTTCCGTCTCGGGGTAGCCTTTCGCCGTGCAGCGGTTCCTCATCGGCACGGCGGGTCACATCGACCATGGCAAGACCGCGCTGGTGCGCGCGCTGACCGGGATCGACACCGATCGCCTCCCGGAAGAGAAGCGCCGCGGGATCACGATCGACCTCGGGTTCGCCCACGCGGAGTGGGAGGGCGTGCGGATCTCGTTCGTCGACGTCCCCGGCCACGAGCGGTTCGTGCGGAACATGCTCGCGGGCACGGGGGGGATCGACGCCGTTCTTCTGGTCGTGGCAGCCGACGAATCGGTGATGCCGCAGACTCGCGAACACTTCGAGATCGTCCGGATGCTGGGCATCCGTCGGGGAATCGTCGCGGTAACGAAGATCGATCGCGTCGCGCCGGAGCTGGTCGAAGTGACGGTGTCCGACGTCCGCGACCTCACGGAGGGTTCCGCGCTCGCGGACGCGGAAATCGTCCCCGTCTCTTCGCGAACGGCCGAAGGGCTCGCCGAAGTCCGGCGCGCGATCGTGCAGCTTGCCGGGCGGGGCGCCGATTCCGGGCGCGACTCCCGCGGCATCCGGCTGCCGATCGACCGTGCGTTCACGATCGCGGGGTTCGGGCCGGTCGTCACGGGGAGTCTGGTGTCGGGGACGATCTCGCGCGATCAGAAGCTCGAGCTCCTTCCGCCGCGCCGCCCCGTGCGGGTCCGCCGCGTCGAGGTGCACGGCCGGGAGCTGCCGGAAGCGCGCGCCGGGGAGCGGGTGAGCGTCAACCTCGCCGGAGTCGAGCTCTCGGACCTCGGGCGGGGAGAGGTGCTCGTCTCCCCCGGAGCGTTTGCGACGAGCGCGGTGCTCACGACCCGCATCGAGCTCCTTCCCTCTTCTCCGGTTCTGGAGAGCGGCGACCGGGTGTCCTTCCACCACTTCTCCTCGGAGGCGCGGGCGTTGGTGCGCGTGCTCCTCGAGAAGCGCATCGAGCCGGGGGCTTCCGCGCATGCGCAGCTCCGCCTCTCGACGCCCGTCGCGGCGGCGCCGGGCGACCGCTTCGTGATCCGCCGCGTTTCTCCCGTGACGACGATCGGCGGCGGGGTCGTGCTCGATCCGCTCGCGCCGCGGCTGTCCGGGCGTCCTGCCGCGGAGGTCGCGGACCTGCTGCGGCGGCTCGAAACCGGATCGCTCGCCGACCGTCTCGATCTGTGGATCGAGCTCGCGAAAGAGAAGGGGATCGACGAAGGGGCGCTCGCCGCGCGGGGAGGAGTTTCGACTAAGGAAATTCGCGAGGCGCTGTCCGAGGCGCTCGCGGTCGGACGGATCCGCGCGCTCCGGCGCTCTCCCGATCGTTACATCGCCGAAGTCGCTCTCGCGAAGATCGCGGACCGGGCGCGCGCGGAGATCGCCGCGTACCTCCACGGCGGGAGCGGCGCCGTCGGGATGCCCCGCCGGACCCTGCTCGCGCGCCTCCTTCCTTCGGCCGACGCGTCGTGGGCCGAAGCGGTCGAGGCCGCGCTCGTCGAACGCGGCGTCTTCGTCGCCGTCGGGGACGAGGCCCGCCCGCCCGGGCGGGACGACCTGGTCGGCGAGGAGCGCGAGCTCTCGGAGCGGATCGCGCAGGTCTTTCGAGAGAAGGGTCTGGCGCCGCCGTCGCCCTCAGAAGTCACCGAGATCGTGCGGCATCGCCGGAAGGTCGTCGACGGCCTTCTCGGGTACCTCGTCAAACGCGGCTCCCTCGTGCGCCTTCCCGGCGGCTGGCTGGTCGCGCGTGAGGCGGTCGAGGACGTCGTCGCGCGCCTTCGCGCGTCCGGAAAGCGGCGGTTCGACGTCGGAGAGTTCAAAGAGCTGTTCGGCTTGACGCGAAAGCTCGCGATCCCCCTGCTCGAGCACCTGGACGCCGAGAAGATCACGCGGCGCGTCGGCGACCGGCGCGAGCTCCTGCCCTGATTCGGACACGGGAAAGCTCCGCGACGAGCCAGCTCCCAGAATCGCATTACTGGCGCCTTCGCCGCGGCGTTGGTGTTGACGCCGGTGGCTTCAGCAGCTGCTGCAGGATGTCGAGGGGATCGGTCTTCTTTCCGGCGCCGCCCTCGAGCACGTCTCCCACCACCTTTCCGACGCCGCCGTGGATCTTTTCCCCCATCTGATGAGCGAGAACGCGCTTGCCGAGGTCGAGGACGATTCTTTCGTCGATTGACACCTTCGGCGCGGCGATCTGGCCGGATACACGAAAGGGCAGTGCGAGACGCCCCTGTTCGTCCGCAATGTATCGGCCCGCGCTGCCGAAGCTCTTGACGACCGCGGGGCCGAGAATGACCCGTCCCTGATACGAGAGCGAGCGGTCGAGGCCCAGTGAGCCGTCCGCCGTCACGGCGGCGTGACGTCCCGAGAGCGAGAGGTCGGGTGTCGCGAGGCGACCGCCCGCGAGGCGCAGGTTAGTCGCAAGCGTGGTGAGTCGGGTCGACTCGAGATCCTCGGGCAGCTGGAAGCCGGGGACGTTCCCGAGCGCGGCGAGCGAGCGTGTCACCGCCGGCATGAGCTCGACCGTCTTCAAGTCCGCGTTCGCCAGCGAAAGTCGGCCTTCGCCACGCGCGGTTCTCGTGAGCGACGACCAGCCGAGGCCCCGGCTCGTGAGAGACATTTTCGCGGTCAGGACGCCGGCGATGACGTTGCGCAACGAGGTGAGCGACTCGACGAAAGGCTGGGCGTTCACGCTCTTGACGTCCAGGCGGACGCGCGACTCGGAGCCCGGATGGGCGAGGTCGGTTTCGAGTCGCGCCTCGAGCGTGCCGCGGAAGACGCGGGCCCTCGGCGCCAGCATGAGAGAACCTTTGTTCAACGACCAGTCGGCCACGAGATCCTCGAACGGCAGCCTCTGAATCCGGCCCGATGGGGACGTGACCTTCCCGGAAAGCGGCCCGTCCCCGCGGGAGCCGAGGGTCGCGCGAGCGGACCGCGCGGAGAACAACGACCTGCCGCCGAGGCTCACGCTGAGGGGCGCGGCATCGACCGAAGCTCGCATGGTCCGGTCCGCGGAGGGACCCTCGATCTCCGCCGCGACCCGGGCCCGGCCCGCGAGTTTCACGTTGGCCGGGAGCGCGCCGGCCAGGCCCGGCAGGCCGGTCACGTCGTCGAGCGGGACATCGCCCGGTGTCGCGAGGCGCAGGTTCACGCTCGGGGCCGAACGGAGACCGTCGATCCGCCCCTCTGCCGTCAGGGGCAGCTTCGCGACGAGGAGCGGCGAGCTCGAGACCACGAGCGTTCCGTTGCGCCAGTCGAGCGTCATCGCGACCTTCCCTTCGATCGGAGGGGTCGGCGAGGAAGGCCCGGGCGGCACGAGCGCGAAGTTGAATGCGGCTTTCAGCGCGCCGAGCAAAACGCCCTCCACCGCGCCGTCCGTCGAGAAGAGACCCGGATCGGCGCCCTTCGGCTTTCCCAGGTACGGCCCCAGGCGCGCGAGGGCGAGTCCTTTCGCCGCGAAGGTCGCGTTCAGAGGCGCGTCGCCCAGGCCCTTTCCCGCCACGGGCGGCCCGAGCGTGCCGTTGACGACGAGGTTGCGACCGGAGTCCGCGAGGAAGCGCGCGGCGAGGTCGAGCCGCGCCGCGGACGCAGGCCCGACGTCGGCGATCCCGCCGGTGACGTCGTCGAGAGAGACCGTCACCGTCTGTCCCGGAACGATCTTCCGATCGACGAACACCAGGCGGCCGCGGCTGATCTCGAGCCGCGAGAGCAGGAGCGACGTCGTCGAAGGTGCCGGAGCCTCCGGGCCGCCCGCCGGCGCGCCCGCGAGGAAGTCGGCGATGTTGATCGCGCCCTTCGGGTCACGCTCGACGGCGATCGTCAGGCCGTCGAGGACGACTTTCCGGACCTCGACACGGCGCGAGAGAAGCGGCCAGAAGGCGATCTTCACCGAGACCCGGTCTGCCGAGAGGAGGGCCGGGCTCTCCCAGCCGGCTCCGTTGCGCACCGCGAGCTTCTGCATCCCCGCGCCCAGGCCGGAGAGGATCTGGAGACGGATCGTGCCCGCCTCGACCTTTCGGTGGAGCGCCGACTCCGCCGCGCCGAGGATGCGCGCCCGCGTCGAGTCGAGCGAGACGACGTAAGGAAGGGCGAGAGCGGCCGCGACCAGAAAGCCGACTGCGAGCGCGGCGATGATCGTGAGACGGCGGGCGGTGGCCGACATCGATCTCCTCGGCCGTTACGCTACATCGTCAAAGCCCGGCCTGGGAGGAATCCCTCGAGCGCATGTTGCAGGCCGCGCGCCGGAAAGGGCACGCGGCACCCTGCGATTCACCCACCCTTCGTCATTTCTTGACACACGGCTGACGCTCGCACAACGATCGCCGACCCGGGGTCAGAGACGCCAGTCCAAGCCTAGGGCCAATATCACGAAGCGCGTGTCCTGGTGCGGCCCGAAGAGCGCACGGCCGCTCCTCGAGGTTCGAGACCCCGAAGTCTCGATGCGGACACCGTCGAGGTCACCCGTGATCAGGTACTTCAGACCGAGGCGGACCCTCAACTTCTCGAACGCCGGTACCGCGAGTCCGGCGAAGAGGCTGGGGGTGGTCCACGAGGCCGGCGCCCAGGCCGCCGTAAGCGGCCTGCCGTCGCCCCGAGAGCCACCGTTCCGCTCACCACCGGAAACCCTTGCGCCGGTCACTCCATATCAAGGGTGGCGGGTGATCGCGACGATGGTGAGTTGTTCCCTGCCCGATCCGTAGTGCCAGAAGACT
>DASWIB010000149.1:0-2224 GCA_036397915.1 Thermoanaerobaculia bacterium | reverse complement strand
GCTCCTCGTCTATCCAACCGGCGCCGGCGAGCCCCGACGGCTGGAGCGGGGCGGCCTCGTCAGCTACGAGACCGCGCGATTCTTCCCGAATCACGAGCGCGTTCTCTCGTGCGGCTCCGAAGCGGGACATGCCGTGCGCTGCTACGTTCAGGACATCGCCGGAGGGAAACCGCGTCCGGTGACGCCGGCGGGAACGACGGATGGATTCCCCTCTCCCGACGGGCACACGCTCGCCGTCCGTGGGAGCACGGGAGGGCTGGTCATCGTCGACATGCAGGGCGGCGCGGCGCGCCCGATCCCGGGGACGAAGCGCGACGACGCCGTCGTCCGCTGGAGCGCCGACGGGCGATCCCTTCTCGTTTTTGGAGAGTCGAGCGTGCCGAGCGCGATCGAAAGGATCGATCCTTCGACCGGTCGGCGAGAGCTCGTCCAGCCCCTCGCGATTGAGCGGAAGGGTGTTCTTCGGGTGGAATCCCCGACGGTTTCGGACGACGGGAAGAGCTATGCCTACGGGGTGAGGCGCATGATCTCGCACCTTTATCTCGTGGAAGGCGCGCGGTGAGTCTCTCCGCCGGTGCCCGGCTGGGTCCGACCGAGTGGTTGCATTATGATTCCATTTTGGAACTATAAGGAAGCGAGCCCATGGCCACGGTGACCGTCAAAGACCTTCCCGAGAAACTGCACCGCCAGCTGAAGGCGAGAGCCCTTCGGAACCGTCGCAGTCTGAACAGCGAGATCATCGCGGTCCTGGAGGCGGCAACAGCCCCCCATAAGGTCGATCCCGACACTCTTCTCACCCGCGCCGCGGCGCTCCGGAGGCGGGTCGCCGGCCGGCTCACGGACTCCGACCTCGCCGCGCTCCGCCAGGTCGGACGCCGATGATCGTGGTGGACACCAATGTGCTCGCCTACCTCTGGCTCCCCGGTGAGCGGACGAAGGCTGCCGAGCGTTTGTTGAAGAAAGACCCGGACTGGAACGCTCCTCTCCTGTGGCGCTCCGAGTTCCGCAACGTGCTCGCCGGGTGCCTGCGCCGCGGGGATTTGAGTTTCGAGACCGCCTTGCAGATTGCCGACGGAGCAGAAGGACAGATGCGCGGACGGGAATTCACCGTACCCTCGGCACAGGTGCTCACGCGAGTCGACCAGTCGGACTGTTCGGCTTACGACTGCGAGTTCGTCGTTCTCGCGGACGAGCTGGGAGTCTCGCTCATCACGTCGGACGACAAGCTGCTGAAGTCGTTTCCCGCGATCACTCGGCCGCTCGGATAGCGGATTTCAACCGATGACGCTTTCCGCCGGCTCTCGTCTCGGTCCCTACGAGATCGTCGCGCCGCTCGGCGCGGGTGGGATGGGCGAGGTCTACCGCGCGAAGGACCCGCGGCTCGGGCGCGAGGTCGCGGTCAAGGTGCTGCCCGCGTCGTTCTCGAAAGATCCGGACCGCCTGAGACGCTTCGAGCACGAGGCGCGGGCGGCGGGGGTCTTGAACCACCCCAACATCACGGCGGTCTACGACATCGGATCGGTCGAGGGCGCGCCGTACGTCGTCACGGAGCTCCTGGAAGGGGAGACGCTACGAAGCCGCCTCGCCACGGGAGCGCTTTCGGCGCGCAAGGCTCTTGACTATGCGATCCAGATCGCGCGCGGTCTCGCGGCAGCGCACGAGAAGGGGATCGTCCACCGGGATCTGAAGCCCGAGAACCTGTTCGTCACGAAGGACGGACGCGTCAAGATCCTCGACTTCGGGTTGGCGAAGCTGAAGCAGCCCGAAGAGGGGTCGGAGAAAACCGATCTTCCGACGGCGACCGTGGGGACCGAGCCCGGGGTCGTGCTCGGGACGATGGGCTACATGTCGCCCGAGCAGGTACGCGGGAAGCCGGCGGACTCCCGCAGCGACATCTTCTCCTTCGGCGCGATCCTCTGCGAGATGCTGTCGGGGCAGCGGGCGTTCCGCGGCGAGACGTCAGCCGACACGATGTCGGCGATCCTGACGAAGGAGCCGCCGGATCTCTCCCAGACGAATCGCGACATCCACCCTGGCCTCGACCGGATCGTCCGCCATTGCCTCGAGAAGAATCCGGAGGAGCGATTCCACTCGGCCCACGATCTCGCGTTCGACCTCGAGGCGCTGTCGGGAACACAGCCTGTGGATACATCGGTTGCTCCGGTGGGGAGGCGACGGGCGAAACCCACGACCATCGCCCTCGTCGCTCTCGCGGGCGTAGCCC
>DASWIB010000148.1:0-38623 GCA_036397915.1 Thermoanaerobaculia bacterium | reverse complement strand
GATCTGACCAACGCGCGGGTCACCGAAACTTCGGCCCTGACCGACTACCGCAAGGCGGCGACCGAGTTCGCGCGGGCGACCGGCGTGCTGCTCGAAGAGCGTCGCATCGAGGTATCCAGGAGCGAGTCCGAGTAATCTCTCAGCGGGGGACCTTGCCGTCCTTCGAACCCCGGGGCGGGAAAAGTTACGGTCGCGTTCTAAGGCGTCGAAGCGCACCTGAAGGACAATCCGGGCAACTGGGTTCAGCCGGACCCTGCCGAAAGGATTCTGAGATGGGGAAAAAAGATCCTCGCGTCGACGCCTACATTGCCAGGTCCGCCGACTTTGCGAAGCCGATCCTCCGGCATCTCCGCGCGCTCGTCCACAAAGGCTGCCCCGACGTCGAGGAGACGTTGAAGTGGAGCGCGCCCTTCTTCGACTACGAGGGAGGGATCGTCGCGAGCATGGCCGCGTTCAAAGAGCATTGCGCGTTCGGTTTCTGGAAGGGGTCGTTGATCGCGCCCGGCAGGAAGGACGCTATGGGTCAGTTCGGGCGAATCACGAAGCTGTCGGATCTGCCGAGCGACAAAGTGATGATCGGCTACGTCAAGAAAGCGGCTCGGCTGAACGCGGAGGGCGTGAAAACTCCCCGGCCGCTGAAGAGAAAGAAGAAAGAGATCGCGATGCCGGCCGATCTCGTTTCCGCATTGAGGAAGAACGCCAGGGCGCGAGCGACGTTCGATGCTTTTCCCCCCAGCCACAAGCGTGAGTACCTCCAGTGGATCACGGAGGCGAAAGCCGAGGAGACCCGCAAGAAGCGCCTCGAGACCGCGATCGAGTGGATGGCCGAGGGCAAGCCGCGGAACTGGAAGTACGTGCGGCAACCGACGCCGAATCGGCCGAGGACGTCGACCTAAAGTCATCGGCGCCGCCAGCCGAGAGCTTCGCCGAAGCGCTAATCGCAGGGCAGGGCGGGACTCTCGACGTGATCGACCACCCGCGGACCGGCGGGCGATTCGTCGTGCATCACCCAGTACGCCCGCTGAGCCAATATCCCAACAATATTGCCAATGCTTTGGCAGACCGCTATCCTTTGGGAATGGCAAAGATTTGTCGGCGCGCCTGGCGAGGAATATCCGACAGCTGCGGGAGGCTCGCGGCTTCACGCAGCAGCAGATGGCGAAGCTTTCGGGGGTCCCCCGGGCCACCTGGGGCCATCTCGAATCGGGTGGCGCCAACCCCACCCTCGCGGTCCTGGACCGCGTCGCGACTGCCCTACAGGTGCCGATCGAGGAGTTGACGGCCGCCCCGCGCTCCTCGACGCGGCTCTACCCGAAAGCCGCGCTCGACTCCCGGAAGCAGGGGGACGGGATCGTGCGCAAGCTGCTGCCCGACCCGATCCCCGGAATGCTGATCGACCGCATGGAGATCCCGGGGGGCGGACAGATCATCGGAGTGCCCCATATGACGGGCACCCGGGAGTATCTGACCTGCGAGGCGGGTGCGATCCTGCTCGCAGCCGGAGGCGAGCGATGGCGTCTCACTCCGGGCGACGTGGTCGTATTCAAGGGCGATCAACGTCATTCCTACACGAATCCGGACAACCGGACGGCAGTGGGCTACTCCGTGGTGGTTCTCGCACGGAGGTCGTCGGCCTGAGCCCGGGGCCGCCGAGCTCGGAATGACCGGGGTGGAGTATCAGAACCTCTTCGGCTTCTTCATCCCCCGCCAGGAGGCCCACACGAAGCCGGCGGCGGTCAGAAACGCCAGCGCGATCTTCGTGAAGTCGATCACCGGCTTGACGGCAACTCCTTCCGGCGTCGCGACGACCACCGCGACTGCCCGCGCGAGCGTCCTCCCGCCGCCGCCGCCACCTCCTCCGCTCCCGCGGCTCTTCCGGCCGTCGTCGCTCACGCCTGCTCCGCCTCCCATCCCGATGCCCGCGATCGCGAGGATCTCGGCCGCCGGGATCAAGAGCGTGTCTCCCTGTCGGATCGGCTCGCCGTAGACCTTCGTAACGTCTCCGGCGTCGATCAACTTTTCCACGACCTCGGCCGCCCGGCCCGCCGCCGGAGCAAGGCTCGTTTCTTCATTCACTCTTCACCTCCGAAACAGCCGCACCAGAATCGCGGCGGTGAGGCCACCCGCGAGGAGCGCCCATTGGATCCGACGAGTCGGATCGACCACGCGGACGAACCGATGGCTAGGAGTGTGTCCGAGTAATCTTAGCGGGGGACCTTGCGGTCCCCCGAGCCCCCTGGGCCCCTCCTTTACGACGACGCCGAACGGCCGGCTCCAGACCATCCCGGCCGCCACACCCGGAAGGCGCAGGCGGAGCGTTCGGGCCAACGGGATCAGGGTCCGCTCTCCATGCTCGATCACGTCGCGAGCCTATCCCGGCGGTCCTGTCTTCGGGAGGCGGTGGCGCGAAGAATGCTAGGAGTGGCGCCCGAGGGGAAGGCGGTACGGTCCCGGTGACTTCCACGGCCTGTCGAGCGTCGTCCGACCCGGTCCGTTTTTCAACGACCGGAGTTCGGATCAAACCTGTGAGGTGTCCAATGCCCGTCCAAATCAAGGTCCTTTTCGGTATCGCTGTCTTCGGACTGGTCGCCGCCGGTTCGCGGGCGGACGTCGTGACGGAGTGGAACTCCGCCGCCCTCGACGCCATCAAAGCCGACCGAACAGCGCCGCCGAAGGCCGCGCGCGCCCTCGCGATCCTGCACGCGGCCATCTACGACGCGGTCAACGGCATCACGCAGACGCACGAGCCCTACTTCGTGACCGACAAGCCCGCCGGCGTGGCCTCGGTCGAGGCGGCGGCTTCCGCGGCGGCCCGTCGGGTCCTGGTCGCGCTGTATCCCGAAAGACAGGCGGTCTTCGAGGAGATGCTCGCGCTCTCCGTGGCCGCGCTCCGGGACGGACCGTCGAAACGCGCCGGCCTCGCCTGGGGCGAAGCGGTCGCCGGGGCGATCCTGGAGCTTCGCAGCGGCGACGGTTGGGATACCGTCGTTGCCTACACGCCGACGCCCGGCGCGGGCAACTGGGAGCCGACACCCCCCGGATTCGCTCCGGCGCTCCTCCCGCAATGGCCGCTCGTCACTCCGTTCGCGATGGTGAGCGGCTCGCAGTTCCGACCAGGGGCGCCGCCCGCGCTCGACAGCGCGCGATGGGCGAGCGACTACAGCCTGACGAAGGATCTCGGCTCGGCGACGAGCGCGACTCGCACGGCCGAACAGACGGACATCGCACGATTCTGGGCCGACGGCGCCGGCACGGTCACCCCGCCCGGCCACTGGAACGTGATCGCGCGGGACGTCGGCGAGCAGCGGGGCACGACGGTCGAGGAGAACGCGCGGCTATTCGCGCTCTTGAACTTCGCGGAAGCCGACGCCGGAATCGTCTCGTGGGACTGCAAGTATCAGTTCGAATTCTGGCGGCCGGTGACGGCGATCGTGAACGGCGACCTCGACGGGAACCCGGCGACCGAGAAGGACGCGAGCTGGACGCCGCTCCTCGTCACGCCGCCGTTCCCGGAATACACGTCGGGTCACAGCACGTTCAGCGCCGCAGCCGCGGCGGTCCTGGCCGGGTTCTTCGGCAGCGACGAGATCGCCTTTTCGACCGAGTCGGAGGACATGCCGGGAGTCGTCCGCAGCTTTTCCTCGTTCTCGGGAGCCGCGCAGGAAGCCGGAATCAGCCGCATTTACGCCGGCATCCATTTCCTCTCGGCGAACGAGGCGGGGCTCTCGTCCGGCGCGGAGCTCGGCGCCTTCGTCACCGCGAACTTCCTGAAGGACCGTCCCGGCCGGTCGCACCGGGGCTCCTAGAGCGAAGGACAGACGTCCAGGGCTCCGCGATCGGGCCGGTCTCTTGCATCCACCCGCTACGGCTGCCCGGTGAGCCGTCCAGGGAAACGCCGCACCCGCGGGTGTGGAGTCAAGGACATCCGTCAAGAGTACCCAAGATGATGAAGGTGGCGGAGAGGAAGCGGTCGGACCAACCGGGCCGGTCGAGCGGCCTTTCGAAAGCTCTCCAAGAAAGCGAAGAACGGTTCCGCCAGCTCGTCTCGGGCGTCGAGGACTGCGCGATATTCCTCCTCGATTCCGAGGGTTACATCATGAGCTGGAACGCCGGCGCGCAGCGCATCAAGGGCTACTCCACCCCGGAGGTCGTCGGAAAGCATTTCTCCGTCTTTTACACCCGGGAAGCGATCGAACGCGCGTGGCCGCAGTTGGAGCTGTCCGTGGCGCGGGAAAAGGGCCGGTTCGCCGACGAGGGATGGCGCCTGCGCAAGGACGGCTCGCAGTTCTGGGCGAGCACGGTGATCAACACTTTCCGCGGGGCGGACGGCAACGTGCGTGGGTTCCTGACGATCACGCGCGATCTGAGCGAACGCAGCAAATACGAGGCCGCTCTGGCCGAGAGCGAGGAGAGATTTCGCCTGCTGGTCGACGGCGTGCAGGAATACGCGATCTTCATGCTCGATCCCCAGGGCATCGTCGTGAGCTGGAACCGCGGCGGCAAAATGATCAAGGGCTACGAGGCATCCGAGATCGTCGGATCGCACTTCTCGCTCTTCTATCCGCAGGAGGCCGTCCTCCACGGGAAGCCCGCGTGGGAGCTGGAGATGGCGAAGCGGTACGGGAGCTTCGAGGACGAGGGGTGGAGGATCCGCAAAGACGGATCGCGCTTCTGGGCCAACGTGGTGATCACCTCGCTTCGCGATAAGGATGGCAGCCTCCGCGGCTTCGCAAAAGTCACTCGAGACATGACGGAACGGCGCAAGATCGAGCAGCTCGAAGAAGCCGACCGCCAGAAGGACCAGTTCCTCGCACTGCTCGCCCACGAGCTGCGGAATCCGCTCGCTCCGATCCGCACCGCTCTCGACGTCCTTCGGCAGCCCAACGCCACGCCGGACGTCGCGGTTCAGGCGAGGGAGATCGCCGAACGT
Organism: Thermoanaerobaculia bacterium; assembly: GCA_036397915.1. Classification (GTDB taxonomy): domain Bacteria; phylum Acidobacteriota; class Thermoanaerobaculia; order UBA5066; family Gp7-AA6; genus Gp7-AA6. The sequence goes on along the minus strand of DASWIB010000148.1, from coordinate 33,693 downwards.
CAGCTGCGGCACATGGCGCGGCTCCTCGACGATCTTCTCGACGTCTCCCGCATTCGCGAAGGAAGGATCGAGCTGCGAAAGGAGGCGCTCGAAGTAGCGGCGGCCCTCCGCTCCGCCGCGCGGCTGGCCATCGTCGACCGCCGCCACGAGCTGACCGTCACCTACCCCGCGACTCCGATTTTCGTGAGCGCGGACGCCGTTCGCCTCGAACAGGTCCTCGGGAATCTCCTGAACAACGCGATCAAGTACACGGACCCGGGCGGGAAGATCTGGCTGACGGCGGAGCAGGGCAACGGTGAGGTGATCATCCGCGTCCGCGACTCGGGAATCGGCATCGAGCCTTTGATGATTCCACGCGTGTTCGATCTGTTCGTCCAGGGCGAGCGTCGCACGGAGCACTCCGCGGGAGGCGTCGGTATCGGACTGTCGGTCGTCAAGAAGCTGATCGAGCTGCACGACGGGCGGGTGGAAGTGTTCAGCGCCGGTCCGGGGAAGGGAAGCGAGTTCGTCGTAGTGCTGCCGGCCGTCGAGCCGGGGTCCCGCGAGCGAAACGCCGTGACGGACCAATCTTCCGCGCCGGCTCCTGCTCGAACGCTGCGAGTCCTGCTCGTCGACGACAACGCCGAGTCGGCTGACGGCCTCGCGCTGCTGCTCGATCTGCAGGGTCATGACGTCCGGGTCGCCTACGACGGGGAGAGCGCGCTCGAGGCGGCGCGGAGCTTCCGTCCCGACGTGGCGCTCCTCGACATCGGAATGCCGTCGATGAACGGCTACGAGCTCGCGCGCCGGCTGCGCGCCGCGCCGGAGACGAAGAAAACGCTGCTCGTGGCGATGACCGGCTGGGGCCAGGAGGAGGATCGGCGCAAGGGCCGGGAGGCCGGCTTCGCGCACCACCTCGTGAAGCCGTTCGAGCCTTCGGCGGTCCAGAAGCTCCTGGCGGATTTCAGCGCTGCAGGATGAGACGAGCCGGCTGCGCGAGCGGGGGAGAGGTCAGAATCGCGAGGAGAAGTGCGACGCGAGCCAGGAGCCGCTCCTAACGATCGAGCCGAAGGATCTGCAGCGCTCCGCCACCCATTTCGGGGAGCACGACGAGCCTTCGCGCGGGGTCGTAGCCGATGTCGGCGCTGTTCTTGAAGCCGTCCTTGAGGACGGTCACCGCGCCCGACTTGGAGATTCTGAAGAACTTGCCCGCGATCCAGTCGGTGACGAGATAGTCGGCCCCGTCCTTCTCGAGCCCGTCGAGATTGCCGACCGGCTTGCCGTCGCCCATCGGCGTGATCTCCTTCGTCTTCAAATCGACCTGGAGGAGCCGGCCGGGGGTCTTCGTACCGAAGGTCGCGGCGTCCGTGATGATGCCCCAGGCGGCGACGATCAGCCGGTTGCCCTCGACGAGCAGGCCATTCGGGCACTCGAGCTTCTCCGTCTGGAGGAAGACCTCGCACGTGCGCAGGCACCGGTACAGGGCGTTGCCCATCGTGTCGGACACGTACACCTCGCCGGCGGATCCGATTGCCACGTCGTTCAAGAACTTTGCGCCGGCCGCGGATAGACGCATCTTGATTCGGGCCTCCGGGATGTCGATGACGATGAGCTCATCGACGTCGGACACGTAGAGAGTCCGCCCTCTGACCCGGATTCCCTTTGGCGCGTTCAGGCCTTCGAGCCAGCGCTCTTTGACGACCTTGCCGCCCGCGTCGAGCCGGCTGATCCAACCTTTGCCGTCCTTCTCGTTCTCGCCGCCGGCGACGTTCGAGACGAACCAACTTTGCGAGCCAGCGTCCCAGTAGGCGCTCTCGGGCGCCTGGAAACCCGTGACGGTAGTGACCATCGAGACTGCGAGCAGCAGAGGTGAGAGCATGGTCTCCTCCTTGATCGGCCCGGAGAACCGACAGGACTCTTTGTCACAAGTGTCAGGTGGAGACCTGACCCCAGTTCTGGCGCGGCGCCCACTCGGCGAGCGGGGTGGGCCGGATCCCCGACTCGCGCGAATTCGCGGCGATGTTGGCGTCGTAGCCCACGCGGTCGAACCATTCGAGCATCGTGGCGAAGTCATCGCTTGCCTTCCGGACCTCCTCGATCGGCGGGGGAGCGAACGCGACGGGACGCCCCGCAGCCTGGCCGATGATCCGCGCGGTCTCCGGCATCGTCTGCTCGTCGCCGGCGATGTCGATCTCGCGGCGGTTCAGCCGGTCGTGCCTGTCGAACGCCCACCGTCCGTACTTGCCGATGTCCTCGACGGCGATCATCTGGAGCCGGGTATTCGGCTTGACCGCCATCGCGAGCTGACCCTGGTCGATGGCCGGCTTGAACCAGGGGGAAAGGAAGTTCTCCATGAAGAAGACCGGGCGGATCACGACGTACGAGGGGAAGCCGAGCGACCGGATCGTCTCCTCGATCCGCCACTTGTTCTCGAAATGCGGGATTCCCGTTTTGCGGTGCGCGGAACCGACGGACGTATACACGTAATGCTGCACGCCGGCGTCGCGCGCGACCCGCGCCTGACGCTTGCCTTGTTCTTCTTCTCCTTCGACGCCGGCCTCCCACGTGTTCTGCACGGCGAAGACTCCCCATGCTCCCTCCATCGCTTTCCGAAGTGAAGCTTCATCATTGAGGTCGCCGGCGACGACTTTCGCCCCCAGATCGACCAGGCGGCGCGCCTTTTCGCTTTCGGGTTTTCGCGTCATCGCGCGGACCCGATATCCGGCGGCGGCCAGCAGCTCGCGAGCGACGGCGCCCCCCTGCTGTCCGGTGGCTCCTGTGACGAGGACGGTTTTCGATTCGGGCATGGTTCTCTCCCTTCGCGGCCGATCGGTGCGGAGGGATTCTATGGCGACACTATCGCGGAGTGATCGTGAGGTCGCCGCTCGAAGTCGTGACCGGGATCTTGCGTTTCCGATGCCGCCGCGAAACGAAACCAGGGCACCCTTCTTGCTCAATACGCCGCCGCGCGGTGGAATGTCACCGAGCGGGGCCGTGCCCGCCGCTCCACGCAGCTCGCCCGCACCGCATCGGCGGTAGAAACTAACGGCGGATAAAATCGCCCCCTTCAAGGAGGTTTCCGATGGCGGGGAAGAGAATCCTGATGCTGGTGGGAGATTTCGTCGAGGACTACGAGGCCATGGTGCCATTTCAGGCACTGCTGATGGTGGGACACACGGTGCACGCCGTCTGCCCGGGCAAGACGGCGGGCGAGAAAGTTCGGACCGCCGTCCACGACTTCGAGGGAGACCAGACGTACACCGAGAAGCCGGGTCACAACTTCTCACTGAACTTCGACTTCGACGCCGTGCGCGAGGCCGATTACGACGCGCTGGTCATTCCCGGCGGGCGCGCGCCCGAATACCTGCGCCTGAACCCGAGAATCCTCGAGATCGTGAAGCACTTCGCCGCGCGCGAGAAGCCGATCGCCTCGATCTGCCACGGCGCGCAGATCCTCGCAGCGGCGGGCGTGGTGAGCGGGATGCGTTGCTCCTCGTACCCGGCGGTCGGGCCCGAGGTGACGCGCGCCGGCGGGACTTACGCGGACATCCCCGTCGACCAGGCGGTGACGGACCGCAACCTGGTGACCGCGCCCGCCTGGCCGGCGCACCCGGCCTGGCTCGCCCAGTTCCTCCAGGTGCTCGGCACGCGCGTCGAGCACGCGGCGGCGGTGGAAGTGTGAACCGATGACTTTTCGCCGAATCGCTCCCGTTTTGCTCGGTCCGGTGCTCCTCCCGCTCGCGCTCGCCGCGGCCGAGTGGAAGGTCGCCATTCGGGAGTTCGACGTCCCGACGCCGGGCTCTCGCCCGCACGACCCGGAAGTCGCTCCCGACGGCTCGCTCTGGTACACGGGACAAGTCGCGAACAAGATGGGCCGGCTCGATCCGAAGACGGGAGCGATCAAGGAATATCCGGTCAAGACGCCCGACTCCGGTCCCCACGGCCTCGCGGCGGACAAGGACGGCAACATCTGGTTCACCGCGAACTCCAAGGCGTACATCGGGAGGCTCGATCCCCGCACCGGGAAAGTGACCGAGTACCCGATGCCCGACCCGCGCGCCCGAGATCCACACAGTCTCGTCTTTCATCCCGATGGGAGAATCTTCTTCACCGTCCAGAACGCCAACCTGGTCGGATCGCTCGATCCGAAGACCGGCAAGGTGACGCTCGCGGAGGTGCCGACGCCCCGCGCACGTCCTTACGGGATCATCGTCGGGCCGGACGGCGCGGCCTATTTCTGCGAGTTTGGCAGCAACAAGATCGGACGGATCGATCCGAAGACGCTCGAGATCACCGAGATCACGCTGCCCGACGGCGCCCGGCCCCGGCGCATCGCGGTCAACCCCGACCATCTGATCTATTACAGCGACTTCGCGCGCGGCTTCCTCGGGCGGTTCGATCCGAAGACCGGCAAAGTGGAGGAGTGGCCGTCACCGGGCGGTCCGGGATCGCGGCCCTACGGGATCGCATCGACCGCCGACGGCACGGTGTGGTACAGCGAGTCGGGCGTCGAGCCGAACACAGTCGTTGCCTTCGATCCGAAGACGAAGAAGTTCCAGAAGTGGCCGATCCCTTCCGGCGGCGGGGTAGTCCGCAACATGGTGGCGACGGCCGACGGGAAGCTCTATCTGGCCTGCAGCGGGGTGAACAAGGTCGCGATTGCGGACGTGAGCCGCTGAGGAGGGGAGATCTGGAGCTTTCAGCCGCGGCGGTCGCTCCGCGACCGGCGGCTGAGAGAGTCTGAACGGAGGCTTTCCAGTTCGGCGACGAGTTTTTTCGGGGCTACCGCGCGGTAACTTTCTAGGATCCACTCTTTGAGGATTTCGAGGGGCGGATCGTCCTTCGCCTCGAAGCTCGCGCTCACCCAGCCGGACTTGCCGAGGCCGTAGCCGGTCGGCTTGGCGAAAGGGAGGTCGAGCGCGTCCTGTCCGGACTGGGGAAGCTTGACGGAGAGCCCCATCGGGCCGCCCGGCACGGGATCCGTCCCCAGGAACACGAACACCTTTCCCTTCACCTTCGCGACGCGCTCGCCCCACGGAAAGTCTTCCGTCGCGCCGGGAAACGAGAGCGCGTACTTGCGAAGCTCCCTCGAGATCCGGCGGAAGTCGCCTGCTTGCTGCGAGGCGTTGCGGGACGGAGAGCTCTTGCGGACCACCATGGCGCTCCTGAGGCCGCGCAGTATACGTTCACCGGGTGGAAGCCGTCGTCTTCATCGGCGTTCAGGGGTGCGGCAAGACGACCTTCTACAAGGAGCGCTTCTTCGAGACGCACGTTCGCGTGAGCCGCGACATGCTGAAGACGAAGGCCCGCGAGCGCATCCTCGTCGGCGCCTGCCTCGCGGCGAGGCAGCCGTTCGTCCTCGACAACACGAATCCGCTCGCGAACCAGCGAGCGGAGGTCATCGGGCCGGCGCGCGCCGCCGGGTTCCGCGTGGTGGCGTGCCACTTCCGATGCGGCCTGCGCGAGGCGCTCTGGCGAAACCGGCGGCGCCCCAAGGGCAGCACGGTCCCTGTGCCCGGCGTAATCGCGACATACAAGAAGCTGCAGCCGCCCTCCTGGTCGGAGGGGTTCGATGAGATTCGCGTCGTCACGATCGACGAAGAGAATGGGTTCGTGGTCGAGGAATGGACGAGAGAGCAAGGCGACCCGCCCCGTCCGGAGTGAGAGAATGGGAACACACTTGAGGGTGAACGGTGAGAAGGCCACACTCTCCGCCACGGGGAAGTCGGCCGGCGCTACGAGTTGGGGGATCATCGAGATGGCCGAGGAGAGCGGCGTGTGGAAGGTCGGCCAGCAGAGCTGGACGAACAAGAAGTAGGCCCCCCCCCGGCCGGGCAGCGGCCCAGCGCACGAAACCTCGTGCCCCGATCGGGAATCGAAAGGAACGCCCGGCTCGTACTGTTAGCTGGGAGAGTGTCCGAGTATTTGTCGGCGGTGGACCTTGCGGTCCCCCGCACCCCCTGGGACGAGGAGGTTCCGCTCTTGAGATCACGGGTACTGGTCGTCGTTTTGCTGTGGCTCGGCGCCATCGGGCTGGCGCTCGCGTCCCCGCCGCCCCAGCGCGCCTCGGCCATCTTCGCCGGCGGTTGCTTCTGGTGCGAGGAGACGGCGTTCGAGGGAGTTTCGGGCGTCATCTCCGTGACATCCGGGTACATCGGAGGGCAGAAGAAGAACCCCACGTACGAGGAGGTCTCCTCCGGCGGCACCGGGCACGCGGAGTCCGTGGAGGTCGTCTACGACCCGTCGAAGATCAGCTACGAGAAACTGCTCGAGATCTTCTGGCGCAACGTGGATCCGTTCCAGGCAAACGGCCAGTTTTGCGACCACGGGACGCAGTACCGCTCGGCGATCTTCTACAAGGACGAGGAACAGCGGAAGGCGGCCGAGGATTCGAAGCGGAAGCTCGAGGAGCAGCCGCGATTCCGGGGAAAGATCGTGACCCAGATCGTGCCGACGTCGACGTTCTACCCGGCCGAGGAGTATCACCAGGATTTCTACAAGAAGAATCCGGTCCGGTATCACATGTATCGCACGGGATGCGGCCGCGACGCCCGGTTGAAAGAGATCTGGGGCAAACCGCTGGCAGGAGGTCACAAGTGAAGACAGTGATGATCGCGTTGATCGCGGGCCTGGCGCTCGCCTCGGCCGCGCAGGGACAGAATGCGGCCCGGCAGAAGGGCTGGGTCGCCTCGAACTTCCGCAAGCCGTCCGACGAGGAACTGCGCAAGAAGCTCACGCCTCTCCAATACCAGGTGACGCAGAAGGACGACACCGAGCGCGCGTTCTCCAACGAGTACTGGGACAACCATCGGGCGGGCATCTACGTGGACGTCGTTTCGGGCGAGCCGCTCTTCTCGTCGCTCGACAAGTACGAGTCGGGGACCGGCTGGCCGAGCTTCACGAAGCCGCTCGAGAAGGCGAACGTCAAGACAGGCACGGACTTCAAGATGGGTCTTCCGCGGACGGAAGTGCGCTCGGCGCACGCCGATTCGCACCTCGGGCACGTCTTCGACGATGGACCGCCGCCGACGGGACAGCGCTACTGCATGAATTCCGCGGCGATGCGATTCATCGCGGTCGAGAAGCTCGCCGAAGAGGGATACGGCCGGTACCTGACGCTCTTCCAGAAGAAGAAGTGAGCGAACGCCGCGGCTGACTCTGAGTCCTGCGCGTTTTCTGTCAGATTCGTCTCTGGGTCGCTCACTTTCGTGAGCAGCCGGGAAAGATGAAGCGCCACTAGAATCCCGAGATGCCGCACGAGACGGCCCTCGTCGCCACGGTTGCCGCGGGGCTCGGTCTCGCGTTCATTTTCGGATACATCGCCGCGCGCCTGCATCTCCCGCCGCTCGTCGGATACCTTCTGGCCGGCGTGGCGGTGGGACCCTTCACGCCCGGCTACGTGGCGGACGTGGGCCTCGCCCGGCAGCTCGCCGAGATCGGGGTCATCCTGCTCATGTTCGGAGTCGGGCTGCACTTCTCTATCCGCGACCTGCTCGCCGCCAGGCGAATTGCGCTTCCCGGCGCGCTCGCGCAGATCGTCGTGGCCACGGCTCTCGGCGCCGCCGTGGCGCGGATGTGGGGATGGTCGTGGGGCGCAGGCCTGGTCTTCGGACTGAGCCTGTCGGTCGCGAGCACCGTCGTCCTTCTCCGCGCACTCGAGGAACGCGGAATCCTCGATTCCGCCCACGGGCGAATCGCGGTCGGGTGGCTCGTCGTCGAGGACCTCGCGATGGTCCTGACCCTGGTCCTGCTCCCCGCGGTCGTGGTGTCTCTGGGCGGCACGATCGGAGCGGTCGGGTCCCCGGCCGCCGCGGGTCTCGCAGCCACCGTCGCGGTCACTCTGGGAAAGGTCGTGGTGTTCTTCGGGGTCATGTACCTCGTTGGCCGCCGCGCCGTGCCCTGGCTCCTCGACCGCGTGGCGCACACCGGGTCGCGCGAGCTCTTCACTCTCGGCGTCCTGGCGATCGCGCTCGGGATCGCCGTCGGATCGGCGTCGCTTTTCGGAGTCTCCTTCGCCCTCGGGGCGTTCTTCGCCGGAGTGGTCATCAGCGAGTCGGATTTGAGCCATCGAGCGGCCGCCGATGCCCTTCCGCTGCAGGACGCGTTTGCCGTACTGTTCTTCGTTTCTGTCGGCATGTTGTTCGACCCGTCCGTCCTGTTGCGGCAGCCCCTGCAGGTCCTTCTCGTCCTCCTGATCATCACCATCGGAAAGTCGCTGGCGGCCTTTGCGATCGTGCTCGCCTTCCGGCACCCGGTTCGCACGGCGCTGACGATCTCGGCGAGCCTCGCGCAGATCGGCGAGTTCTCGTTCATTCTGGCGGGACTCGGAACCTCCCTGGGACTCCTTCCGCCGGAGGGACAGAGCCTCATCCTCGCGGGCGCTCTTCTCTCGATCACGCTGAATCCATTCCTCTTCAACGGAATCGAACCGATTGCCGGCTGGCTCCGAGCGCGGCCGCGGCTCCTCGATCGACTCGAGAGGCAACCCGCAGCGGCACCCGAGCCGGAGACCGAGGTTGGCGGCGCACCATTTCGCGACCACGTGGTCATCGTGGGATATGGCCGCGTGGGCGGAACGATCGGCGCGGCCCTCACCCGCCTCGGCATTCCCTACGTCGTCGTGGAACAGGATCACGCGGCGACCGAGTCTCTCCGCCGGCGCGGCATTCCGGCAATTTACGGCGACGCCACGCGGCCCGGCATCCTCGAGCGCGCGCGCCTGGAAGCCGCACGACTACTCGTCATCGCGACGCCCGATTTTTACCAGGCCCGCCAGATCATCGACATCGCGCGACAACGAAAAGAGAACCTCCACATCGTTGTGCGCACACACAGCGCGGTGGCGCAGGCGCATTTCGAGAAGCTCGGCGTGGGCCGAGCGTTCATGGGGGAGCGGGAGCTCGCAGTCGGCATGGCACACTACGCGCTCCGAGCGCTCCACTGCAGTCAGGAGCAGGTGGACCGGACGATCGAAGCCATGCGGCGGGAACTGGATGTGGAACCGCATTCCTCGATCGGTTGAAAGGGGCGGGACGTTTGGATGAGCATTCGCTCTTGAAAGGAGGGTAACCGATGAAACGAAAGGCTTCCGCGCAGTGGCAGGGAGATCTCAAGACCGGAAAGGGGACGCTCTCGTCCGACAGCGGCGTCCTCGAGAGCACGCCCTACTCGTTTTCGACCCGATTCGAAGACACCAAGGGAACCAATCCCGAGGAGCTCGTGGCGGCCGCGCACGCGGGCTGCTTCACGATGGCTCTCTCGGCCGAGCTTGGCAAGGACAATCTCGTCCCGGAGCGCCTTCGCACGACCGCGACGGTCACGCTCGATCGCGTCGATTCCGGGTGGAGCGTCACCGAGTCCCACCTGGAAGTCGTCGCGAGAGTCCCCGGCGCTTCGCCCGATGCCTTCCGGAAAGCGGCGGAAGCGGCGGAGACAGGCTGTCCGATATCGAGGCTATTGAAAGCGAAGATCACGATGGAGGCGAAGCTCGAGCCTTAGGAGAGGCTCAGTCGAACCTCTTCAGCCTCGGCCAGAGCTCGGCGAGCGTCCACCCTTTCGGCTCGCGGCAAAGAAAGAGCGTGAAATGCTCCTGCCGCATCGCGGAGGGATGCCCGATCTCCGCGACCGCCCGAACGCTCGCGAACTGCGCGTCCAGGTCCTCGCGGTCGCCTCCGAGTACGAGAACGCTCTCGCCGGTGTAGCCGCGCGGTCCCCAGTACCAGTACGTCAGGTGCGCGCCGACCGCCTTCGGCAGACCGAGCCTCGGCCCGTAGAAGTCGATCGCGCCCGCCTGGCCGTAGTCGTTGCCGAAGATCGCGGTGCGCTTTTGATCCTCCGGCGAGAGACTCCGGTACACGCGCGCGACGATTGCGACCATCTCCGGCCACCCGAAGCGGTCCGCGAAGAACTGCGGCAGCGCGCTCGCGGCACGGTTCTCGAGCTGTGGTTGCTCGATGTGGAGAAACCGCGTGTACCGGATGTAGGTTTCCGGAGACAGGATCGGCAGCGCCGTCGGGGCGATCAGCGCGCCGACGAGGAACACGACGATCGCATACGCCGCGCGCAGCCAGCGCCGTGCCGGAGCCGCGAGCCACTCCTCGATCGACACCGCGCCCGCGGCGAAGAGCATCGGATACGCGGACGACAGGTAGTAGGGTTTCCCACGCACGAACAGGATCGCGAGCGTCACGAGGTAGGCGATACCCAGTGCGCGGTAGGGCTTCCCTTTTGGCGTCGCGAGAAGCCGCCAGAGGCCGGCGACCCAGAGCGGAAGCGCCGCCGGGTTCTGAAAGAGGATCTGAAGCCCCAGGAACGAGACGGGCTGGAAGGGTATGTCGCGCCCGTCCCGCCGGATGTTCTCGAGGAGCTCCAGCATCGGAAAGTGATGCCGGAGGTTCCAGATCAGGTTCGGCAGGAAGATCGCGAACGCAATCCCTCCGCCCACGAGGATCCACGGGCTTCGAAGGAGATACCGTTGCCGAGTGAGCAGCAGACCGAGGATCACGGCGAAGCCGAACATCAGCATCGTGTGCTTGTTCATGAGGCCGATCCCGGCCAGGACACCGAATGCGATCCACAGCTTTTCATCGCCGGTCCGGATCATGCGCATCAGGACGAGCGCGCACCCCATCCAGATCAACGGCTCGATCGAGTTCATCGACAGATAGCTGTCGAACGCGAGGTAGACCGGCGCGACGACGACCGCAAGCGCGGCGAGGAACTGCGCGAAACGGCGGCCGCCGAGCTCGCGCGTGATCACGCCGGTCAGGAGCACGAGACCGGCGCCGGCGAGAGCCGGGAGGAGCCGGATGGCGAGCATCGAGTCGCCGAAGAGAGCCCGCGAGAGCCACGCCTGAACCGCGGTCAGCGGCGGCTCGTCCACGTAGCCCCAGTCGAGGTGTTCGCCGCAGGCCAAGAAGTAGAGCTCGTCGATGAAAAGGCCGTAGACGCCGCTCGTCCCGAGGTGCACCGCGAGCTTGAAGAGCGCGAGCGCGGAAACCGCGAGGGACAGAGCCTGCGCGGCGGGCTTCTCTTTCCCCCGTGTCATCCCGAGACGTTCGCTTCGCTCAGCGCAGGCTCCGCGAGGGCTTTCGCCGCCTCTCCTCTCGAGCAAAACGAGGGATCTCGAGATTCCTCGGCCTTCGGCCTCGGAATGACATGAGCGGAGTAGAGCCTTCCACCGCGCGCGGTGTCAAGCAACCCCGGGAAGGCCTACTTTGCGAGCTTGTTCTCGAGCTCTTTGATCCTCTTCTCGAGTTCGTCGAGCCGGTCGCGCAGGCTCGGCAGATCCTCGAGGTTCTCGATGCTGAAGCGCGGAGTCTTGAAGTCGCCGTCCTGCCAGGCCCATGCGTGTCTCCGCAGTTTGTCGTGCAGGTCCGGGCCGATCCCATGTTCACGCGCCTTCCGCTGTTCGAGCGTCGCCGTGACCTTGCGCGAAGCACCGCCTCGGACGAGCTCGACGTCGACCGTCTCGCCCCCCTTCTTGCGCCGGACGGCGCGCGACACGTCCCGGGTCGAGGTCACTCGCTCGCCGTCCACCGAGGTCAACACGTCGCCGACCTGGATCCCGGCCCGCGCGGCGGGGCTGTCGGTTTCGACCTCGGCGACGAGAACGCCGGCATCCTTCGGCGCTCCGTAGTGGGTGCGCAATTCCTCGTTGATCCCGATGAGCCGCACGCCGAGGAACCCGCCTCGCCCGACCCGCAGGACGACGGGGTCGTCGCCGTCGACCTCGATGTTTTCGTCGTTCACGCGGACGATGACCTTGTCTTCGACGACGTCTTTGTCCTTCGGATCGTCGGCGGATCGGGCGGATCCCGCGGCGGTCGGTAGAAGCATCAGGAGGGCCAGCAGAAGCCCGTTCAAAGCCGTGGAGAACATGCGGTTTTTCCTCCCGAATCGGGAGACGAGGCTCGCTCCCAAAGGTTTCGCATACGGACGGCGCTCCGGATATGGCCTCGGTAGAATGACGCGTTCGCAAGCTCCCGGCTGCTCGTCGGCCGAAGAAGGAGAAGAGGTGAAAAAGAGAGCCGCTCTGACGATCGCCGCCGCCCTGGCCGCGTCCAGCCTTCTCGCGGGCGAAGGGATGTGGATGCCGCAGCAGGTCCGCGAGCTCGCGCCCGAGCTCGTCAGGATGGGCCTGAAGCTCGATCCTCGGAAGCTCGCCGACCTGACCGGCGACCCGATGGGGGCGATCGTCTCGCTCGGCGGCTGCAGCGCGTCGTTCGTCTCGCCGCAAGGCCTGGTCGTCACGAACCATCACTGCGTCTACAGCTATCTGCAGTACAACTCGACGCCGCAGAAGGACCTGATCGAGAACGGCTTTCTCGCGAAGGCTCTCGCCGAGGAGATCCCGGCCGCTCCCGACGCGCGCGTCTGGGTGACGACCTCGATCGAGGACGTCACCGCCCGGGTACTCCCGAAGCCGGCGGAGAAGCTCTCCGACCTCGACCGGTACAAGCGGGTCGAGCGGCGACGCAAGGAACTCGTGCGCGACTGCGAGAAGGAAGGCGGCGTGCGGTGCACCGTCCCGTCCTTCTTCGAGGGATCGAAGTTCTGGAGGGTGAAGCAGCTCGAGATCCGGGACGTCCGTCTCGTCTACGCGCCGCCCCGCGGCATCGGCAACTACGGGGGAGAGGTGGACAACTGGATGTGGCCGCGCCACACGGGCGACTTCGGGTTCCTGCGGGCATACGTCGCGCCCGACGGGAAGCCGGCGGACTTCGCGAAGGAGAACGTGCCTTACCGGCCGAAGCACTTCCTCAAAGTATCGACCGCGGACGTCGATCCGGGCGACTTCATGATGGTCATCGGCTATCCCGGCCGCACGTTCCGCTACAAGCTCGCCGGTGAGGTCAAGGAAGCGGAGGAGTTCGATCTGCCGACCTCGATCCGCTTCCGCAGGGAGCTCATCCGGATCCTCGAGGACGCCGGCAAGGCGAACCGGGACGTGTCGATCCGCAACGCCGCGCGGCTGCGCAGCCTCCTGAACTACCTGAAAAAGCACCAGGGGACGATCGAAGCATTCGAGAAAGGAAACCTGATCGAGCGGCGTAAGGCAGAAGAGAAGGAGCTCGCCGCGCTCGTCGCCAACGACCCGGCGGCTCGGCACCGGCACGAGGAAGCGCTCGCGGAGATCGCGCGGCTCGACGCGCGAGAGTGGCGCACCCGAGAGCGCGACGCGGTCCTCGAGTGGCTCTACAGCGCCTCGCCGATGCTCTCGCAAGCGAACACGCTGTGGCGGCTCGCCGGCGAGCGCCCGAAGGACGACATGGATCGCGCAGTCTCGTTCCAGGAGCGCGACTGGAAGAGGTTGAGGGCCGCCGTCTCGCGCGCCCAGCGCACGATCGAGCCCGGCAGCGATCGAGCGGGTCTCGAGTTCTTCTTGCTCGAGGCCGCGAAGCTCCCGAAGGATCAGCGCATTGCCGCCGTCGACGAGGCGCTCGGGGCAACCGGCGAGAAGAACACGCCGGCCGCAGTCGAGAAGCTCCTCGATCGCCTGTACGGGAGCACGAAGATCGCCGACGCGAAGGAGCGACTCGCGATGTTCGATGAGTCGCGCGCGCAGCTCGAGGCCCGCAACGACGCGATGCTCGGCTTCGCGGCGGCGCTCCGGCGCACGATGGACGAGAAACAGAAGCGCGACGACGAGATCGCTGGTGCCATGATGAGGCTGCGGCCGGGATACGTCGCGCTCCTTCAGAAGCTTCGCAAGGGGCGTGTGTATCCGGACGCGAACAGCACGCTGCGGGTCTCCTTCGCTCAGGTCGAAGGCTACTCGCCGCGCGACTCCGTCCGGTACGCCGCGCAGACGACTCTGAGTGGCATCGTCGAGAAGGAGACCGGAAAGGATCCCTTCGATCCGCCGGCATTGCTGCTCGCGGCGTCACGGGGAAAGAAGCTCGGTCCGTATGTCGATCCGGAGCTCGGCGACGTTCCGGTCGACTTTCTCTCGACCGGCGACATCACCAACGGGAGTTCCGGCTCGGCGACGCTGAACGCTTCCGGCGAGCTCGCCGGCCTTGCCTTCGACGGGAACTACGAGGCGATGGGCTCCGACTACCTCGTGAACCCCAAAGTGCAGCGCGCGATCCACGTGGGCACGCGATACATGTTGTGGGTGATGGATGCGATCGACGGCGCGCACAACCTGATGCGCGAGATGGCGCTGCCGGTGCACTTCTCGGGGAGCGAAGTCGCGGCGGGGAGTTTGTTCGAGTAAGCGGGGGACCTTGCGGTCCCCCGAACCCCCCCAGGGGCGGAGGTCAGTAAAGAAGCGGGTCCGGGCCCGCTACGATCGGTCGAACAGCCGCCAGCGACTATTCACGAGCGCTTCCTGCACGCGGACCTCGTCCATCCAGCCCGGGTGCGGAATGGTGAGCGTGGATGGGGGATGTGCGCCGAGGTCGGGCAGATGCGTCTGGACGGCGATGTCGGCCAGCAGATATCCGTGGTTCTCGAGCACCGCGGCCGCGGCGTCGGAGATCGGGTCCATGTTGGAGTGGATCGCCGGCAGGGCCTTTTTGACAAGCTCCTTCGAATAGCCCAGCCGGGCCGAGGGATCGTAGCGGGACCGTGCCCCTTCGATCCCCCAGTAAGTTCCTTTGAGGGCGCCGGACTTGTAGCTCGCGATGAGCCAGCGTTTTCTGAGGGCGCGAGCTTCTCGCTCCATGGGCGCTTCGGGCTCGAACAGGGCGCCTCCGTCCGAGACGAGAAGCGTCTCGTGGTTCCTCCAGACGGGCTCAACGGCGAGGTGGTCGAGGATCGGACCGGATGAAGCCACGGCCGCGGCGACGGTGCGGGCGAGAGATTCGCCTGGATCGAGTCCCGGGAAAACGAAATGAGGGAGGTGGGGAAGATGGCGACGCGTGAGCGGGGTCAGCCGGCGCTCGAATATCTCCGTCAGCGCCGCGACATCGGTGGCGGAGCCGGTTTCTCGAGAGAATAGCCGCGAGAGGATCGACCGTGATCGCGCGCCCTCGCGCGCGAACGCGCGAAACGGCACGGCAACCCGATCCTCCCAGTCGGCCGTCCGACCGGCGACCGGCCAGGAGATCCTGGTAGCGAGATGCGCGGCGGCAATGGTGCCGCCGGAGATCGACGAGATCGTCCAGAGCCTTCCGAGGATCTCCAACTCGTCCAACCGGCGCAGCGCGCCCAGGTGAAAGAGCGCGGCACGGAGGCCACCGCCGGACAAGCACAAAGCCACGCCATTGCGCTCCGCCTTCGACAGCGGGAGGCTGGGATCGACGGACGGCTCGACGGAACTGCCGGTGCCCGGCGGCGGCGGCGATCGGTGCTCCGCAACAGACGGCTCGACCGACCGCTCGTGAGAGTTCTCCGTCCGACTGCCTGGCACTCCGCGCGCGTTTCCAGAGGTGAAGTGCGCGGCGATCAGCCGAATTGGGACAGTCAGCCCTCACCCCGCTCCTCTCCCGGGGGAGGGGGCGAGAAGCGGCGCCGCTTCCCTTCGCCGCCGCCAGGAATGTGTCCGAGTGATCTCAGCGGGGGACCTTGCGGTCCCCCGAACCCCCTAGCCCGGGACGGGTGAGTTTCCGCGCTCGGGCGGCGGCGGATCGTCGTAGGTTCGAACCCAGCCGGTGAGCTGCTTCCAGATCTTCTGAATCCGGCTCGGCTGGATCTTGCTCGCGGCGGGCCGCGCCACCCGTGGCGCGCCCTTCCCCGCGCCCTTCCCCGGCTGTGCCATGGCAATACTGCAACAAAGAACGAACAGAGAGAGACCCGACAGAACCCTTCTCACATTCTCCTCCTCGACGGCATCGGTCGTCGCGGAAGCAGATGGAGAGCGCTCTCTTAGCTTCCTTGGCTATGGAGTGCCGGAAGGGGAGGGTGTTTGGGACAGGTAAGTGAGAACTCTGAAGTTATCGGCGGTTTACTCGCGGCCGCGAGCCTTGCCGCGCTGCAAGCGCCGGTTTAGAAACTTCCGTCCGCCGTTCGCGGAGCCCGCGCCAGAGCCAGGAGTGTGTCCGAGTAATCTTTTGGCGGGGGACCTTGCGGTCCCCCCGAGCCCCTAGGAGTCTGTCCGAGTCATCTTAGAGCGGGGGACCTTGCGGTCCCCCGAACCGACAAGATTGTTGAGTATCTGTCGGTGGGGGACCTTGTGGTCCCCCACACCCCCTAGCCGGATCTGGCTTCGAACTTCTCCCGAAGCGCCCTCTCGGCGCGCTCCCGGAGCCCGCCGATCTTCTCGAGGTCGGCATCGCGCCCGGACAGCGCGTCTTCGAGCTGGCGGACGATGAAGGGGTCGAGCGCTTCGGCGCGCCCGACCACGGCGCGGAAGATCTCGAGACGGTGGCGCGCGCGGACGAGGTCGCCGCTTCGCGCCCAGCTCTCGATCTCCCACAGGCTCGCCGTCAACGCGTCGCCGATCTGCTCGAGCTCCTGGAAGAGTCCCGCGGCCTGCAGGAACGACTTCGCCGCGTCCGCGTAGCGGCCGCCGAAGAAGAGCACATGCCCCATCCCGTTGCGAATGAACGCGAGCAGCGAGGGATGCCGCTGCCTCGAGACGATCCTGAGCGCTCGCGAGTACTCCCGCCTCGCCTCGTCCAGGCGGCCGAGGCGGGCAAGAGAAAAGCCGAGACTGTTCACCGCGGAGGCATAGTTGGACCAGAGCCCGTGGGATTCGAAGACCGGCACCGCGCTGCGGTAGCACTCGAGCGCGATCTCGTCTTTGTCGAGAGAAGAGAGCGCGATTCCCTCGGCCACCCGGGCCCGGGCGCAGTAGTCCTCCAGCCCGAACCGCTCGAAGGTCGCGCGCGCGCGCCGCGCGAGAGCGAGCCCTTCCGAGGCCACTCCGGCGAACGAGCGCCGCTGTGACTCGTGGAATTCCGTCAGCGCGATCCGGATTTCGTCGCTTTCGGCGTCCAGGCGGAAGGAGCGGTAGGCGTCTTCGAAATGGCGTCGGGCTTTTTCGAGCTCGCCCGTCCAGTTCGCCGCCTGACCGGCCAGAAGGTGTGCCTGGCCGACCAGGGTCGACAGCGGAACGATCGATTCCGCGTCCGAGCCCGAGGGAGCTCCGTCCGGATTCACTTCGTCGAGCCGGATCAAAGCCTCTTCCGCGAAGCGCAGGAAACGAGCGGGCGCGTCGGTGATCCGGCGTCCGGCCTCGTCGAAGGCATAGAGAAGCAGGTAGCGCGCCGCCGGATCCGCGAAGGACAATCGCCGCAGGAACCGCTGGAGCTCTTCCAGGCCGCTCGCGGCCGCACCGAGGAGCGCCTCCACTTCGGCGTCTCCCTTCTGAGCCGACTCGAGCGCTTGCTCGACCAGCTGTCGTGCGGCTCGGATGCGTCTCACCGAGCGGATGGGCCTCTCCCGGAAGGGATCGTTCGGCGGAAGCTCGGGCGCCTCGGCCCCGGGAAGCTCCGGCCCGGCCGACGAGGGGGTTCGCAGCCCGGAATCCACCTCTCGGATCTCCGTGAAGGTCATCAGGCATCGATCGCATTCGACGAGGTGGCTGCCGACATTCGCGCGCTCCGACTCTTCGAGCTGTCCTGCGATGAAGCAGAAAAGCGTGAAGTCGTCGGGGTGGCGCGATCTCACGCGAGACATGCCCGAAGCTTCTTCAGACAGCGGTTGATCGTTTTCCACACGCCGGAGTAAGCGAGGGCCATTGCTTCCGCGGATTCCCGCAGGCTGCGACCCTCGACGTAGTAGGCGAGCAGAAGCTTCCGGCAGGAGGCCGAAATCTCCTCGAAAGCCGCGCGAACGGCGAGCCGCGAGTCCATCTCCTCCGGCCTGGCGGGAGAAGAGTTCTCATCGGGCGGCGGGTACCGGTCCGCGGAGAAGACACGGCGCTCCGCGCGCTCTCGGCGAAGGTAGCGACAGCACCGCGCATGAAAGACCGTAAAAACGAATCCCCTCGGGCTTCGGACGAGCGTGCGGTGTCGCAGCAGCTCGAGCGCGGTTTCCTGGAGGAGATCTTCGGCCGTGTCGGAATCGATTCCGAAGCGCGAACGAGCGTACGCGATGAGCTTGGATCGCTGCTCGCGATCGAGCAGGACGCGTTCCACGGCGGCACGCGGGGGGAGAGTTGTCTCGACTTCCATCGCGTGAAACCTCTGATCCGGAGAAGCCTTCGTTGGCGAAACGCCAGGTATGTGTCCGAGTAATCTTTTGTCGGGGGACCTTGCGGTCCCCCGAACCCCCTGGCCGAATGTCCCATAATCCTACTGCGAATGTCCGGGGGAGTCTGGCCGCCGCCTCGACGCGTTCTGCGGGGCCGGCCAATTGCCCTCCTCCTCTCGGCCGCGCTGGCGGTTTTCCCGGACGCTCCCGCGAGCGGGGGATCTCGGGACCTCCTCCAGGCCCACCTCGACGCGGAGCCGGCGACGCTCGATCCTATTCTGGCCACCGACGTCCCCGCTTTCGTCGTGCAGGACCTTCTCTTCACGCCTCTGGTCGCGCTCGACCGAAATCTCGCCGCCGTACCCGGGCTCGCTCGATCCTGGACGGTCTCGAGCGACTCGCGGACGTTCGTTTTCGAGCTCGACCCGACGGCGACTTTCGACGACGGAGCTCCTGTCACCGCCCGTGACGTGCGGTTCACCATCGAGCGAATTCGCGATCCGAACGTCCCCGCGGTGGCTCGAAAAGCGGACTTCGAGGACCTCGAGAGCGTCGAAGCGGTATCGGACCGCGTCGTTCGGGTGCGCTTCTCGCGACCGTATTCCGAGCGCCTCATCGCTTTTCACCTGCCGATCCTTCCCGAGCACGTGTTCGCGCGGGGCGACGCGGCCGCGAGGGCCTACGGACGCCGACCCGTCGGCAACGGATCCTTCCGCTTCGTGCGGTGGGAGCCGGCGCGGGCGATCGTCGTCGAACGACGCCGGGATGCCGCCGGGAGAGGGGCCATTCTCGCGCGAGTGGTGTTTCGAATCCTTTCGGATCCCGGCACGTGGGTCAACGCGGCCCTGCGGGGAGAGCTCGACGAGTTCCGCGTCCCGGCGCAGGTCGTCGAGCGCTTCGACCGGGATCGCCGGCTCGCGTCGCGCTTTCGACTCGTCCAGGTTCCACGCCTCGCCGAGACGACGATCGTCTGGAACTGCCGCCATGCTTTCCTCGGCGACGTCCGAGCGCGACAGGCTCTCGCGCGGGCGATCCCGCGCGCGCGGATCATCGCGAGCCTGTACCACGGCCGCGCGAGAGAGATCTCGGGCCCCTACCCGGCCGACGTCATCGAGAACGCGCCCGACGTGCGACCCCTGCCGTACAGCCCGCAGCGCGCCGCGGCGCTCCTCTGGAAGGCGGGATGGCGTCCCAACGGGGCGGCCGCGCTCGAGAAGGACGGACGGCGCGCTTCTTTCGACCTGCTCATTCCCGCCGGGCAGAACGCCAGCCTCCAGATCGCTCAGATCCTGCGTGGCGAGTTCGAGAGATTGGGGATCGCGATGGGGATCCGCGCCCTCGACTGGCCGGCTCTCTCCGCGCGACTCGACGCCGGAGAGTTCGATGCGTGCCTTTCGGAAACGGTTTTCTTTCCTCCGAACCTCGATCCGTACGTGGCGTTTCACTCGTCGCAGGCGCCGCCTCGGGGTCAGAACACCGGCTTCTATGCGAATCCGGCCGTGGATCGGCTGCTCGAGTCGGCCCGCGCGGCGAGTGATCGCGAGAGACGGATTGCGCTTTATCGCGAGATCCATCGGCGGCTCGCCCACGACCAGCCAAACGCGTTTCTGTTCACGATCGATTCGCTGTGGGCGGTCCATCGCGATCTCCGCGGCGTCGAGACGTCGCCGCTCGGGCTCTCACTCTTTCATCCCGGCCGTCGCGCGTGGAGGTGGAAGTGACTCCTCTCCTCGTTTTCGCGCTGTTCTTCCCGGCGAGCCGAGCGCCCGCGCGGAGCGCCGCTGTCACGTTCGACGATCTCCCGGCGGTCGCCGTCGTCGGTGACGGAACCGCTGCGCAGCGGCAGCTGAACGATCGCCGACGCCGAAGTTCGTGCTGGAAGAAGCGCACGTAACGGCGGAGTAGGTGCACCCCTCTACGGTCTCCTTCCCTTTTCGATGGAATCGACCTGAGGGGCACTGCCGAGGGACGCCCGTGACGTGGGATCAGCGAGCCGGATGAGGTGTGTAGCGCCCGCGCGCTCGAATGGCACATACCGTCCGATACACTCTTCCGATGGTGCGGCAGGGGCGCCCGTCGCGAGGCACGGTCGTCCTGCTGCTCGCGGCGCTCGCCGCGGGGGCCGCGCTGCGAGCCTTCTCGGTGGCGCGCGCGCGACTCTGGCTCGACGAGTACATCATGCTCGAGCTTGCGTCCCTGCCTACGCCCGCGGACGTGGTCCGCGGCATCGCGGCGAGCAACAACACGCCGGTCTATCCGCTGCTTCTCCACGGCCTCATCCGCGTCGCGGGGGACGATCCGCTCGCGCCGCGTCTGATCTCGGCGTGCTTCGGGCTCCTGACGCTTCTCCTCACCGCGCGCGCGGCCTTGAGGAGGTGGGGATGGCCGGCCGCGGCTATCGCGTCGACGCTCGTGGGGCTCTCCGCGATCGCGGCGCACTTCTCCTCGGAGATCCGCCCTTACGCGATCCTCTCGTTCCTATTCCTCGCGTCGCTCGAAGCGTTCGACGCCTCGCTCCGCTCGAGGAGACTCGGCCCGCTCCTCCTACAGGGCCTCTTGATCGTGTTGGCGATCGGGCTGCATCCTTACGGCGCAGCGCTCCTCGCGGTGGGGCCGCTCGCATCCCTCGCCGTCGATCGGAGCGCGTTCAGAAGGCAGCTCGGCATTTCGGCGGTGTCGCTCGCGGTGGTCGCACCGTACTTCCTCGTGCAACTCCCACGGCTCCCGCCCGAGGCGAACGAGTACCTCGTGGACCTCTGGCGTGGGCACGGGCCGCTCGCGCCGCTCGGTGTTCTTCTCCGGGACGTGGCCCCGAGCGCGCACTGGCCCTCCGCGATCGGTCCTCCCGCGTCGCTCCTTCGAGGGATGCTCGAGCTCGCGTCGTTCTCGCTCATCGTCGCCGTCGCCGTCGCCTCGGTCATCGCCCTGCGAGGACGGCCGGATGTGCGGCGAGATCCCTACCCGGCCGCATTGACTGCTCTTCTGGGCGTGAGCGCTCTCCTGGCGCTCGGAGGAGCCCTCATCGGGACACCGGTCGCCGTGCCGGGGCGTTTCGCTTGCGCGCTCGTGGCACCGTTCGCGCTCCTCGTCGCGTGGGCGAGCACGCTGAATGCCGCGGCGCGACTCTGCGCCTGCGGAATGGCGGCGGTCGCCGTGCTCGCGACCGCGGAGGCGCTCGCGCACCCCGGGCCGCGCGGAATACGGCCCGAGCTGCTGGCCGCGGCGGCGCTGCGCCACAGCGCCACCCGCCCGGCGCTCGTCATCACCGTCGGCCTGACGGGGCTGCCGCTCCGTTACCAGCTCCGCAACCTTGCCGGCCTGACGTTCCAGCCGTTTCCGCTCGAGCTGGAACGCCACGGCACGTGGTGGGCTCCGGGCCACGCCCTCCGGGATCCGGCCACGCTCGCCTCGGACGCTGAGCGCCTGGCACGGGCGGCGCGCGAGGCAGCGCGCTCCGGGCGTCAGGTCTTCATCGAGGGTGCGGACTACCCGGTCGCCGCCTCGCTTCGGGAGGCCCTCGGGCGCTCCTTCCGCTTTCGTCCTATAAGCCGTTACAACCGCGGCCTCTTCGAGCTGGTGCCACATCCGCGCGAAGTCGGTCGGGCCGCGGAGGCGCGCGCGGAACGTGCCGGCGAAGATTACTGAGGCGGAGGCTCCGCCCGCTGACGATACCGGACGGCCGCGACGGCTGACCGGCTCCCTGGTCCTCGCCGGGGCGGGTCTCGTCCTCTTCCTCGCGCTCGGGATGTACCGCGGCGTCCTCCTGTCCAACGACATCAAGTCGAAGTGCTGGCCGTGGGCGCCGTCGTACCCGCAGCGCCCGATCGGCGCGATCGTGCTCTCCGACCCCGTCTGGCAATTCGTGCCGTGGCTCGAGTTCGCGCGAAGGGAGCTCCTCGCCGCGCGCCTGCCGCTCTGGAACCCGCACCAGGACGGCGGGGTGCCTCTCCTCGGAAACGGGCAGTCGGCGCTCGGGTCGCCGCTCCTCTTCCCGGCGCTCCTCCTCGGCGTCGCGCACGGGTGGAACATCACGGTCCTCGCGCGCCTCCTCGCGGCTCTGGCGGGCGCGTATCTCTGGCTGCGCGATCGCGGCCGGACGCCGATCGCCGCCTCGCTGGGCGCGCTCGCCTTCGCGCTCTCGGGCGCGTTCGTGGCGTGGCTCGAGCATCCCCACACGCTCGCGGCGGCGCCGGTGCCGCTCCTCCTCCTCTTCGCGGGACGCGTCGCGGAGCGGCCCGCCGCACGGAGCATTGTGGGTCTCGCGATCGCAACCGCGCTCGTCCTCCTCGGCGGGCATCCCGAGACCGCGTTCCTCGCGGCGCTCCTCGCTGTGGGCGTCGTCCTCGTGCGGGCGCGCTCGCCGCGGGGCGTCGCGACCTCGTGCGGCGCGGCCCTTCTCGGCGCTGGGCTCGCGGCGCCCTTCCTCTTCCCGTTCACGGAGTACTACGCGATCAGCTCGGCCCGGCTCGGCCTGGACCGGCACCCGTTCGTCCTGCCGCTCTCCGCGATCGCACGCTTCCTCTTCCCGAAGGATCCCGCGTCGCATCCGATCGAGGCGGCCGCGACCGTTTCGCTCGCTGTTCTCGCGCTCGCGCCGTTCTCGTTCGGGCGCCTGCGCCGCGACCGCGAGGCCGCCTTCTTCGCGCTCGCCGCGATCGCATGCCTCCTCGTCGCGTACGAGAACCCGCTCTCGATACTCCTGGCGAAGACGACGCCGATCTACTGGTCGCGCGCGCTTCTCCTCTTGCCGCTCGCTCTCGGGTACCTCGGGTCGCTGGGACTCGACCGGCTCCTCTCGAGGTCCGGCGGTCGCCCCGCCGCCCGGCTTGCGGGGGCGCTCCTCGTCGCGGCGGCCGGCGTCGAGCTGATCCTGGCTGCGCGCGGCGTCCACGCCGTCACGCCGGGACGCGACCTCCTGACGCGCACACCGATCCTGGACCGTCTCGCCGAGGACCGGGAGCTCTTCCACGTGCTGCCCCTCCACACGTTCCTTCCGCCGAATACGGCGACGCAGTACGGGCTCGACGACCTGCGCGGCTACGACGCGCTCGCGCCGCACCCGTGGCGGGTGTCGCGCCGCGCGATCGGACGCTTCGGAAGTGTGCCTTCGAAGCACGACGACGTCGTGGAGCCGTGGGACCTCGCGCCCGGGGGCGACGCGCTCGACCTCTGGAGCGTGAAGTACCTCCTCCTCCATCCGCAGTTTCAGTTCGGGGCCGAGACGCTCAACCGCCGGCTGGGCCTCGATCTCGTCGAGGTCTATGCGGGCGCGGACGGAAAGCTCCTCCTGAACCGCCGCGCCCGTCCGCGCGTGCGGTGGATCGGCTCGCCACCCGCGGTAATCACGGTGCGGCAGCGGGTGGCGACCCGCTGGACTATGAGCGTCGACGCACCGTCGGCCGGGAGGATCCTCGTCGCCGACCCGAGCTTCCCGGGCTGGGTCTCGCGCGTGGACAAAAAGTGGTCTCCGATCGACTCGCCGTACGGAACGCCGATGGAGGTGACCGTTCCGGCCGGCCACCACGAGGTGACACTCGCCTACCGCCCGGTGAGCTTCCGGCTCGGCCTCGCCGCGTGCGCCCTCTCCCTCCTCCTCCTCACAACGTGGTGCGTCCGCGAAGCGCGAGACTCCTAGGGGCGACGTCTCGATGCCGCGGAGATCGCGACGGATCGCTTCTTCTCGCCGGCCTTCTTCGCCGTTGAGTGCGCCACCGCAACGCACGGCGGCGCGACTCGAAGAGGTGCTCCGCGACCCCGCCTGCAGCTCGCCCGACACGTACACCGGCGCTGAAGGATCACCGGCACCATGTGCCTCGCGATCACGGGGAGCGAGGATGGCGCGCTGTACAGGCTGAGCCGCGGAATGTCGCCCCGGATCGGCATGTTTTTTTCAATGCGTCACTCGGGAGGAGGGCGCTTCTCATGAATGCGAACGGCTTGAAGACGGCGTTGCTGCTGGGAGGTCTGACCGGCGTTCTGCTGCTGCTCGGCTACGCGATCGGGGGCGAGGCCGGCCTGGTGATGGGGTTTCTGTTCGCCGCGGTCATGAATCTCGGCGCCTACTGGTTCTCCGACCGGATCGCGCTCAAGATGGCCGGGGCGCGAGAAGTTCCCGAAGCGCAGGCGCCCGAGCTGCACTCTCTCGTCGCGAATCTCGCTCAGGTGTCCGGCCTTCCCAAACCTCGGGTCGCGATCATCGAGAGCGAGGCTCCCAACGCGTTCGCGACGGGCCGGAACCCGGAGAATGCCCTTGTTGCCGTGACGACGGGCATCCTCAAGATTCTCGACCGGCGGGAGATCTCGGCCGTTCTCTCACACGAGCTGGGACACGTCCGCAACCGCGACATCCTGATCGGGGCGGTGGCCGCGACGATCGCCGGAGCGGTCACGATGATCGCCCAGATGGGCCATTACACGATGATGTTTGGAGGTCGGGACGACGACGAGGGCGGGGGAGGAATCCTGAGCACGCTGCTCATGCTGATTCTGGCCCCGCTCGCCGCAATGCTCATCCAGCTGGCAATCTCGCGGTCCCGCGAGTTCGGTGCGGACGATACGGGCGCGCGGTTGAGCGGCGACCCCGAGGCTCTGGCCACCGCGCTCGAGAAGCTCGAAGCGCATTCGAAACGCCTTCCGCTGCGCGTGAACCCGGCGGTTTCGCATCTCTTCATCGTGGCGCCGCTCACGGGACTCTCCGTGCAGAAGCTGTTCTCGAGCCACCCGCCGACGGCCGAAAGGGTGGCGAGGCTGCGCGAGCTCTCGAGAGAGATCCTGGCGCCGCGCCGCGTGGGCCAGGGTTGAGAGGGTCAGGTCTCCACTTGCCACATACGGGGTCAGGTCTCCACTTGCCACTTCGCTCGCGCGAAGAAGGCAAGGGCACTTCGTCTCGTCGAATACCCTCCGTATCGGTGAGGACCTGACCCCTACGCGATCTCGCCGAGCTTCCCGCTCTGGTAGTCGGCGAACGCCTGAAGAATCTCCTGCCGGGTGTTCATCACGAACGGTCCGTAGCGCGCGACCGGTTCCTTGAGTGGCACGCCGCCGATCAAGAGCGTCCTCGACCGCGAGTCGGCCGCTGCTTCGAGCCTCACGGCGTCTCCGTCGTTCGCGAAGGAGACCATTTCGTGTTCGCCCGCCGCGCGTCGGTTCGATCCGAAGATGCCCTGCCCATCCACCACGTATGCGAAAGCGTTGTATTCGGGAGGCGCGGGCTGCGTGAGCGACGCGCCGGGCTCGAGGGTGCAGTCGAGGTAGAAGATCGGCGTCCGGGTGTCGATCACGGCGCGCTGCCCAAGCGCTTCTCCCGCGATAACGCGGACTGTCACCTTGCCGTCGTCGCTCTTCGCGATCGGAATTCCGGAGCCGGGGATTTCCTGGTACCGAGGCTTCGTCATCTTGTCCCGCGCGGGCAGGTTCACCCAGAGCTGGAAGCCGTGCATGCGGCCGCCCTTTTCCTGAAACGAGGGCTCGGGCATTTCCGAATGCACGACGCCCGATCCCGCGGTCATCCACTGCACGTCACCGGGACGGAGTTTGCCCTGGTTGCCCTGCGAGTCCTTGTGCTGCATCGCTCCGGAGAGCAGATACGTCACGGTCTCGAAGCCGCGGTGCGGGTGATCCGGCGCGCCCTTCGCCTCGCCCGGCCCCAGGTCGGACGGCCCCATCTCGTCCAAGAGCAGGAAGGGGTCGAAGAGGTCGAGTGAAGGAGACGGAAACGGACGGTGGACGAGAAAGCCGGCGCCCTCGAGGGTCGGAACCGCGGGCACGACGTCTTTGACGGAACGGATTTTCATGGACATCTCCTAATCGTGTCATTCCGAGAACCGTTAGGTTCGAGGAATCTCCCGGTGGTCGGGGACGAGATCCCTCGCTTCGCTCGGGATGACAGAAATTAACCAGCAGGAAGTACTCCCTTCGCACCCGATTCGATTCCGCGACGTATAAGTCGTGACGGGAGACGACGCTGGACAACCTCTGCCATACGCTCGTGGGCGCGGCGCTCGGGGAGGCGGGGCTCGCGCGCCGCCGGCCGCTCGCGACCGCAACGCTTCTGATCGGAGCGAACCTCCCGGACGTGGATGCCTTCACCTATGCGTTCTCCGACGGGCCCACGGCACTCGCGGTGAGGCGCGGCTGGACGCACGGAATCCTGGCGATGGCGATTCTCCCGGTGGCGCTCGCCGCCACGATGGTGGCGTTCGACCACCTGGTCCGGCGTCGGCGACGGCCGGGGAAGGCTCTGCGAGCCTGCACCCGCCGCAGTTCTCGAGTCCCGGCGCGGTTCCGAGCGCTCCTCCTCCCGGCATTCGTCTCGGTCCTCTCGCATCCCATGCTCGACTTCTTCAACACCTACGGCGTGCGATTCCTCTATCCGTTCTCCGGCCGCTGGTTCTATGGCGACACGCTCTTCATCGTGGACCCTTGGGTCTGGGTCGCGCTGGCGCTCGGCATCGCCTTCGCGCGCGTTCGACGACGGCGGGGGAATCCGCGCACGGATCTTCCCGCGCGGGCAGCGCTGGCGGGTGTCGTCGCGTACATCGCGGTCATGATGGGCTCGAGCTTCGCCGGCCGGTGGATCGTTCGGCGTGCGGCGGAGGAAGAGGGGCACACGCCATCCGGACGCGTGCTCGTTTCGCCGCTCCCCCTCGTGCCGACGTGGCGCATGGCGCTCGTCGAGGAAGCGGGCGGCTACCGCTTCGGCTCTCTTCGTTGGACGCCGTTGCCCGTCGTACGGTTCGACGAGTTCCGTCGCCTGAACGACGACGATCCCGCGGTCGCCGCAGCGAAGCGCCTGCGTCCGTTCCGTCAGTTCCTCGTCTGGGCGCGGTTTCCGCAGTTCGAGGTTCGGCGCCAGGGCGGCTCCCTCGTCGTCACCGCCTCGGACGGTCGCTATCCGGGTCCCGCCGGCTCGTGGGCGACCGTCTCCGCGGTCCTTCCGGGCAGTCCGTCCGGCGCCGGCGGCCCGACGTCCGAGTAGCGTGAAACCGTTTCTCGAGGGACTCCTCGCCGGTTACGGAATCGCGATTCCGGTCGGCGGCATCACCCTCCTTATCCTGGACGTAGCGCTCCGGAATGGGTTTCGACGGGGCTTCTTCGCGGGCGCCGGCGCCGCATCGGCGGATTTCCTGGGCGCGCTCGCGGTCGCGATCGCCGGAGGCGTCATCGCCGATGCTCTCGCGCTGATTTCCGGCGTGCTGCGAACCTTCAGCGGAATCGTACTCGTCGCAATGGGCGCGTACAGGCTCTGGCTGATCCACGGCTGAGGATGAACGCGGCGCTAGCCTCCTTGTCGTGGCAAACTCTGCTCGCCGCCTTCGGCGCGGTGACGCATCACTATCTGTCCGCCCGCGCGCAGGTCTTCGTCAGCGCCTTCGGGAACGTTCTCGTCATCGGGCTGGGGGCGCGGATGCTGCTACGATCCTTCGGATGAGGCTCACTCGTTTCGCGATCCTCGCTCTGACGAGCGCGCTCACACTCGTTTCCGCGGCGCCGGCGGCTTCCCGGGCGGTCCTCCCATGGGTGGAAGACGACTACTCGAAGGCACTCGCGCGGGCCCGCACGAAAAACGTCCCGATCTTCGTCGAGGCCTGGGCGCCCTGGTGACACACGTGCCGCTCGATGAAGGCCTTCGTCTTTACGGACAAGGCCCTCCAGCGGCACGCCGGACAGTTCGTCTGGCTCTCCCTCGACGTCGAGAAGGCGCAGAACGCGCCCTATAAGAAAAAGTACGACGTCGACGCGCTGCCGATGTATTTCGTTGTGGACCCGAAGACCGAGAAGGCCGCGCTTCGCTGGGTCGGCGGCGCGACCGTGCCCCAGCTCCACAAGATCCTCGCCGACGGTCGGGCCGCGGTGAAGGGCGGCGGCCGCGGCGAAGAGATTCTGGCCCGGGCCGACCGCCACTACGCGGATGCGGACTATGGCAACGCGGCAGCCGCGTACCGGGAGGCGTTGCGAGCAGCGCCGCCCGACTGGAGCCGCTCCGCGCGTGCGACCGAGTCGCTCCTCTTCGCTCAGTACCAGACGAAGGATTATGCGGGCTGTGCGAAGGTTGCGTGGGAAGCATGGCCACGCCTTCGCTCGACGTCCTCTGCCGCCAACGTCGCCGCGAGCGGCCTCTCCTGCGCGCTCGAGCTCCCGGCAGGGGACCCATCGCGCGCGGACCTCGTAAATTCGCTCGCCGCCGCCTCACGCATGATCATCGCGACGCCGCGCAGAGACCTCGCCGCCGACGACGTTTCGGCGGTTTACGAGACTCTCGCCTCCGAGCGCCAGGACGCGAAGGACGAGGAAGGCAAGAAGAAAGTCCTCCAGGAGCGCGCGAAATTTCTCGAGGCCGCGGCGGCCGGGGCGAAGACTCCCGACGCGCGCGCGGTTTTCGATTCCCACCGCCTGGGCACCTATCTCGAGCTCGGTGAGCCACACCGCGCGATTGGCATGCTGCAAGCTTCCGAGCGTGACCTGCCGGACGACTACAACCCGCCGGCGCGCCTCGCGGTCGCGTACAAGGCGATGAAGAACCACGACGAGGCGCTCGCCGCATCCGACCGCGCGCTCGCGAAGGCGTACGGGCCGCGCAAGCTCGGGATCCTGCAGACGCGCGCGGACATCTACAAGGAGAAGGGTGACGCCGCCAAGGCGAGAAGGACGATCGAGCAGGCGGTCGAGCTCGCGGAATCGCTTCCCGAGGGGCAACGATCGGAACGGACGATCGCCGCGCTGAAGAAGAAACTCGAGACGCTGCCTCAATAAAGACGGAAATCCGGGCGTTTCCGCCCGGATTTTCTCGAATCCAGCAGGGCACCAGGGGTCAGGATGAATCCTGACCCCACAAATCACTTCTTCCGCGTGTAGTGGATCTCCATCATCTTGAACACCTTGCCTGCCGGGTCCGGCCCCCACATCTCGAACACGTGATGGTCGTTGTCCACCACGGAGACGACCTGCTTGATCTCGCACTTCTTGCCGGTCATGAAATCGTCCATCTCGGAGATGAACGTCAGCTTCCCTGACGCGTCGGCGGTCCCGAGGCTGTTCATCATGGCGGTCCCCATGCTGTCGATCCACGAGCCGACGTACTTCTTCTTGTAGTTGTCATAGCCGGTGTAGCCGATCCCGGTGAAGGGCTGGTCCATCATGGTGCCTTCGAAGCGTTGCTCGAGGTAGCGGCCGCCGAGAATCATCCTGTTCTCCGACGTGCCCTTCGACTCCGTGGCCGGCGCGTCCGGCTTCATCCACCATTTGACCGACGTGTCCCAGGTGCCCGCGAACGCCTCGAGCTTCTTGTGCGCTTCGCCCGGCGTCGCGTACTTCGCCATCGCGTCCATCATGGCTTTCTCGTCCATGCCGCCCGCCGGCGCCGCCTTCTTCGCTTTCTCGTCCGCTCCGATGGCCAGAGCGGCGATCACGACCAGCAAGGCGACGCCGGCGAGGATGCCCTTCGATCTCATGGTGATTCCTCCCTTGGTCCCGTCGGGGGACTTTCGGATTCTATTCATTCCGGCGAGGCGGCGACGTAGCGGAAATCGACTACTTCCGCCGAATGTAGTGGATTTCCAGCGTCTTGAACATCTTGCCGTCGGGTCCGGTCATCCACATTTCGAACACGTTGTGATCAGGGTCGACGACGGTGGCCGTCTGCTTGAAATCCATCTTCTTCCCGGTCATGGGGTCGTCCATCTGGCCGGTCATCGTCACCGTCTTTCCCGACGGGTCGCCGGTGCCGGTCGCCATCACGATCATGGTTCCCATGCTGTCCATCCACGTTGAGACGTATTGCTTCTTGTAGAGGTCGTACCCGGTATAGCCCCTCCCCGTGAAGGGCTGGTTCATGAACGTGCCTTCGAAGCTCTGCTCGAGAAACCGGCCGCCCAGCATCATCTTGTTTTCCGCGACGCCTTTGCTTTCCTGCGCCGGCGCGCTCGGGTCCATCCACATCTTGGCGGTCGCGTCCCAGGTTCCGGCGAAGGCCTCGAGCCCCTTGTGCTCCGGCCCCGGCGTCGAGTACTTCGCCATCATTTCCATCATGGCCTTCTCGTCCATCTTGCCGGCCGCCGGCGTGGTCTTCTTCGGTGTCTCCTGTGCGCCGATGGCGAGAGCGGCGACGGCGATCAGAATCGCGACGCCGGTAAAGATCCCACGGGATTTCATTCTGTTTCCTCCTTTGGTCCCAATCGGGACTCGTCGAAGAGTTGGGAGCTCTGCGGAGAGCTCTGCGGGAGGAGATTCTATTCGGAGAGCAGGAAATAGAAAGCCAGGGACCCGAGGGTCCCTGGCCCAAAAGAGGTCGATGGCGCAGGTCGGTATCTAGCTGCCGAACCCGCCACGCTCCCGCATTCCCCTGCGGCCCCGGAACCGCTCCTTACGCTCGTGGCGCAGGGTATCGAGCTTTTCCTTCTGCTCGGGCGTCAGGATCGAGCGGATCTGTTCCATGGTGGCCATGTGCTCGGCTCGCAGAGCTTCCCGGTCCGCGCGGACCTTCAGAAACGCAGCTCCGACGACGGCGGCGTCCGGGTTCTGGGCTTCCGCGGCCTCGTTGAGGGCCTCCTTGTCGGTGTGGATGCGCTCGCGAAGCGACTCGAAGGTCGCCTTGCGCGAGTCCATGATCTTGCGGACTTCGGTCTTCTGCGACTCGGTCAGATCGAGCTGCGACAGGCCGCGCATGATCCCGAACCCGCCCATCTTCCGATGTCCGGGACGGCCGTCCTGTGCGGAGGCCAACGTGGCCACCAGAGTGAACAGCAGCACCACCGCGGGCGCGAGCTGACGAATTCCAAATCTCTTCATTGCATCGTTCTCCTTTTCAAACGAACTGAGCATCGTTCTCCTTTTCAAACGAACTGACGATCGAGGTCGGTCCGTCGTTTACGCACATCTGGCAGGCGCGGAAAGTCACGTAATTCCAGGTCGGTCGGACGTCGTTGGATGTATTCTTCGCCGCGCTTGCGCTCCGAGATCGAGGAGATCGTGCACCGCGAGACGCGGGCCTGGGACACGAAAGACGTGGACCTTCTGCTCACGGTGTTCCATCGCGACATGGTCTGGCCGTGGCCCCCCGATCCCACCGCGCACGATCCGATCGACTGGGTCATGCCGTTCGGCCGCTTCGACGCGTGGCGCTGGCGGTGCCACTGGGAGGAGCTCTTCCAGACGCACGAGCTCGTACGCAATCGCCGCGCGATCGTGCGGATCGAGGTGTCGGAGGAAGGAGACGGCGCGTTCGCGGTCGTAGACGTGGACACGCTGTGGCGCGATCGCGAGGGCAACGATTTCCACTGGCTCGGCCGCGCCTGCAAGATCTACACGCGTATCGCCGGCTCGTGGAAAATGATCTGCCAGGTCGGTCTCCTTCTCTACCCACCCGCTTGAGACGGCGATTCTCGATCACGCCGTTTCGTCCGTACTCGCTCGCTCTGACCGGCGAACGGTACGCGCGGTTTCCGGACCCGGTCGACCGCTTCGACGGAAAGGTGTACCGGCGCCTGCTCGCGACGGGGCGCGGGACCGCGCTCGTTACGGTCGAGCAGATCGGCGGCGCGACCGGCGCGAAGATCCAGGTCACCCTCGAAGGCCCGGGAGCGGGGTCAGAGGCCGTCGAGCACGCGGCGCGGCGTGTGGTCGAAGGCGCCCTCGGAACGGCGAGCGACGTTCGGCTCTTCTACCGCGCGGCTCGCCTCGACCCACTTCTCGCTCCACTCGTCCGCCGTTTCCGGGGGCTTCGGATCGCCGGCTATCCGTCGCTATGGGAGGCGCTCGTGACGTCCGTCCTCTCTCAGCAGGTTACGCTGCGCCTCGCTTTCGGAATCCGCGCGCATCTCGCGAGCACTTTCGGTCGCCGCCTTCGCCTGCGTGGCGAAGCGTTCTTCGCCTTCCCGACCCCGAAGCGGATCGCGGAGGCGGGGGAGCGCGGCCTCGCCGGCTTCCGCATGTCGTCGAACAAGATCGGCACGGTCGCGCGGCTCGCGCGGGAGTTCGCGAGCGGAAAGCTCTCGGAGGAAGCGTTGGCGGCGATGTCCGAGGAGGCGGCGGTCGAGCGGCTGACCGCGATCAAAGGGATCGGCCGCTGGACGGCGGAGACCGCTCTCCTGCGCGGGCTCGCGCGATCCGACGCGTTTCCCGCAGGCGACCTCGGCATCGTGAAATACCTCGCCGAAGGGCTCTTCGACCACGGCCGCCGAAGTACCGAGGCGGAGATGCGCGCGTACGCGGAACGCTGGAAACCCTGGCGGGGGTTGGCGCTCGTTTACGCCTGGGCAGAGCTCGCTCGCCGGTCGGCGGCCGCGAATAAGTAACGTCGAGCTATAGGATCGGCGCGGAGGGCACGCATGACCCGAACGATTCAGATCGCGGACGACGAGGTCGAGGTCCTGAGATCAGTCCTCGACGAGTACATCTCCGAGCTCCGCATGGAGGTTTCGAACACCGACAGTATGGATTTCCGCGAGGAACTGAAGCGCAAGGAGGAAATCCTGAAGGGGCTCGTCGGGCGGCTTCGGTAGAAGCGTGATCTCCCGCGCCTGGTTCGTCGATCGCTACGGCGGACCGGAGCGCCTGAGCCTGCGCGAGCGCCCCGATCCGGTCCCCGGAGCCGGAGAAGTTCTCATCCGCACCGCCGCGATCGGCATCAACTTCGCCGATCTCTTCGCTCGCGCGGGCGTTTATCCGAACACCCCGCATCCGCCGTTCGTGCCCGGAATGGAGATCTCCGGGGTGGTCGAGTCCGTCGGCGCGGGAGTCGCGCGACTGGAGCCGGGTCGGCGCGTCGTTGCCGTGCCGGTCTTCGGAGGCTATGCGGAGCGGGTCGTCTGCCGCGAGGCCAACGTTTTCCCGCTTCCCGACGGGGCCGACCTCGCGGAGGCCGCAGCGATGCCGGTGGCGTTCCTGACCGCGCGCTACGCGATCGAGGAAGCGCGAGTCCGACCCGGAGAGACCGCCGTCGTCACTGCCGCGGCCGGCGGAGTCGGAACGGCGCTCCTCCAGCTGCTGGCCCTGCGCGGCGCGAAGGCGATCGCGCTCGTCGGATCCGAGAAGAAATTCGCGATCTGCCGCGAGCTCGGCGCCGAACAGGTGAGCCTCTACGGCGCCGCGGGTCGGCTGGAGGCGATCTCGGGCTCCCGCGTGGATATCGTGATCGACGCGATCGGCGGCGAGACGTTTCGCGCGCTGTGGCGGCGCCTCGCGCCCGGAGGTCGTTACGTCCTCTATGGCTTTGCCGCGGCGGCGGGGAAGAAGGGCGTGGCGAGGCTTCGCTCCATCCGGGAGTTCTTTGCGATGGGCTTTCTCGTGCCCTACTTTTTCGTTTCGTCGTGCCGCAGTCTGATCGGGTTCAACCTCTCGCTGCTGCCGAACCGGCTGGGCGAGCTGCGCGAGGCCGCGGACGAGATCTTTCGCGACTGGCAGGCCGGCCGCATCCGGCCCATCATCGGACCGCGCTTCGACTTCGAGCGGCTGCCGCACGCGCACCGCGCGCTCGCGAGCCGCAAGACCCAAGGCAAGGTCGTGGTGACGGTCGGCGGCGACCCTTCTACTTCTCGGTGATGCGCAGCGATCCGTTTCGGGTCGAGAGCTCGAGACGCGGACCGCCTCCGTTGACCTTCTGCTCATAGACTCGCTCGCGCCGGCTCACGAACC
>DASWIB010000147.1:0-8677 GCA_036397915.1 Thermoanaerobaculia bacterium | reverse complement strand
CAGCCCCGAGCAAGCCCAGCAGCTCGTACGGGCCAAGCCGCGTACCCGCGGAAACGTTCATAGGATCAGCCGAGAATCCTATCGCCGGACGGCCCCGGAAGGCTGTCGTTCCCGGAGACCGCAAGGGTGTCGCCGCTCGCTCTGGCGCCGACGCGCGAGACAGCACGGGCCGCCCCTATTGGGAGCGGCCCGTTTCGATCGAACTCCGGCCCCTACTCGGGCAGCTGACCGACCCGCTTTCCGAGCAACGGCTGCGCGGCGTACTCCAGGACGTAGGTCGCGATCTTCTCGGCGACTTTGCGGGTGTCGAGCATAGCGATACAGCCTTGAGCGAGCGACGATCTAGAAAGAGCAGTGACCCGGGTCAGGCTGGTCGATGCGGAGTGCAGCCCCCGGGGGTGCAAAGTAAGTCACGACGTTGGTGGCAGGCTCTCCCGTCTCATTTCGGGCGATGTGGGCGTGATCGCCCGTGTCGAGGTACCCCTCACCAGCGTGGCGAACGATCGGCTCGCAGTCGGGATCGTCGGCCTCGTAAAACGTCATCGTCCCCGACGCAACGGAGATGAAGACCGGGCCAGGGTGGCTGTGCCAGCCGCTCTGACCGCCGGGCTGGAAGACGATGGTCTGAACTGCCACGTCGAGCGCGGGTTTTGCCTTGACGTCGACCTTCCAGTGGTCGTCTCCGACCCGGCGCACGTTGATCGGGTCGCTGAACGTGGCCCGGCCCACCAGCGTCGACTGCGTTCCGGAGCCGGTGGTCCCCCATGCCCGGCCGACAAAGATCACCGCCACCAGTGCGGCCCCTGCGAGAACTCCCTTCGCCACTTTCGACATCACGGACACGATCCTGCGGAAAAACATGGCGCTCATAACGCACCTCCTGTCATGTCACGATCGAGCAAAGGCGGCCGGGAAGTCTCAGGAGCGCGCTAAGGCTTCGCTCGTATTTCCGTAAGGCGAGCTCCGCGCAGCTATGGGATTGCTAAGATCGAAAGGGGGGCGGAGCTTGCTGACAGCTACGCTGTTTATCGAGCTCCAATATGCGCCTTCGATTCGGTGACTGCGAGTTTGACCCGGACACCCGCGAGATTTTCCGCGGCGGGAAACCGGTGCACGTCTCGCCGAAGGCGTTCGCGCTCCTTGCCGTTCTCATCGAGCGTCGCCCGAAAGCCGTTTCGAAGCAAGAGCTCCACACACTGCTCTGGCCGGATACTTTCGTCTCGGACGCCAACCTTCCGAATCTCGTCGCTGAATTGCGTGAGTCGTTGGGCGACGATGCTCACAGGCCCCGAATCATCCGGACCGTTCAGAGGTTCGGCTACGCCTTCCGCGCGGAGACCTCCGGAGAGAGCGCACGACCGGCCGCGCAGGCCTTCCGTCTCATCTGGGGCGATCGCGAAATCGCTCTTCGTCCCGGAGAAAACGTGATCGGACGGGACGATGCCGCGGCGCTCTGGATCGACGACGCGCTCGTTTCCCGGCGGCACGCTCGGATCGTGGTCGACGAGACGGGGGCCGTGCTCGAGGATCTCGGCAGCAAGAACGGCACGCTCCTGCGAGGCGAGATGATCCGGTCCCCGGCGAGACTCGTCGACGAGGACCTGATCACGATCGGCCCGGCTTCAATGATATTCCGGGTTCTCCATCAAACGGGCTCGACCGCCTCGGCGAATCAATCGAAGGCAAGTGAGCCACGGCTGCGGGGACGCACTCGCCGATAGGTCGAGCGCGGTCAATCTCCCCTCCAACGTTCGCGCTCTTGTCGCGACGATAGAATCGCTTGGATCCCCATGGGCTTACGAGCAGGCGCTCGGCTCGGCCCGTACGAGGTGCTGGCGTCGCTCGGCGCCGGCGGAATGGGGGAG
This sequence comes from Thermoanaerobaculia bacterium, assembly GCA_036397915.1. GTDB lineage: Bacteria > Acidobacteriota > Thermoanaerobaculia > UBA5066 > Gp7-AA6 > Gp7-AA6. Next base: position 6,812 of record DASWIB010000147.1, on the reverse strand, counting down.
GTCTATCGGGCGCTCGACACGCGGCTGGACCGCGAAGTCGCCGTCAAGGTGCTGCCGGAGCGTCTGGCGGAAGATCCCTCGGCGCTGTCTCGATTCGAGCGGGAGGCGAAAGCTCTCGCGGCCCTTTCACACCCGAACGTCCTGACAATTCTCGATTTCGGACGTGAGGGGACAGTTGCCTACACCGTCACGGAGCTTCTGCAGGGCGAGAGCCTTCGGATGCGCCTTCTCCGGGCGCGGATGTCGTGGAGAGAGGCGGCGGAGCTGGGCTCGGAGATCGCGGATGGCCTGGCGGCGGCGCACTCGCGCGGGATCGTCCACCGGGACCTGAAGCCCGAGAATGTCTTTCTGACCGGCGACGGGCGTCCCAAGATCCTGGACTTCGGATTGGCTCGGCGCGAGAGGTTGGTGGATCCGACAGAGAAGCGGCGCCAGCCGACTCAGACCCAGGAAACCGAGCCCGGCGCGCTCATGGGGACGGTCGGCTACATGGCGCCCGAACAAGTGAGCGGGCTGGCTGCGGACGCCCGATCGGACATCTTCTCGCTGGGTTGCATGCTCTACGAGATGGTGACGGGTTCGCGGCCCTTTTCGGGAGGGACCGGCGCCGAGACTCTTGCGGCGATTCTTCGCGACGAGCCCGTGGAGCCGGCGCGCGCGGGCCGGCCGGTGCCGGCGGATCTTTCGGGAGTGATTCGTCACTGCCTGGAGAAACGGCCGGACCATCGCTTTCAGACGGCGCGTGACCTGGCGTTCGCGCTCAAGGCGATTCTGGCGGGGACGCCGGCGATGGTGCCGTCGCATGCACCGACCGCGTTCGGCAGAAAACGGTTCGTTGCGATCGGGGTCGTGGGAGCCGTCGTCGTCCTGGGCACGATTCTTCTGGTCTTGACGCGGGGGTTGCCGGGCGGCGCCGGCGCCGTGCATTCGGTTGCCGTTCTCCCGCTGCACAACCTCTCCGGCGACACTGCCCAGGATTATTTCGTGGACGGCATGACGGAGGAGCTGATCGCCAACCTCGCGAAGGTCGAGAAGCTTCGCGTGATCTCGCGAACGTCTGTCATGCACTACAAGGGAACGAAGAAGCTGCTTCGGGAGATCGCGCGGGAGCTGAATGTCGACTCGATCGTGGAAGGATCGGTTCTGCGCTCGGGAGAGCGGGTGCGCATCACGGTGCAGCTCATACGAGCGGCCACGGACCAGCATCTCTGGGCAGAGAGCTACGAGAAAGACCTGACCGACATTCTCGCCGCGCAGGCGGAAGCCGCCCGCGCAATCGTCGCCGAGATCGAGGTCCGGCTGACGCCGGAAGAGGGAAAGCGCCTTGCCAAGGTTCGAACCGTCGATCCGGAAGCGTACGACGCATATCTCAAGGGACGGTTCTACTGGTCCAAGTTCACGGGCGACGACTATCAAACTGCGATCGAGTTCTTCCAGAAGGCAATCGACAAAGACCCCACGTACGCGCCGGCCCATGCGGGGTTGGCCCACGCGTACCGGGCCCTGGCCTGGGAGGGCCTGATACCGCCCAGGGAGGGACTGCCCATCGCCGAGTCCGCGGCAAGGAAAGCCCAGGCTCTGGACGACACGCTGGCAGAGGTGCACTTCGTAGTCGGGATGAACCGGCTGGCGAGATGGGATTACACGACCTGCCTGGACGAGCTGCGAAAGGCGCTCGCCTCGAGCCCACATGACGCGCTCATCCGACGCTTCTACGCGCAGGCATTCAGTCGACTAGGCCGCTGGGAAGAAGCGGTCGCCGAGGGGAAGCGCGCTCAGGAGCTCGACCCGCTTTCCGTCGAGACGAACCGGGCGCTCGGCTCGATCTTCTACTTCGCAGGACGTTATGAAAAGGCGATCGACCAATACCGGAAGACGATCGAACTCGATCCGAAAGACGCCCGCCTTCACGATTTCCTGGCCGATGTTTATGCGCGCAACGGAATGTTTCCAGAAGCGATCGCCGAACAGCAGAAGTACCTTTCTCTTTCGGGGGACGAAGAAGCTGCTGACGAACTCGGTCGCGACTTCGCCGATTCGGGCTATCACCAGGCGATGAAGGCACTCTACCGGAAGACCCTCGCGTTCATGGAGGAGGCCGCCAAGTACGCGTACGTCTCTTCCGTTCATTTCGCCGTTATACACGCAAAGCTCGGTGAGAAGGACCAGGCCTTCGCGTGGCTCGAGAAGGCGTTCGAGGAGCGCCAGCCGTGGCTGCAGCAATTCCAGTTCGACCCCCAGTTCGAGTCGCTGCGGTCCGATCCACGCTTCGCGGATCTCGTTCGACGGATCAAAGAGGTCGGGCGGAGCACCGCATGAGCCTGGAGATCTAGCGTCGCAAGTCTTGATCACTTAGGAGCTTGACCGGGGCCGTGTGCGCTCGCCGGCGGCTCCCGACAGATCCTCCTCTGACATCGTGAGCGCCTACTTAGTCAAAACTTATTTGACACGTTGAGGTTAGAGGCGTAGATCTGCCGCCAGAGGCCAAGGAGAAACGTCATGCGCAAGTCGTTGTTCGCCATCGCGGCTCTCGCGGGACTTCTTTGCGCGGTCCAGCCACTCTTCGGCTGCGGCGACAAGCTGGTCCTGCTCGGTCGAGGGATTCGCTTTCAGCGAATGATCGCGACGAAGCATCCTGCGACGATTCTCGTGTATCTGAATCCGGGCTCCGGTATCTCCGCGGCGGACCGCGAGTACCAGCTTCGCTCTCTCCTGAAGTTCGCTGGCCACAAGCCGCGCGCCGTTACCAGCGCCGCCGAGCTTGCGACGGAGCTCGGCTCCGGGAAATACGACGTCGTCCTGGCCGATTACGCGGAGGCCGCCACCCTCGAGAAAGAGGTGCAGAGCTCGAAAGGCAAACCTTCATTGATTCCGGTCGTGTACAACCCGAGCGCCGATCAGCGGGCGGCGGCTGAGAAACAGTACAGCTGCCTGGTAACGCCGGCGAAGAAGAACTACGACCTGCTGAGCGTCGTCGATCAGGCCATGGTAAGCCGGGCCGAGAATTCGAGCCCGATATGCAAAAAGAATCGCGCCTGATCAATCTCCCTTCGACGGGGAATCCCCGGCGGCTTCTCCTTTCCGCCTCGTCGCTGTTCTTCTTTGCGTGCTCCGCGCTCGCCCAGGCATGGCTCGCTCCCAAGGGTGAAGCTTCCTTCGGCGCGGCGTATCAGAACATCTACACGCGCGATCACCTGTTTTCTGAGGGGGAAGAGTACGACGGCGGCCGGATTCGCATGAACGTCGCCATTTTCGGTCTGAACTACAGCTTCACCGATCGGCTCTCAGCGAGCGCAAGCATTCCCTATGCGTCTGCTCGCTACGACGGAAGGACGCCGCACGCGACCAGCGTCGACAATGGCTCGTATCACAGCGGCTTCACGGACCTGCGTCTCGATCTTCGCTACAACCTGTGGCGGGAACCGGCGATGATCACCCCGTTCGTCTCGGTGATTATTCCGACCCGCGACTACCCGACGTTCGCGCATGCCGCACTTTCTTCCGGGCTCGAGCAGTACGTGGTCGGCGTTGCCGCGGGACGCCGGCTCGATCCGATTCTCGAGGCCGGTTTCGCGCAGTTGCGCTATTCGTACGCTTTCGCGGAGGAGGTTCTCGGGGTTTCCCACGATCGCAGCAACGTGGATCTCGAGATCGGGTACTTTCTCTCTCCGTCGCTCGGGGTATCCGCGATCGGCAGCTACCAGAAGACTCACGGAGGGATCGAGCTGCCCTTGCCGGGCACGCCGGAGGCCGCGGCGTTCCGGCAGACTCCGTACTACGTGCACCACGACCAGCTCGCGCAGAGCAACTTTCTGAACGTGGGCGGGATCGTCAGCTACGCCCTGACCGGGACGGTCGACGTATTCGCTTCGTACCAGACGATGGTCTGGGGAAGAAGCGTCCATGCGATCCAGCCGGGGCTCGCTTTCGGAATGAGCTTCGGTTTTTCCCCGAGGCGGGTCATCCGGAGCTTCGTCCGAAAGTCTGCGACCGGCGATCCGTCGGCCGATTAGCGAAATGCGCCAGGTCCGGCGCGCTGCCGCCCTTCTCCTGGTCGCGGGGCCCGTCTTCGCTCTGGAGATCGGTGACACGGTTCCGAGTTTTGCTGGGAAGACCGTTCAGGGGTCGACCTTCTCTCTGGCCGAGGCGCAGAAGGGCCATCAGGCGGTCGTCGTGGTCTTTCGATCCACGCTCTGTCCGTATTCCAACTCCTACAACGAGCTTCTGAAGAGCATGACGACGGAATACGGTCGAAAGGGCGTTCTTTTTCTCGCCGTCCACAGCGATCGGTGGGAGACAGATGACGACATACGTGCGCACGCGGCCAAATTTGGGTACGTGTTTCCGGTCATCCGGGACCCCGATGGCCGTGTCGCCACGCTCTTGAACGCTCGCCGGACGCCGGAAGTGTTCCTGATGGATGGTGACGGAAAGCTCCGGTACCACGGCCGAATCGCCGCGAAGATCGGTACGCCGGACCTGCGAAACGCCATCGATGCACTTCTTGCCGGACGTCCGATTAACCCCGCGGAGACCAAGGCGTTCGGCTGCTCGATCGACCGGAGCTGAAGGAGTTCCCTGTCATCCCGAGCGAAGCAAGGGATCCCTCTTCGACAAGGGAAGATTCCTCGTCGCTTCGCTCTTCGGAATGACAGGGTGGTCACGCCGGCCGGCGCCTCGCGATTTCCGGCTCCTCCGGATCGAAGATCTCCTCGATCATCCGGTCGAAGAGACGCGCGATCTTGAACGCGAGCGGCAAGCTCGGATCGTACTTTCCCGTCTCGAGGGCGTTGACCGTCTGACGGGAGACTCCAAGCTGTTCGGCGAGGTCCGCCTGTGACCAGTCGCGCTCGGCGCGAAGGACTCGAAGGGAGTTCTTCATTGGTAGCGGCGGGAGAAGCGTTCGATGCCGACGGCGAAAGAGCTCACGAGCACGAACGCGACGGTTTGCGGACGCAGCGGCGGCAGTCCGACCCCCTCGAGGAACGGATACGCGAACATCGCCGCGATCGTCACGACGAAAGACAACGCGAGCGCCTCCGCCGCGATCCGGCGCTCCAGCTCGTCCAGGTCCCGGAGCATGCCGCCGAACACGGCGATGAGAGGTCCGGCCGCGGCGAGCACTGCGGCGATCAGCACCCCGGGGGGGACCGCGCGTGTGACGGCGGGAAGTCCCGCGACGAGCGAGATCGCGAGAAGGCACGCCGCGACGCCGACGAACTCGATCCAGTTCTTCCGTCTGCGAGAGGCGACGACTTCGCGCGTCATCGTCGTCACCGGTACCGCCGCGAGTAAATCGTGAGACCGACGCCCCAGGAGATCGCGAGAGTGAGCCACCACCAGAAAGAGCTCACTCGCGGAAGCCCGAGATCCTCGAGCAGGGCGTACGCGAGCGTAACCGCGAAGGTCACGACGAAGGCGAACGAGAGCGCCTGGTAGTTGATCCGGCGTTCGAGCTCGTCCGCCTCGCGAATCATCGACAGGAAAGCCCACGTCGCGAGGGCGGCGGGCAGGATCGGCAGGAGCACGATCGGCTTCTCGAGCGCGGTGCCCGCGGCGACTGGCGCCTTGTCGAAGCGGAAGAACGCGGCGAACGCGAGTGCGCCGGCCATGAAGACCGGCCAGTAGTCGCGGCGCCGGATCATCCGCCGGAAGAAGAAGGCCGCGAGCGAGATCAGGAGTACGCCGCCGGCGGCGAAGAGCAGATGGCCGGTTGGAGCGAGTTTGCCGCTCGTCTCGAGCCGCGACCAGACCTTGACGGCGATGCGGAGCGCGATCGCGCTCGCGTAGACGAGGGAGATCTCCTGGATCGCCTCCCGCGAGAGCTTGACCGATGGGCCGCAGGCCGTGAATTCGAATCGCTTCTTGGGGGGGCGTTCTGCCGTGACGTCCGCGTTCATACCGGTTTCTCCTCCATGTTTCGCCATTTTGTAATGCTCTCTTGTCAAAATGTCAAGTACGCTTAACATCATTACGGGCCGGAACCACCAGAAGTTTTGCATCTTGACTTACGCCAAAGTTACGCCTTAACGTGGCCGTGTGGGTGGTTCCGGATCGCTCGCGGTCGAGCGATTGCTCGCGGGAACGGGCTTCACTGAGAAGCCGGCGAGTCTCGCTCTGCTCTCCGGGCTCGGCGCGAAGCTCTACGTCGCGTCTTCGATGCCGTCGCGCGAGGCGCGCGCATCGCCTCTACCGACGGGACTCGATTCGGTCGACCGGCTGCTCGGCGGCGGGCTTGCCCGCGGCCGCCTGACGGAGCTCGTCGGGCGCCGATCGGCCGGGCGCTTCTCGGTCGTCGTGGCCGCGCTCGCGTCGTCGACGACCGCAGGAGATGCGGCGGCGCTCGTCGATCGGGGAGGCCACTTCGATCCGCAGGCCGCGCGCGATGCGGGCGTCGAGCTCGAGCGGATCCTCTGGGCGCGGCCGCGCCGCGTGAAGGAGGCGCTTGCCGCCGCGGAGATGCTGCTCGCGACGGGGTTCCCGCTCGTCGCGGTGGAACTCGGACTTCCGCCCCTTCGCGGTGCGGTCCCGGAGGCCGCGTGGGTCCGGCTCGCGCGCGCGGCCGAGAGCGAGCAGGCGGCGCTCGTCCTCTCGACGCCGTATCGCGTGAGCGGCTTCGCGGCGGCCGCGGTCGTGCGGATGGAAGCGGGACTTCCGGCCTGGGTCGGCGGCGGCAATGCTCCGCGACTCCTCGTCGGAAAAGCTTCGCGCCTGCTCCTGGAGAGAGAGCTGCGCGGCTCCTCGCGCGCCGGCGAAACGCTGTCGCTGCGAGTCGCGGAGACGCTGCCCGAGTCGGCCTTTCTCCCTCTCCC
>DASWIB010000146.1:0-3769 GCA_036397915.1 Thermoanaerobaculia bacterium | reverse complement strand
AGAGGCGTTCAAGATCGTCAAGGAGGCGGGCCTGAATTTCATCGGCAACGTCGAGGGGCGCGACGTCTTCGACGGAAAGGTCGATGTGATCGTCACGGACGGCTTCACCGGCAACGTGATCCTGAAGGTGTCGGAAGCCCTCGGGGAGATGGTCGAAAAACTGCTCCGGGAAGAGATCAAGCGCACGCTCCAGGCTTCGGTGGGGTTTCTCCTGTCCCGGAGCGCGTTTCGCAGCTTCAAGCAACGGCTCGATTACTCCGAGTACGGCGGCGCGCCGATGCTCGGAGTCAAGGGGTGCGTCATCATCTGCCACGGCCGGTCCAGCGCGAAGGCGATCAAGAACGCGATCCGCTTCGCGGCGGAGTTCTCCCGGCAGCGGCTCGCGCAGAAGATCCAGTCCTCGATCGCCGAGCTCCACTCCCGGGAAGCGACGCTCGTGAAGGCGTAGTCTTCGTCTCATGAACCGCGCACGCATCATCGGAACCGGCGCCGCCGTCCCCAAGAAAGTCCTGACCAACGCGGATCTGGAGAAACTCGTCGACACGTCGGACGAGTGGATCATGACCCGCACAGGCATCCGGGAACGGCGGATCGTCTCGGAAGGGGAGAAGTTCTCCGACCTCTGCACGAAGGCGTCCGAGCAGGCGTTGAAGCGCGCACACATGAAGCCCGAGGACCTCGACATGATCCTCGTCGGCACGATCTCGGGCGACATGCTCTTCCCCGCGACGTCGTGTCTGGTCCAGCGCAACCTGGGCGCCACGAAGGCCGCTGCCTCCGACGTCGGCGCGGCGTGCGTGGGATTCCTCTATGGCTTGCACCTGGCCGACGGTCTGATCCAGTCGAACAAGGCGGAGAACGTCCTCGTCGTGGGGGGCGAGATCCTCTCCCGCTATGTGGACTGGACCGACCGCTCGACGTGCGTCCTCTTCGGCGACGGCGCCGGCGCGGCCGTCCTCCAGGCGACGAAGGGGGACCACGGACTCCTCGGCAGCCGGATGAAGTCGAACGGTGCTTACGCGGACTTCATCTGCATACCGGGCGGAGGATCGAACCGACCGCCGAATGATCCGAAGTCGATCGAGGAGAAACTGCCTTACATCAAGATGAAAGGCAATGAGACGTTCAAAGTCGCGGTCAAGGCGATGGCCGACGTCAGCTCCGAGCTCCTCGCGGAGCAGGGTTTCACGCACGAGCAGATCGATCTCTTCATCCCGCATCAGGCCAACGAGCGGATCATCAACGCAGTCGGCGAGAAGCTGAAGATCGCGCCGTCCAAGGTCGTGAAGAACATCGAGCGTTACGGGAACACTTCGGCGGCCTCGATCCCGATCGCTCTCGACGAGTGCGTGCACGAGGGACGGGTCCGCGACGGCGATCTGGTGCTGTTGACCGCGTTCGGATCGGGCCTCGTCTGGGGATCGGTGCTCCTGCGCTGGTAATTCCCCTCCCAGACCGCCGCGTTGGGTAGCCTCGTTCTCCTCTTTCCCGGCCAGGGCTCGCAGTTCGTCGGAATGGGTCGACCGCTCTTCGAGAGCTCGTCCGCAGGGCGCGCCGTCTTCGAAGAGGCCGACGCGGCGCTCGGGTTCCCGCTCTCCCGCCTCTGCTTCGAAGGACCCGAGGAAGAGCTGAAGCGCACGGCGAACACCCAGCCGGCCATCCTCACGCACTCGGTCGCTGCGCTCGCGGAGCTCCGGACGCGCTCACCCGAAAAGCTGGAGGGGACCGCGTTCGCCGCGGGACACTCGCTGGGCGAGTACTCGGCTTGTGTCGCCGCCGGGGCGCTCGCGTTCGTGGATGCGCTTCGTCTCGTGCGCCGGCGCGGAGAGCTCATGCAGGAGGCGGTCCCCGCCGGAGTGGGAGCCATGGCCGCGATCGTCGGTCTTCCCGCGGACGAGGTCGAAACCGCGTGTCGCGAGTCCGCAGAGGGCGAAGTGGTCGCCGTCGCAAACTACAACTCCCCCGAGCAGACCGTGATCGCCGGCCACGCCGGGTCGGTCGGCCGGGCTTCCGCGGCATGCCTCGCGAAAGGGGCGAAGCGCGCGATCCCGCTTGCGGTCTCCGCCCCGTTCCACTGCTCGCTGATGCGGCCCGCGCGCGACCGGATGGAGGAGCTTCTCGCCCGGACCGTCTTCTCCGACGGGGCGATCCCGGTCGTGACCAACGTCGACGCGGCCCCGGTTTTGGACGGTGCGCGCCTGCGCGACGCTCTGGTGCGGCAGATCGATTCGCCGGTGCGGTGGGTAGAGAGCGTGCGCCGGCTTGCGCAGGACGGGGTGGACCGCGCCCTCGAGATCGGACCGGGGAACGTGCTCGCCGGGCTCGTCCGCCGGATCGACCGCGGGATCCGGATCGAATCGTGGGGCGGAGCGGCGTGAGACGAGCTCTCCTTCTCGCCGGGCTTGTGCTGGCGGTGATCTTCGCGGCCGCGTGCGCGAGCGCTCCGGTCGGACCGGCGCGCCCGCCGTCGGCGATCGATGCGGCGGTCGACGCCGGAGCGCGGCTCTGCTCCTGCCGGATCGGCGTCACCGCGCGCCATCTCGAGAGCGGCCTCGTTTACGAGCACAACGCGGGTGAGCGCTTCGAAGCCGCTTCTGTCATCAAGATCGCGGTGATAACGGAAGCGATGGCCGCTGTGAAGGAAGACCGCGTCGACCTTGCGGAACGCTGGACTCTGTCCGGCGCGAACAAGGCCTCGGAGTCGGGCTGGCTGAAGCTCTTCGATCCCGGCCTGAACCCGACGTGGAACGATCTCTTGACCCTCATGATCGGACCATCCGACAACACGGCGACGAACGCATGGATCGAGCGGCTCGGGATCGAGAACATCAACGCTCGCATGCAGTCGCTCGGCTTGACGAGCATACGGCTCCTGTCGCTGCTTCCCTGGCTCGATCCCTCTGTGGACGGTCCCCGCTGGACCGGGCTCCGGTTCGGGATCGTGACGGCGAACGAGGTCGCCGAGTGGCTCGCACGCGTCGCTCGCGGCGAGCTTCTCGACGCCGACTCGTCGCGCCGGATCTTCCAGTACCTCGACACTGCTCCGAGCCGGTCCCGGATCGCGCGACGCTTCTCTTCGGCGGCTCTCTGGGCGGGAAAGACGGGCACGATGTCCGGCGTCCGCAACGACGCCGGGATCCTCCGCACCGGCAAGGGCCATTTCGCCATCGTCGTCCTGACCGACGGCAGCCCTCCGGCGAGCGACAACACCCCGATTCACCCGGCGGTCGAGGCGATGGGGGAGATCGCGCGCGCGATCGTGGACGAGTGGAGCCGGAATCTGCCGGACGTGCCCGGCGAGCCGAAGTGACGGCCGCAGGCTGTCATCCCGAGCCCCCGCCGCTGTCATCCCGAGCGAAGCGAGGGATCTCTTCCTACGGAGAGTTCCTTCGTCGCTACGCTCCTCAGGACCGCTGCGCTCCTCAGGACGACGGATTAGCGCCGTCTCGACGACGGCGCTTGTCGCGCTCTGCGGCCGTTCGCAAGCTCACGTCCGCAGAAGACGCTCGATTCTCTCGGCCCTCCGGGCCTCGGAATGACAGGCCGCCCTTTCGGGCCTCGGAATGACAACGGGGAGGGGAAGATAGACTCCCCGCCCGGATGAATCGCTTCGAAGGCCGCGTTGCTCTCGTCACGGGCGCCTCGCGCGGAATCGGCGAGGCGATCGCGCGACGCTTCTCTTCGGCGGCTCTCTGGGCGGGAAAGACGGGCACGATGTCCGGCGTCCGCAACGACGCCGGGATCCTCCGCACCGGCAAGGGCCATTTCG
>DASWIB010000145.1:0-7554 GCA_036397915.1 Thermoanaerobaculia bacterium | reverse complement strand
CTCGCGTTCGCTCGGGACAGGCTCCGCGAGGAATCTCTTCCTCGCTTGAGTTCCATCTTCCGCTCGGGACAGGCTCCGCGAAGGATCGCTCTCTGATCCCTTCCCTCCGCCGCGCCTACAACGCCGCTTTCACTCAACAGAAGTACGACGAATACCGCCGCCGGCTCGAAGAGCAGGCGGGTTGCCGGATCGAGTTCCGGCTTTGCGAGGCGCCGGTCTTCCTCCCGCCGGAGCTCCGGGACGAGATGGTCCGCGCGGCGACGGAGATCTGGGACGAGCTCTCGACCCCCGAGAACCTCCGCCGCTCGGTCGACGCCGTTCCGCCGTCATTCGACGTCTCCGGCTGTCCGGATCATCCGACGTTCGCGCAAGCGGACTTCGCCGTCACATGGGACCGGCCCGGCGGCACGCTCGTGCCGAAGCTGATCGAGCTCCAGGCCTTCCCGTCTCTTTACGCCTTCCAGCTCTTCCAGACAAACGAGCTCGCGCGTATCACGCCCGGGGGCGAGAATCTCGGCTTCCTGCTGTCGGGGCTCGACGAGCACGGCTACGTACGCTCGGTCGGCGACGCGATCCTCGGCGACTTTCCTCCCGACAACGTCGTGCTCATGGATATCGATCCGCCGTCTCAGAAGACGTTCGTCGACTTCGCGTTGACCGAGAAGCTCTGGCGGGTCCGCGCGGTTTCCGTGACGGACATCGAGAAAAGAGGCCGGGAGCTCTGGTATCGGCGGGACGGACGCGCGACGCGGATCCTCCGCATCTACAACCGGCTGATCTTCGACGAGCTCCTTGGCAAAGGAATCTCAATCCCGATCGACTTCCGCGAGCCGCTGGACGTCTCGTGGGCCGGCCATCCGAACTGGTACTTCCGGTGGAGCAAGCACTCGCTCCCCGTGCTCCGGCACCCCGCGGTACCGGAAGCGCGTCTCCTGTCCGACCTCGCGGAGCCGCCGAAGGACCTCGAGAAGTGGGTATTGAAACCGCTCTTCTCCTTCGCCGGTTCGGGGGTGAAGGTGGATGTCACGCGCGCCGACCTCGACGCCGTGGCGGAGGAGGAGCGCCCGCGCACTCTCCTGATGCGGAAAGTGGACTACGCCCCGGTCGTCGAGACGACCGACGGAGGGGCATCGAAAGTCGAAGTGCGCGTCATGTTCATCTGGCGGGACGGGCAACCGTTCCCGGTGACCACGCTGGCGAGGCTTTCGCAGGGCACGATGATGGGCGTTGCCTTCAACAAGGACCGTACCTGGGTGGGCTCGAGCGGCTGCCTGTGGCCGCAGAAGTGAGGGGGTCAGGTCTCCACTTGCCACTTTGAGGGTCAGGTCTCCACTTGCCACATTGGGGGTCAGGTCTCCACTTGCCACTTTGAGGGTCAGGTCTCCACTTGCCACTTTGCGCGCAAAGTGGCAAGGACACGCTCTCTTTACGAATGCTATCCGTATCAGTGAAGACCTGACCCCTCTTAAGGCACGTAGCTCCGGATCTGGACTTTCCACCAGGGCCAGTCGTGCCCGTACGGGGCGCCCCAGATGTCGCCGCGGTGGGGGATCCCTTTCTCGCGCAGGATCCGGATCATCTCGGTCGTCCCGTTGAGGATGTTGTCCGTCTCGCCGGTGACGATCGCGATGTCCATCCGCGAGAGCTGCGCGATCCACTCGCCGCTCATGTTTGGAACGTACGCCGTCGGACAGTGGAAGTACGCCGTGTCGTCCCAGTAGCCGTCGAGGAAGGAGTGGATGTCGTACCTGCCCGAGAAACCGACGGTCTTGTCCACGACGTCCGGGTGTCGGAACGCGAAGTTGACGGCGTGGTAGGCGCCGAACGAAGTGCCGAGCGTCGCGACTTTCGACGGGGCGCCGGTCTTCTGATGAATCCAGGGGACGACCTCGCGATAGATGTACGCGTCGTATTGGTCGTGTCGGGCAAGGCGCTCGGCGGGGTGACGGCCGCTGGCGTAGAGACTTTCCTCGTCGATCACGTCCACGCACGCGACCTGAAGGGCGCCGCTCTCGATGAGATCGCCGACCGCCCCGATCAAGCCGAAGTCCTCGTACTGGAAGAATCGACCCAAAGACGTCGGGAACCAGATCATCGGCCGGCCGGAGTGGCCGAACCAGAGGAGCTCCATCCGCCGGCCGAGCGTCGGAGAATTCCAGGCGACGTATTCGCGGTTCACCGAGCCTCCTCGAGAAACGGGTTGACGGCGCGCACGGTCCCGTAGAGACGCTCGTGCTCGAAATCTTCCGAGATCAGCTGGCCGAGACTGTAGTAGTCGGCGTAAGCCCACAGGTGCGCGTCGAACCAGCTCAAGCCGTACGCTGCCGCGCCTCGCAAGGCAGTCCGTACGATCGTTTCGTTCGGGTAGAGCACGAGGAATTCGCTCAAGAACTCCTCGGCCTGGCGCCGTGCCTCCTCCGGCGAGAGCAGCCGGCCACCCGTTTTGAGCGGACGGCTCGCGACGGCCATGAACTCGACGATCGCCTGATGCGGGATCCGGACGCTGTCTTCGACGATTCCTCTCCGGAGCAGAGCGGTCGCCGTTCGCCGCTTCTCGGGAAACCGCGCGTCGACGGAGTAGATCAGGACGTTCGTGTCAACGAGGGCGGCCACGCTCGTAGAGCTCGGCCCGGGTCCAGCCTCGATCCTTCGGGGGCTCTCCTCTCCACTTCTTGCGACGGACTCTCTTCGTCGCCGCGTCGAAGAGCTTGAGGCGCTCCGCAATGCTGAGCGGCCTTGCACGGCTGGCGGGCTCGATCCGAATGGCGTCGCCGGCGGAAACCCACTCGATTTCGTCGCCCGGGCGTATGCCGTGGCGCTCCGCGATCGCTTTGGGAATCGTCACCTGGAGCTTGCTCGTGACCTTGCTCATGATCTTACTTTAGCAAGGATCGAATCCTTGTCAACCGGGCTGCCGGCCGGACAGCGACCAGCTCGTGCGATAATCCCGCCTCTTCGGGGCGTAGCGCAGCGGTAGCGTATCTGCTTTGGGAGCAGATGGTCGCCGGTTCGATCCCGGCCGCCCCGACCAACTTTGAAATGGTCTAGCTGGCGAAATGGTGGAGTTGAATCGCGGGACCCCGATGTTTACTCGTCGATCGGAAGCCGATGCCGGCGCAGGCGCGCTCTATCCACGACAGTGATCGAATGCTCGAGATCGAACGGACTCGATTGAGCCAGTACCCGATCCAGGAGTCGCAGCAGGTCGTCGTCGGTATAGGAGCCGCCGCGGAACAAGATGACTCCAGGAGCAGCTGCTCTCTGGATCGCGAGAAGTCTCGGATAATCGAGATCCGCGGTCGCGATAATCTGCCCTTGCGCAGCTGCGAGTGCCAGGATTTCGGCGTCCCTCGCGCTTGCCAGCCCGATGCTCGCTGCGTGAACCGCTTGATGCCCGGCGGCAATCAACCGGTTTACGGCTTGAGGCGTAACCGGCATGTCGATAAGAAACTTCAACCGCCGACGAGTTCGACGCTTTCATCCTCAGCGAGACTCGCCGCGTAGGCCAGCGCCTCGTCGATGTCCTCCGCTTGCAGATACGGATAGGCGGCGAGGATCTGCTCGCGGGATTGGCCGGCGGCCAGCAGACCGAGCAAGCGGGATACCGGGAAACGAAGCCCCCGAATGCACGGCTTGCCCGTGCAAATCTCCGGGTCGATCGTGATTCGGGAGAACTTCGCCGCCATCGTGTGCGAAGTATACGCGCCGCAACGCTACGAGCATCCGACCTCAGAGGAGCGGTGGCAGGTTACTAGATCGACATTCCTTTCGGTTTCAATTTCCGAGCGCAGTCGGCCTGCGACGGCCGAGACGCGGGGGGCGGTCGGACCGAGTTGGGGACGGCTGATCCTTTTGCGATGTATCGTTGGTTCCATCAGTTCGGGAAAAGTGAAAGCCTCCCTTCTCCTGGTGGTATGCGCCGGCTTCGGTTCGATCACCGTTGTCCATGCCTCGGACTCTCCCCAGGCGCCCTCGTTCCGCAGTGCCTTCGAGGCTCAGTTCCCGAAGACGGAAGCGTCGGCCAGCGCGCTCGAGATCGAAGGGCTCGCCGCCATCCTCGGAATCGAAATGGCGCCGTTCGAGAGCCCCGAAGCCTCCGCTGACGAACGGAATTCACGGGAGACGGGTCCGCCGGCCCCTTTCACGCTGAAGCCGAGAAAAGAACGGCCCGGTCCGTCTCCCGAGCTCAAGCGGTCGGTCCAGCCCGTCTATGCCGCCGTCTTCCAGTTCCTCGATCGAGAGCTCGGAATCTCCGACGACCGGATCGGCACGCCACCCCCGGAGTTGGAGCGCTATCTGGCCGACAACGAAAGCGGGATCGCGGCGATCGAATCTCTCCTTCTTCGGGAGCTCGAGATCCGCTGGGAAATGGACGTCAGCAACTACCCCAACGGTCCTCTGCCGAACCTGACGGGGCTCATGAAGCTCCAGCGGCTCCTCGCCGCTCGAGCATTGGTCAAAGGGCGAGCCGGGGAAACCGACGCCGCGCTCCGGACGCTCGATGCGGCATGGCGATTGAACGAGGTGTTGTCCTCGCGACCGGAGCTCATCTCCCATCTGATCGTCGCCGCCGCCGCGAAGATCCACGTCGGCGTCCTGCGAAAGCTGGACAGCCCCGCCTACGGCTGGGCGGACCGGCTCCGCAGCCGCCGTTTCTTCTCGGCCTTCCTGACTGCATTTCAGAGCGAGGCGTGGGCCGACCCGGACGTTCAGGACCTGACGGGCCGGGCGGGAACCTACGGGCGCATTCTCCAGGAGGTCGCCGAGGAACTCTCCGATCGGGAGGTCTGCTCCTGGACGGCCGAGAAACTGCGCGAGGCGTGGAGCCGCGCAATCCGGAACCAGTCGCGCCAAGAGGTCGTGGTGGCGGATATCACGATGCCCAACCTGGTCGAAAGCTTCGACCGATGGCGCCGCTTCCTCGTCGACGCAGAGCTTACGGCGCTCGTTCTCGATGCGCGAGCCGAGCGGGCGGCGTCCCGGCGCCGCGCGTGGCCGGGCCGGCTGACCGGAATCGGGGCCGGCGTCTGCCCCAACGAGCGCTGGACCTACCGTGCATCCGAGGACGGAACTGCCACTTTCGCTTTCGAGGGCAGAATCGGCGAGACATCGGCTCCGCTGAAGCTGCCGCTCCGATTCACGGCGGGCTCGCCGTCGGCTCCCGTACCGCGCGCCGAGCCGCTCGATCTTTACGTCGCCGAGCACATGCGCCGCGCGGGCGTGCCGGGCGCGGCCGTCGTGATCGTTCAGAACGGCCGAACGATTTACGCGAAGGGCTTCGGCGTGCGCGAGCTGGGAAAGCAGGACCCGGTCACGCCGGACACTCTCATGATGATCGGCTCGACCGGCAAGAGCATGACGACGATGATGATCGCTGCGCTCGTTGATGAAGGAAAGATCACCTGGGAAACGCCGGTTGCTTCGATCTATCCCGACTTCGCGCTCAGCGCCCCGGCGCTGATCCCGAAACTCACTTTCCGCAAAGCCGTCTGCAACTGCACGGGCATGGAGCGGCACGACCTGGAGATGTATTTCGCGAAACACGCACCAACCGCCGAAGAGGTGGTGCGGTCGGTCCGGACGTTCCGGTTCGTCGGCGAGTTCGGAAAGACCTTCGGGTACGCCAACCAGATGGTCGGCGCCGGCGGCTACATCGCCGCCTGGGCGGCGCGCGGATCCAGCGCGGATCTTTACGCCAACTATCTGGCGCAGATGCAGAGCCGTGTATTCGACCCGATCGGGATGAAGAGCACGACGTTCTCCTTCGAGCGGGCGCTCGCCAGCGCGAACCGAGCGACGCCGCACGGAAAGACCGTGTCGGGCGACTATCTGCCGATTTCCGCGGATCTCGAGAGGCCCCTTACCCCGATTGCTCCCGCCGGGGCGTCGTGGTCGACCGCGCGCGACGTCGCACGTTACTTGATCACTCAGCTCAACCGTGGACTCGCTCCGGACGGGAAACGTGTCGTCACCGCGGAGAACCTGACCGCGACGTGGCAGCCGCAGGTCGAGATCGCTCCGGGCGTCTCGTATGGTCTCGGCTGGGCGATCACCCGCTACAAATCACGAACTCTCCTGACCCACGGCGGAGGCACCAGCGGCTTCACCGCCGATCTGTCGCTCCTGCCGGATGAGGGTCTGGGTATCGCGGTTCTCACCAACGCGCAGAACGCCAACCTCTTCTGCGGAGCCGTGCGGGCGCGCGCAATGGAGCTCGCGTTCGGCGAACCGAAGGAAATGGATGCGATCCTGGCCACGAAAGCGGAGGAGGCCAGGCGGCGATTCCGGGAGAAGGCGGCCCGGATGCGGCCCGTCGACCGGAGAACGATCGCTCCGTACCTTGCGAGCTATGCGAACCCGGCGCTCGGCGACGCCACGCTGAAATCCGCCGGCCGGAAGCTGATGTTCGCTGCCGGTGGTTTTTCGAGCGAGCTCCGGCGCCTGACAGACGACACGTACGTCCTTACGGATCCACCGATGGCGGGAGCTCTGATCCGACTCTCTCGCAGCGGAGAGGGGCGGCGCGCCTTCATCCTCGACGCGGACGACCCGGACATCACGGAAAAGTATTCGTTTACCGAGGTCCCCCGGTCGTCTCCGCCGCCGTGACGCGCAGGCCTTCGAGCGCAGTCTCGATTCTCAAAAAAACCAAGGAGCCGTCCGCTCGGATCCCGGCGGCGCTCGCAAGCTCATTCCTTGGCCACGATCGGCTGATCGGGGGTGCCGGTGACGCTGACAGTGGCGAGGAGCTTGACCTCGGCTTCGGACACCGGTTCGGCACGGCCGCCGAGATGCCTGGCCAGGAAGCGCTCGGCTGCGGCATAGAAGCTGACGCGGTTCTGCGGACGCGCGAAGCCGTGGCCCTCGTCGGGATAGACCAGGTACTCGACCTCGAGTCCCTTCTGCCGCATGGCGCGAACGATCTGATCGCTCTCGGACTTCTTCACGCGAGGATCGTTGGCGCCCTGCGCGACCAGAAGCGGAACTTTGATCTGGTCGGCCTTGAAGAGCGGCGAACGCTCTTTCAGGAACTCGGCGTCTTTCTCGAGGTGACCGACGCGCTTGTACCAAAGGCCGCGCATCGGCTCCCAGTATGGCGGGATGGTCTTGAGGAAGGTGATGAGATTGGCGACGCCGACGATGTCCACGCCGCAGCGGAACTCATCGGGCGTGAAGGTAACGCCAACGAGGGTGGCGTAGCCGCCATAGCTGCCGCCGTAGATGCAGACTTTCTCGGGATCGGCGTAGCCCTGGTCAATGGCCCAGCGTTTGCCGTCGACCACGTCCGTGTGCATCTTGCCGGCCCACTCGCGGTCGGCGGCATTGAGGTACTTCTTGCCGTAGCCGCTCGAGCCGCGATAGTTGATCTGCAGGACGGCATAGCCGCGGTTGGCCAGCCACTGCACCTCGCTGTTCAGTCCCCACGAATCGCGCGCCCAGGGCCCACCATGGACGTTGACGATCATGGGAGCCTTCTTGCTGACGTTGACCGGCATGGTGACGTAGCCGTGAATGGTCATGCCGTCGCGCGCCTTGAAGGAGATCGGCTTCATC
>DASWIB010000144.1:0-3046 GCA_036397915.1 Thermoanaerobaculia bacterium | reverse complement strand
CGCCGCATCCGCGGAGGAGAAGAAAGCGCTTTCCGATGCCTGCGCCGTCGTCCGCCAGGTGGCGCTCACCGCGGCGATCACCGCGCCCCCCGACCTGTGGCTCATGCGGCACGTGCTCGGCGCGTTCGCCGCCCTCGCGCTTCTCCGTCGCCTTCTCGAGGGTGAGGCGCTCTACCCCGAGTGCTGTGAAGTCGAGATCGACGGCAAGACGCGGGCGCTCGACCCTGGCGAGCTCGACAAGGACCTCCATTTCCTCCTCTCTCGCGGCCTCGTCGAACAGTACGACGAGGGCTTTCGCATGGCCGGCCATCCCCGGGTGCGCGACCTTTTCCTTCGCGTCGGGCCCATCCCGAACGAGATTCCCGCGAGCGTCACCGGTCTATGGCGGCGTCTCTTTACCGGCGCGGTGCTCTCGAACGAGGAGCTGGAAATCCTCCTCGACCTTGGTCAGGGCGCGAGGCGGCGCATCGACTTCCGTCAAAACCACTGGATTCCCGACCCCGGCGAGCTCGGGCTCGGCTATCGCCTCCTTCCCGTCGTGCTCGGGCTCCGCGCGAGCCGACTCACGTCTGCCCTCGTCGAGGGCGCCTCGGTACGGCCCGAGGAATGGAGCCGCCCGCATCCGGTCGTCGCCTCGGGTGCCCTCGAGGTGCTCACGGCTTCCGGCTGGATGAGGCGGGAAGGGGAGAGCTATCGCGTCACCACGGTGGGAGCGAGAGGATTTTCCCGGGGACCCGGACCCTTCGGCATCGTCGAGACCTATCATCCTTACATGCAGAGATGCCGTGAGATCCTCCTCCACGGGACTTCTACGGCGCACGTGAGCCGCGGCGAGAACGTGGGTGCGAGCCAGGACGCGAACCGCGCGACGTTCGAGCAGGCGAACGACGCCCTCGACCGTTTCTGCCGGGACACCGGATTTCACTACGGGGTTTTCATCGAGCATGCGATCGGCCGCGGCGAGGCGACGCGCCAGCGGTACGCGCGGTCGGGCGACGGCCTCAGCTACGTGGGCGCGGATCTCGAGGACGCCGCGATCGACGCCGCGATGGACGAGCAGCGACGGGGCGCCCTTCCTGCGAGCATGATTTTCGTCCGGCAGGCGGACATCGGCAGGCCGGACGCTCTGCTTTCGGCGCTTCGGAGCTCGGGGCTCTCCCCCGAAGGAGCGGTGATGCTCGTCGGAAACGGATTTCACGAGGTGCGCGGACAGACGGACGAGAGCATGGTCGAGGTCTTCCGCGGCTACCACCAAGCGGGGTTCGTGCTGCTCTTCACCGAAGAGAGTGCCCTTTCGATCGACGACCTGAGGGCCACGGCCTGGAACACCTACCACGCAGGTTTCAAGTACGTGCACGACAAGAGCGGCCAGGCGCTTCGGCCCGCCGAGCCCCCGCCGCGCCCCGCGCGCCTCGGCCGGCCGATGCTCGCTCCTTGGAGCGAGTGCGCCCGGCGCGCCGGCTACGTGCGCGCGGACGCCTACTGCACGAGGACCAGGACGGTCTACCCCTACCGGCCGAAGGGCGGCTTCAACCCTTCGATCAGCGTGAACCACTTCTTCGTGCCCGAGGGCATCGCGAAGACGCTTCGTTTGAAGGTTTAGGAGCTGCGGTCAGTTTCTGGCGGGAACGAGGCGTTTCAGCTCGTCGAACCAGTTGAGGATGACGTGGAGCTGGTCGGAGCGCCGTTCCGGGCGAATGAACAGGAAGCGGTTTCCGTCGGGGTGCACGTCGTACATGGCCGAAAGTTAGCGGCTCGACGAACTGAATTCAAGCGTTCCGCCGGGCCGGAAAAATTGCGGGGATATTTTCGGGAAACGACCCAGGGTCGCTGAGCTGCTCAAGTCAAGAGCAGGCTTCCGTCCGGCTGCCTCGAAAGCGCAAGGCCGAACTTTCCGGCCTCGCGGTTGAGCGTCGCCTCGAGCCAGAGCGCGTCAAGTTCCCCCGCACGGTTGACGCGAAAGTGGCGTATCTGCATGGGGGTCAACATCAGGCGCGAGAGATTTCCCGTGGCGGCATCCAGAGTCGGGAAATACATCAAGGTGAGGTCGCTACGGAAGTCCTCGTATCCGCCGATGCCCTCATAGTCGTTCAGGAAGTCGCCGCAACCGTAGAGGATGAGCTTGTTCTGGTACACCTCGAAGCCCATCGGGTGGTGGGAGGAATGGCCGTGGACGATATCGACTTCGGCGGCATCGACGAGCGCGTGGGCGAAGGCACGGTGCCTGGCGGGGATGTGGTATCCCCAGTTGCCGCCCCAGTGGATCGAAACGACCGCGACGTCGAGCTCGCGCTTCAGGGCGCGCACCCGCAGCGCGATTCGCTCCGCCGTCCGATCCGAGAGATCGTCCAGAAAATTCACGCCCGTGCGGTCCTTACCTGCCTGCCACTCGCGCGGAACCCCGGCGCTCTCGCAGCCGAAGGCGAATACCAGGACTCGTCCCTCCCCGGGGAGATCGATCGCAGCGGGTGCCGCCGCCTCGGCTTCGTCGCGTCCCGCGCCGGCCGTCTTCATCCCCGCACTCTGCAGCGTGTCCAGCGTCTCCACCAGGCCCGCGGCGCCCCAGTCCAGGACGTGATTGTTCGCCAGCACAGAGCAGTCGATCCTGGCGGCGGTGAGGCAGCCCACGTTTGCCGGGTGCATGCGATAGTGGATTCCCTTGTCGGGCCAGGCATCCTCGGAAGTCGTAACCGCCGTCTCGAGATTGATGATGCGGGCCTGTGGCTGTACGCGCTCGAGCTCGAAGAGCGCGTCGCCCCATATGTAAGCCGGGTCGACCGGCCTCGCGATCGGACCCGTGGCCGCCTCGGCGATCTCTACATAGCTCCTCGCCGAGCGCGCGGCGCTCTCGAAGATGTCCGGCGCGCCCGGGTGCGGGAGGATCTGGTCGACGCCGCGGCCGGTCATCACGTCGCCGCAAAGAAACAGCGTCACACCGGCCGCCCTGGTGGCCGGCGCATCCGTCATCCGTGGGAACCGGCGATTCGGTCGATGAGCCGCAGGGCGTTTCGCGGCGCATGGCCGAAGGCGTCGTTGTCGAAGTACA
>DASWIB010000143.1:0-11205 GCA_036397915.1 Thermoanaerobaculia bacterium | reverse complement strand
CGGCTCACCGTCTCGCCGCACGATCTCTACTTTCGGGAGGTCGAGATCGTGCCCTCGTACTCGGCCGGGCCCGACGACATGCGGGAAGCTCTCGCGCTCCTCGCCGATCGCCGCATCGAGGTCGCCGACCTCGTCACCCATCGTTTTCCGATCGGGCGCGCTCGCGAGGCCTTCGCGCGGGCGTCGGACCCGGAAGGATCGCTCAAGGTCTTGCTGACTCTCGACTGAGGCCCGCGATGGCCCGCACCCGGCTCGATCGTCTGCTCGTCACGCGCGGTCTCGCGCCCACGCGGGAGAAAGCGCAGGCGATGATTCTCGCCGGCTCGGTCTCCGTCGACGGTCGCCGCGTGGACAAGGCGGGCGCGCCGGTCGAGGAGACGGCGGACGTGACGGTCACGGGACCGCCGCATCCCTACGTCTCGCGCGGCGGCGTCAAGCTCGCGGCGGCGCTCGATCGCTTCCGGATCGACCCGTCCGGCCTCGTCTGCCTCGATGTGGGTGCCTCGACCGGCGGCTTCACCGACTGCCTGCTCCAGCGCGGCGCGGCGAAGGTCTATGCGGTCGACGTCGGCTACGGTCAGCTCGACGCGAAGCTCCGCGGCGATCCGCGGGTGATCTTGCGCGAGAAGGTGAACGCACGCTCTCTCTCGCGACAGGACGTACCGGAGCCGGTCGGGCTCGCGGCAATCGACGTGTCGTTCATCTCGACGCGGCTCGTCCTCCCGGCCGTAGTCCCGCTCGTCGTGAGCGGCGGCTTCGTCGTCGTGCTCGTCAAGCCGCAGTTCGAGGCGGGCCGCGCGGAAGTCGGGAAAGGCGGCATCGTGCGTTCGGAGGAGATCCGCCGCCGCGTCGTCTCCGAGATCGGAGAGTTCGGCCGCGGCCTCCGCCTCGAGCCGATCGGCGCGATCCCGTCGCCGATCCGCGGTGCGCACGGCAACGAGGAGTTCCTGCTCGCCTTTCGTGTAAATTGAGCGGGATGAAGCGGTCGCGAGTGTCGGCGCGGTCGAGCGATCCGCGCTCCGCGCATCGCACGTCGAGCCGATTCCGGCGGGTCGGGCTCGCCTGCAAGTGCTCGTCCAAAAAGGCCCTCGCCCTCGCACAGGCGATCGAGTCGGCTCTCGGCAGCCGCGGTCTGGAAGTGCGATTCGACTCCGACACGGCGGCGGCGCTCGGCCGATCCGACGGCCTGCCGCGCGAGCGCCTCGCCCGCTCGGTCGACCTCGTCCTCGTGGTCGGGGGAGACGGCACTCTTCTCTCGGTCGCGCGCTCGGCGCCGACCTCCACGCCCGTGCTCGGCATCAACATCGGCGTTCTCGGGTTCCTCGCGGGGCTCTCGCGCGCCGAAGCGCTCACGCGGCTCGACGAAGTGCTCGCCGGCGAGTTTCGGGAGGACCGGCGCCGGCGGCTCGAGGTCACCGTCGTCACGGGCGACTCGCGCCCTCGGCGCTTCCGCGCCTTGAACGATGCGGTCCTGAACAAGGAAGCCCTCGCGCGGATCTCGACCTTTCGCGTGGACCTGGACGGCCGATCCGTGGCCGAGTTCCGCGCGGACGGCGTGATCGTCGCGACCCCCACGGGCTCGACCGCCTACAACCTCTCCGCCGGCGGCCCGATCCTGCAACCCGAGCTGCCCGCCCTCGTCATCACGCCGATTTGTCCTCACACGCTCTCGCAGCGTCCTCTGGTGGTGGCGGCCGACACCGTGATCGGGCTGCGGATCCTCGATCCGCAGATGAGGCCGGGGGGCGTGTACCTGACGCTCGACGGCCAGGAAGGGTTTCCGATCGGGCCGGAGTACTCGGTCGAAGTGCGGTCGGCCGCGACTCCCGTGACTCTCCTTCGCCCTCCCGAGGCCGACCACTTCCGAAATCTGGCGGAGAAATTGAACTGGGGGATCTAAGTGTGTGTCCGAGTAGTCTTTTGCGGGGGACCTTGCGGTCCCCCGAACCCCTTGGGGTGAGGCTCGAGGTTAACGAAGTCGCGAAGCTGTTTTGAACGAAGCCGAACGCCATACCCAGGAGGGTCTCCCCCCCCACCGCACGCAGCGACTCTCGGCGCTGCGGCTCTTCGCGGTGCTCGCCGTTTTTCTCGTGCTCGCCGCCTACGCAGTCTGGAACTCCGAGAGGTTTCAGACGCTCTTCCAGGGCGTCTCCCAGACACGCATCTCCGAGGCGCTCGGCCGCCCCGTGACGTTCCGCCAGGTCGATTTCCGGCTCCTGCCTCCGTCCATCCGCCTCGCCGACGTCCGGATCGGCAACGACCCGCGGCTCCCTCCGGAGCCGTTTCTCTCCGCAGACGAGGTCTCGATCGGCGGCGGCATTTCGCTGTCCGGCCAGGAGCTTCGACTCGGGCGGATCCGCGCCGTGCACCCGAAGGTCACGCTCGTGCAATTCGAGGACGGATCGTGGAACCTCCCGCCCGGCATCAACCGTCCGGCCCGAAAAGGCGGCCTCAAAGTGCGAGTGGGAGAGGTCATCCTCGAGCAGGGAACGTTCGATCTCGCCGGCCGGAAGATGGAGATCTCCGCCGCGCTGGAAGACTTCACCGGAAACCTCGCCGCGATCGGCGAGGACCACTATTCCGGCGCCCTCGCTTCGCGCCGGATGACGCTGCACGTCCCGGACGCCGAGCCGATCGTGTCGGATCTTTCCGCGCGGTTCCACGTCGAGCCCAGGCGCGGGGTCGTCTTCGAGACAATCCGCCTCGCCGGCTCTTTCGGAAGTCTCACGGCCGCGGGGACCATCGAAACCGGCGCCACGCAGAAGACGACCCTCGTCGCCTCCGGCGACGTCTCGATCACGGAGATCGAGCGGATCTTCCACTCGAAGTTGGGCTTCGTGGGGGACGGGAAGGTCGACGCCCGCATGGAGATCCCCGCCGGGGGCGCGTTCCGGATCGCCGGACGCGTCGTTTCCCCGGAGATCGATGCGAAGGGATTCCTCCTCGAGAACTTCGAGGCCTCGGTGGACGCTCGGCGCGAGGAGCTCGTCGCGAAGATCGAACATGCGCGCTACGCGGGCGGCGACGTGACCGGAGTCGTCCGGATCGCGAGCCTGGTCGAGAAGCCGCGCCTCTTCACGATCGCCCTCGAGGGACGCGGCCTCTCCCTCGAGCGGTTCTTCGCCGACCTCGATCTGTCCGGCACAGGCCTGTCCGGCGCCGCCGACGTCACGCTCGCGCTGCGCTTCCCGGAGAAGACCGGCATCGAGCACGCGGATGGCGGGGGCTTGCTGGAGCTCCAGCCGGGCCCGGCGGCTTCACTCGTTCGCGGGAGACATGGCCTGCCGACCGGCGGCGGCGGACCGCTGTCGATCGTGGACGGCCGCGTCGGGTTCGAGGGCGTGACGCTCCGGTTTCCGCAGACGACGATCGATCTGACCGGCGGCATGCGGATCGGGGAGTGGCGTCCCGATTTCGACTTCGCGTTGAAGTCGCGGGACCTCTCCGAGGTCGATCGCTTCTACCAGAACATCGTCGCCGCGACCGGTGGCCGTCCCGAGCCGCTCGGGCTCGGCGGAACGGGAGAGGCGACGGGACACCTCGCCGGCGAATGGGGGGATCCGGACGCGACCGTCCTTTTCTCGGCGGAAGAGACCCGGTGGGCCGGCGTGCGATTCGGCAGCGTGCGGGGCACGGCCGACGTCCGCGAGGGGGCGTTCTTCTTCCGGCCGCTGCGCGCATACGACGGCGAGGCGAGCCTCTCGCTCGAGGGGACAGTGCGATTCCGCGAAGTGCGCGGCCAGCCGAAGCTCGATGTGCAGATGGCTGCGCGCGAATACCCGCTCACGAGGCTGCTCGACTATCTCGACCTCGACTACCCCGTGGAGGGGCTCGTCTCCGGCAGCTTCCCGATCGTCGGGTCGGCGTCCGCGGTTTCCGGCGGCGGCCCGATCAGCCTGCGTCAGGCGGTGGTCTGGGGCCAGAAGGTCCCCCTGGTGACCGGCCGCGTCCTTTTCTCGCCCGGCCGCTTCGAGCTGGCCGAGGTTCGCGCGGAGCTCTCCGGCGGGATGGTCGGCGGAAGCGGCGCGATTCAGATCCAGGAAAAGACATTCGAGGCGCGGTTCGCCGGCGACGCGATCCCGATCGAGGCGATCACGGCCCTCTCCGAGGTCTCGAAGGAGCTCTCGGGGAATCTTTCGTTCCAGGTGAATGGCTCGGGCGAGATCGAGCGGCCGGATCTCACCGCGACCGCGACGCTCGCGGACGCGACGCTCTTCGGCCATCGGATCCCGGACGCGGACGAGCCTCGGCTCGACGCGCGGCTCACCCGCGGCGATCTCACGGGCTCGGTCACGGTCGCGGATCGCTGGAGCCTTTCCGCGCAGGGGAACCTCTTCGAGCCCGGCTCCCGCGTCACTGTGAACCTGAACGCCCGTGATCTCGCCGCGTTCCTGCTCTTCACGCCGCTCGATCTCGAGCCGGGGCGCGGCGGCGCCCTCGCCGTGCGGGGCGAGCTGACGCTGCCGCCGACGGAGAAGGAGTTCCTCTCCGGCGTGTTTACCGTCACGGAGGCGCGCCTCGACTTCCCGGATCGCCCCGGTGTCCTGCGTACGTCCGGCGACGTGCGTATCGCGCTCGGGCAGCAGAAGCTGGTGTTCGACGAGTTCCACGCGGTCGGCGAAGGTACCGATTTGAAGGTCCGCGGCACGGTCGATCTGACGTCCGCCCGTGCGCTTTCGGTAACGGTCGCCGGCCCTATCGACGCTTCGCTCGTCGAGCTCGCCGTTCCCGACATCGAGCTGAACGGGCGTTTGAACGTCCAGATCGCCGCCGGAGGAACGTTGACCGCTCCCGATCTTTCGGGGACCGTGCGGATCGAGAACGGCCGGTACCGGTTGGCCGGCCTCACGCAGATCGTCGACGACATCGACGGCGTGATCTCCTTCAACGGCTCGCTGGCTGAAGTGGACGGAATCCGCGCGCGCGTCGGGGGAGGCGACCTCTTCGCGGCGGGAAGCGTGAGCCTCAAAGGGCTGACGGTGGCGGACTTCCGCCTCACGATCCAGGCACGGCACGTCGCTGTGCGCTATCCCGAGGACATGCGGCTCGTCGTCGACGCGGACCTCGTCGCGACCGGCGTTCCGGGCGACCACGTGGTGCGCGGCGAGGTCACGCTGTTGCGCGGGACGTACTCGCGGGATTTCGACGTGACGCTCGCGTCGCTCCTCGAGAGGAGCCGCCCGAGCGGCGCGGTCGCGGCGCGGGAGCCGTGGAAAGAGGAGACGGCGCTCGAGGTCCGGATCGTCTCGGCCGCCGCCCTTGAGGTCCGCAACAACGTCGCGCGCCTGACCGCGGAGGTGGACATGATCGCCCGCGGCACGGTCGCGCAGCCGGTGCTCCTCGGACAGATTCTGTTCGACGAGGGGGGCCGGATCACGTTCCGCGACGTGCAGTACGAGATCGAGTCGGGGACGATTACCTTCGCGAACACCGCGCGCATCGCCCCGATCCTGGACATGCGCATGCGCGCTGAGGTGAAGGGCTACGACCTGGTCGTGAACCTCGTCGGCACGTGGCCGCGCATCCAATCGACGTTCACCTCCGATCCGCCGCTCTCCGATGAAGCGGTGATCGGGCTGCTCCTGACGGGCGCCGAGCCGAACCAGCGCACCGCCACCGACACGAGTCAGAGCCTCGTGTCGGCGGCGAGCGGCATCGTGGCGGGAGCTTTGGCGGGCGGCGTGACTCGTCCGACGCAGCGGCTCTTCCGGCTCGACCGGTTCCAGATCGATCCGGTCTTCACGGGAAGCCAGCTCACCGACATTCGCTCGACCGTGGGGAAGCAAGTCACTCCGGAGCTGCTCGTGACTTACTCGCAGTCGCTCAACTCCGACAAGGAATCGATCGTGCAGCTCGAGTGGCGGATCACGCACACGATCGTGCTGCAGGCGCTGCGCGACGAGAACGGGATTTACTCGATCAACGTTCGGCGGCGGCAGCGGCTTTGATCCGGGGCAGGATTCGGACGAGGAGCCGGTCGCGGGCGCCGGGCCGGTCCGCTCTCTCCCCCCCGGGGGGCCGCGGATGAGGGGCTTCGCCCTGGCAGCCACGCTTCTTTTCACGAGTTTCGGCGTGGCCGCTGCGCAGGAAGCGGCGGGGCCGAGACCGCCCTTCGGGCAAACCGTCGTCTCGGTCGCCTACACGTCCGACGGTCCGGTCGACCAGGACGAGGTCTCGCGACTCCTTTCGATCAAGGCAGGGCAACCGCTGACCGAAGAGGCAACCGGCTCGACCATCCGACACCTTTTCGCGACGCGGCGGTTCTCGGACGTGCGGATCGAGGTGGAGACGGCCGAAGGCGGCGTCGCGGTCACGGTCCACCTCTTCCGGTCGTTCCGCGTCAACCCGCTCCGGTTCGACGACGGGGTGTCGGTCTCGAGGGAGGAGATGCGCCGGACGATTCCGTTCTCGGAAGGCGCGGTCTTCCAGTCAGAGGAGCTGGAGGAGGGCGCCGCGGCGCTGAAGCGTCGGCTCGATGCGGAGGGCTACATCGTCTCGACCGTGCAGCCGGAGGTCTTCTTCGACCGTAAGACGTTCGACGCTCGCGTCATCTACCACATTGAAGCCGGCAAGCCCGCGCGGACGGCGCCGCCGCTCTTCGACGGAGAGATCCGGCCGTTCACGCGCGAGGAGCTCCTGAAGAAAGCGAGGCTCGACCCCGGCGACCGGTATCGCGAGTCGCGGGCGCGCGCGGACGCGGAGCGGATAACGAAGTACCTGAAGAAGAAGATGCACCTGCGCGGCTCGGTCGAGCTCATCGCCGCGCAGCCGACCGACGACGGGCGCGTGACGCCGGTCTATCGCATCTCGGTCGGACCGAAGGTCGTCTTCCAGACACGCGGCATCCGCGAGAGGAAGGTGCGCCGCGAAGTGATGGTCCTCCTCGAAGGGCAGATCTTCGACGAGGACCTGATCCTCCAGTACGTCGAGAACAAGCGGCGCGGCCTGCAGCGCAAGGGCTACTACAACGCGAAGTTGGACTACGCGATGTCGCCGGCGGACGACGTCCTGACCGTCGCGATCAACGTCGACCAGGGGAAGAAATTTGCCGTCGAGAAGATCGCGATCGACGGCAACCAGGCGGTCTCGGACAAGCGGCTCCGCAAACTCATGGTCACGCAGGAGAAGGGGCTCCCGCTCCTCCGTCCCGGGCGTCTCGTTGACGGGGTCCTGCGGGAGGACCTCGACGCCCTGCTCGGCTACTACCAGACGCACGGCTGGGTGAACGCGAAGGTCGAAGACGCGGGAATCACGGAGGGATCGAAGCCGGATCGGCTGGTCGTGAACATCAAGATCGAGGAGGGGCCGCGCGCCCTCGTCACCTCGCGCGAGGTCACCGGCGCCGAGCACCTCTCATCCGATCAGGTCGAGAAGATCCTGGCGGTCGAGGTGGGCGAGCCGTTCAACCCGAACGAGGTGCGGCAGGACACGTTTTCCCTCCAGAACCACTACCGCAACCACGGATGGCATGAAGCCGCGGTCCGGGACGACTGGAAGCTTTCTCCCGACGGAAGTTCAGCCGACGTCACGTACACGGTCGAAGAGGGGACGCGCTCGTTCTTCGGCAAGTCGATCGTCCGGGGCAACACGCGGACCGACACCGACCGGATCTCGCGACTGGTCACCTGGGACGAGGGTGATCCCTTCTCCGAGCAGGAGGTCCTGACGACGCAGCGCAACCTGACCCGCACCGGTGTTTTCCGGCGCGTCGAGTTGCGCCCGCAGCCCGCCGACGTCACGAGCCAGACCCGCGCGGTCGAGATCGCCGTGCAGGAGGGGCGGCCGCTATCGCTGCTCTACGGTCTCGGCTACCAGTACGCGCCGGACGCGCTCGAGAACCGCAACGACCCGTTCGCGATCGCCGGCGCCTCCTACAACAACCTGTTCGGCAGCATGCGCTCGGCCTCGATCGAAATCCAGTACGCCCCGATCTCCGAACGCGGGAGGCTGGTCCTGACCTTCCGGGAGCCTTTCCTCTTCAACCGCGACCTCCCGCTGAACGTCCTCGCGTTCTTCACCCGCGAGCCGATCCAGAAGATCGACATCGAGCGCTTGGGAACGGTGGTCGAATCCTCGAAGATCTTCGGGCGGTACCTGCGAGTCGGGATGCGCTACGAGTATCAACGCATCGAGCCGGTCAACACCGGGGACCTCTCCAGCATCGAGCGGGAGTTCAGCAAGTTCGATCGCCCCATCCTGCAATCGGCGATCGGCCCGAACGCCTTCTACGACCGGCGCGACGACATCATCGATCCGCACGACGGCTACTATCTGACCGCCGCGACCAAGTATGCCTTCCCGCTCGCGCAGTGCCCCGCAGATCCGATAAAGAAAGAGACCTGTTATGCGGACTATCTGAAGTTTTCCGGGCAGGCGGCTTTCTTCCGGCCGTTCGGCGGAGGCGTGTTCGCGATCTCGGCGAGAGCGGGCGCCATCAACTCCTATGGCGAGGACGCGGGAGTCCCGATCCCGATCGCCGAGCGGTTCTTCGCCGGCGGCCGGTCGACCAACCGTGCGTTCGACACGGACCTGCTGGGGATCCCCGGGGAGACCGTCGATCCGAACACCGTCGCCAGGCCGAAGGGGGATGGTCCCGGCTCGTGCGCGGACACGTATCCGGACCTTCGGGATTTCGACTGCGACGCCGGACCGCGAATCGTCGGCGGCAACGGGTTTCTCGGGCTGAACGCCGAGTTCCGGTTCCCGATCTTCGGCAACCTGGGCGGGACGCTCTTCTACGACGCCGCGCAGGTTTGGAAGAAGCCGGGAGACGTCCGCGTCGCGTTCGAGGGGGAGGACGGATTGCGCCAGGGCTTCGGTCTCGGCCTGCGCTACATGACGCCGATCGGGCCGGTGCGCGTCGAGTACGGCTGGCCGGTCGACGCGCGGACCGTGGACTTTCGTGTGGTCGACGAGAACGGCAACGACCTGAGATTCGGCGGATCCCGCAAGGAGAAAGGACAGTTCTTCTTCTCGATCGGGTACCCATTCTGAAGGTGCGATTCTGCAGCCTGACTCTCACCTCCTTCCGGCCGTTATCTGGCTATGGCCGGCGCGACTCAGGACGATGCGAAGACCGGATGCCGACCGTGAACCAAGCGCGCCAGACGGCGATCGCTGCCGCATTGCCTGCTTTTTGCTGGGCTGTCCGAGTGAAGTTCGGCCTCGCTGTCAGGTGTTCTACCTGTTGTCCCCATGAGTGACACGAAGCACTGGGACACCGTTTACACGACCAAAGGCTCGGATCGCGTAAGCTGGTTCCGACCTCATCTCGACCGATCCCTGGCTTTTCTGGACGCCGCGAATATTGGACGCGCCGCTGGCGTGATCGACGTCGGCGGGGGAGCCTCGACGCTGGTCGATGACCTCCTCGACCGCGGGTACTCGAACATAACGGTACTTGACCTCTCCGAAGTGGCGCTGGAAGCGGCCCGAGCTCGTCTCGGCGAGCGGGCGGCTCGCGTTCACTGGATCTGCGCGGACGTGACGGAAGCTCGTCTCCCCTCGCGCGCGTACGACTTCTGGCACGACCGCGCGGTGTTTCACTTTCTGCGCGAACCTGTGGCGCGCTCCCGATACGTTGACGCCGTTCGCAGATCGCTCAAGCCCGGGGGGCACATTGTCGTCGCGACGTTCGGACCGCACGGCCCCGAGAAGTGCAGCGGCCTCGAAGTTCTGCGCTTTACGCCGGAAGCACTCCACGCCGAGTTCGGTCCTGACTTTGCGAGGATTGCGAGCACGACCGAGATGCACACAACTCCCTGGGGGACCGAGCAAGAATTCGTCTACTGCTATTGCCGGCTCCCGGACTGAAGACGCTGCCGAACACGCCGTTGCAGCTTCGAGAATCTCGGCGACGGTCGGGGTCGCCCCGGGAGGAGGAGAGCGGGGTCGTCGCAGAGGCGGCGATCGGGGCCGAGCGCGTCTACATCACCATGCCGTCTTGCGGGCGGTCGAGCATCTCGCGCATCTTTCGAAGGAGCAGGTCCGGCGTGAACGGCTTCTGGAGGAATCCCGCGTCGGACATCCGCACGCCGTGATGGACGACCGTGTCTTCTGTGTAGCCCGACATGTAGATGAGCCGCATGTCCGGCCGCGTCTGCCGCAGTTGATCGGCGAGCTCCCGGCCGCTGACCTCGGGCATGACGACATCGGTCAGGAGAACATGGATCGGGCCGATGAAATCGTTGGAGATCCGCACGGCCTCGGCCGCGTTGCTCGCCTCGAGCACCGTGTATCCGCGCGACCGGAGGAGGCCGCGCACGAGCGATAGGACCGCGTCTTCGTCCTCGACGAGGAGGACGATCTCCGAGCCGCCCGGAAGCGCGAGAGCGGCGTCGGCCGGATCGAGCGGCAGGCCCTCCTCCTGCACCCGGGGGAAATAGACCGAGATGCTCGTGCCCTTCCCCGGCTCGCTGTCCACCCAGATGTAGCCCTCGCTCTGCTTGACGATGCCATAGACCATCGCCATACCGAGCCCCGTCCCCTTGCTCGGATCCTTCGTGGTGAAGAAGGGCTCGAAGATCCGCAACTTGGTGACCTTGTCCATTCCGCAGCCCGTGTCGCTCACGACGATCGATGCGTACTGTCCGATCCGCGCGCCCACGTGCTGTCGAATGAAGGCCTCGTCGAAGACGGCGCTTCCGGTTCGGATGGTCAGCCTTCCTCCCCGGGGCATCGCGTCGCGGGCGTTGACGGCGATGTTCATGATGACCTGCTCGAGCTGTCCCAGGTCGGCCTTGATGTGCCCGGCGGAGCCGAGCTCCGTCTGGAACTGGATGTCCTCCCCGATCAGCCGGCGCAGCATCTTGTCCAGGTTGGCGACGACGGCGTTGACCTCGAGGACCTTCGGCTCGATCACCTGCTTGCGGCTGAAGGCGAGGAGCTGCTGCGTGAGAGCGGCTGCCCGCTTTC
Organism: Thermoanaerobaculia bacterium; assembly: GCA_036397915.1. GTDB lineage: Bacteria > Acidobacteriota > Thermoanaerobaculia > UBA5066 > Gp7-AA6 > Gp7-AA6. Next base: position 291 of record DASWIB010000143.1, on the reverse strand, counting down.
CCGCCTTGCGGATCTCCTCGACGTCGAGGCGCCGCGGATCGTCGGGTTCGATGGTCTCGAGGATCAAGTGCGAATAACCGAGGATCGTCGTCAGCAGGTTGTTGAAGTCGTGGGCGATGCCGCCGGCGAGCCGGCCGACCGCTTCCATCTTCTGCGCCTGACGGAACTGATCCTCCAGACGCTTCAACTCCGTGACGCTCTCCATGATCCCGACCATCCGGACGGCGCGCCCGTTCTCGTCGCACAGAACGCGGCCGCGGTCCCAGACGTAGAGGTCGTTCTGGTCGTTCG
>DASWIB010000142.1:0-11378 GCA_036397915.1 Thermoanaerobaculia bacterium | reverse complement strand
GGAAGATTCCCGCCGTAGATCGAGCTGCAGCCCGTGGCGTTCGCGACGAGCAGCCGGTCGCCGAAGAGCTGCGTCATCAGCTTGATGTACGGAGTCTCGCCGCAGCCGGAGCACGCTCCGGAGTATTCGAAGAGCGGCTGGAAGAACTGCGAGCCCTTCACGTCCACGACGCGGAGACGCGAGCGATCCACCTCGGGGAGTCCGAGGAAGAAGGCGTAGTTCTCCCGCTCGGCCTCCAACCGCGGCGCCTGGGACGCCATCCGGAGTGACTTGCGGCTCTTGTCCTTCTTGTCGTGGGCCGGGCAGAAGACGACGCACAGCGAGCAGCCGGTGCAGTCTTCCGGCGCAACCTGGATCGTGTACTTCCAGTCGCGGAAATCCTGGCCTCGGAACGTGTCCGAGAGGAACTCGCCCGGCGCCTCGTCGATTAGCGCGGGGTCCCACACCTTCGCGCGGATTGCCGCATGGGGACAGACGAGAGCGCACTTGTTGCACTGGATGCAGAGCGACGGATCCCAGACCGGGATCTCGTCGGCGATGTTGCGCTTTTCGTACTTGCTGGTTCCGGCCGGCCACGTGCCGTCGGGAAGGAACGCGGAGACGGGGAGCTCGTCGCCGTGACCGGCGATCATCGCGGCGGTGACGCGCCGGACGAAGTCGGGCGCATCGTCCGGAACGGGAAACGGCCGCCGGCGCGAAGCATCCGCGGCGGCAGGGACCTCGACAGCCATGAGGTTCTCGAGCGCGCGATCCACGGCCGCGAGATTTCGCGCGAGGACCTCCGGACCCTTCTTGCCGTAGCTCTTCTCGAGCGCCTCCTTGATTCGGCAGATGGCCTCTTCGCGCGGGAGGACCCCGGAGATCGCGAAGAAGCACGTCTGCATGATCGTGTTGATCCGACCGGCGAGTCCCGCCTCTCGCGCGACGCGGTCGGCGTCGATCGCATGGAGCCGGAGGCGCTTCTCGACGACCTGTTCCTGGACCTCGCGCGGCAACCGACTCCAGACCGTCTCCGCGCCTCCCGGGCAGTTCAGCAGGACGTCGGCTCCCTCCGCCGCGTACCCGAGCACGTCGTAGCGGTCGAGGAGACCGAACTGATGGCACGCGACGAACTGCGCCTTTCGCACCAGGTACGAGGACCGGATCGGCCCCGGCCCGAACCGCAGGTGCGAGATGGTGACCGCGCCGGACTTCTTCGAGTCGTAGACGAAATAGCCCTGTGCGGCGCCGTCGGTCGTCTCTCCGATGATCTTGATGGTGTTCTTGTTCGCGCTGACCGTGCCGTCGGATCCGAGACCGAAGAAGACGCCGCGCACGACCGACGGCGGCTCGGTGTCGAACGCGTTGTCGAACGGCAACGATGTTCCCGAGACGTCGTCATGGATGCCGACCGTGAAGTGGTTCCTCGGCTTCGGGGACGACAGCTGATCGAAGACCGCGCGCACCATGCCGGGATGGAATTCTTTGGAGGAGAGGCCATACCGTCCGCCGATGACGCGCGGGTAGCACGTCTCCGGCAGGAGTCCCGCCGCGCGGGCCTCGGCCAGGGCGGCCACGATGTCCAGATAGAGCGGCTCTCCGATCGCGCCCGGCTCCTTCGTGCGGTCGAGGACGGCAATGCGTCGGACGGTCTTCGGCAGGGCGGCGGCGAAGTCGGCGATCGAGAACGGACGAAACAGGCGGACCTTGACCAGGCCGACCCGCTCACCGCGGCCGGCCATCCACTCGACGGTCTCGTGAGCGACCTCGGCGCCCGAACCCATCACCACGAGCACGTGCTCGGCCTCGGGATGGCCGACGTAGTCGAACAGGCGGTAACGGCGTCCCGTGATCGCGGCGAAGCGGTCCATCGCATCGCGCACCCGGTCGGGACACGCCGCGAAGAAGGGGTTGCACGCCTCGCGCGCCTGGAAGAAGACGTCCGGGTTCTGCGCGGTTCCGCGGACGACCGGCCGGTCCGGCGTCAACGCGCGCCCACGATGCTCCGCGATCCGCTCCTCGCAGATCAGCGCGCGCAGATCGTCGTCCGACAGCCGCTCGATCTTTGCGACTTCGTGCGACGTGCGGAAGCCGTCGAAGAAGTGGAGGAACGGGATGCGGGAGTCGAGCGTCGCCGCGTGCGTGATCGCCGCCAGGTCCTGCGCCTCCTGAACCGAGCCCGACGCGAGAAGCGCGAAACCGGTCTGTCGGCACGCCATGACGTCGGAGTGGTCGCCGAAGATCGAGAGGGCGTGCGTCGCGAGCGTCCGGGCCGCCACGTGCATCGCGAGCGGTGTGAGCTCGCCGGCGACCTTGTACATATTCGGGATCATCAGGAGAAGACCCTGCGACGACGTGAACGTGGTCGCGAGCGCTCCCGCCTGGATCGCCCCGTGGACCGCTCCGGCCGCGCCGCCTTCCGATTGCATCTCGACGACCTGCGGCACCATGTCCCAGACGTTCTTCCGCCCGGCGGCCGACCACTCGTCCGCGAGCTCGCCCATCGTGGACGAGGGGGTGATCGGGTAGATCGCGATGACCTCGGAAAGGCGGTGGGCAACCGAGGCGACCGCCTCGTTGCCGTCGACGGTGATCCAGCGCTGTCTGGTCATGGGAAGAGGGTATGTAGGGCGGGCGGAGAAGCCCTGATGCATTCGCATCAGCGGATTCGGCCCGACGGGACGGCTCGGACAGTGTCCGAGCACTTGTCGGTGGGGGACCTTGCAGTCCCTTAAGGGGTCAGGTTTGAACCTGACCCCTCCTAGCGGACGATGACGTTCAACCCCGCCCGAGGCGCAGCTTGATGTACTCGCCGACGAGGATTGCGGCGGGATACAGCACTTCCTCCTCCTCCTGGGCGTGACGGATCAACTTCTGCGCGAAGCTCGCGTACCCGTCGTGTCGCTCCTTGATGGCGGCCTGGAGCAGGCTCCGGAGCGCGGCGACGATCAGCTTGTGCTCGTTCAACATCCGTGGCATCTCCGCCTTGAGCGTTTCCGTCCGGGAGAGGATGCGGGACATTTCGGGGTTGAACTCCCCGCGCGCGAGTTGTGGAAGCATACGCAGCGGGGGCGCCGCATACTCCTCCTCCAGGATCATGTGAGGAGAGAGGACTTTCAGGACGGCCCGGGCGGCTTCCGCCGTCTCCCCTCCGGCCGCGGTCGCGCGGTCGAGCTCCTGCCGGAGCCGGTCGTGCTCGATCTTGACGGCGTCGCGGGCTTCCGAGGACATGTTCCGCCTTCCTTTCTCGTGCGCGCTCGAGTCTCTCAGCCCGCGATCGAGACCTCGCCGGCGATCTCGGAGCGCCCACGCCTCCAACCCAGGATCAGAGCGACTGCGAGCGCGAAGCCGGCCGCGAGGATCGCGAACGAACCGACCGACGGAGACGAAGAGACGTCCAGGCCCCCGATGCGGTCGTGTCCCATGAGCGGCGGAACGAAGAGAGAGACACCGGTGCGCGTCGCCGCCGCGAGATAACGGCCGTAAGAGTCCAGCCGGCCGGCGAAGGTCCAGAACGAGAACGCGCTGAAGTAGACGAACAGCACGAACAGATCGACGAGCGACATTCCCATTCCGATCGCGGCGCCGCGCAGGAGTAGAAGCGCGAGACCGCCGACCACGAACGGCAACCATCGGGAGTCCGGGGAGCCGTCCGTCCGGACCTCCACGTCGTTCTGTTGTCCGCCGACGCCCTCCAGCTTGTAGGTATACACCGCGAGGCCGAAACCCTCCGGATCCGCCGAGGAAGAGACCTGGATTCTCCAGAGCGGCAGGAAATACGTAGCGATCAGAAGCAGGGCGGAGACGAGCAGCAATCCGCGGGTCGCGAGGTCCAGCGGCATGTTCAGGTAACGACTTTCTCTTTCGACGGCGACATTCATGACCTCATCCTCCCACGAGAGAAGCCTTGCGCAGCCCCTGCAAGTCTCACAGATGCAAACAAATCAGCGGCGCGACGGTTCTCTCCTCTGCCCCGGTCAGTCGACCCAGCGGGCGAGGAACAGGTTCGTCTCGCGCCCTTTCGGGTTCGCGTGATTCGAGCCCCGGGACCAGCCCTTCCTGTCAGTGCCCGCGCTGCGGCGTTGGGTTACGATCAAAGGAGAGTTCAGTGCGGGCAGCACGCCGACGTGCCAGTGCCGGGAGAGCCTGACGAAGTGGACGGGAAAGCCCGAGACGCTCCGGGCGGTCGCCTCGTGAAGGGCCGGGTCGAGGAAGCCGGCTGGTTCTGGGTCACGCTGCTGCTATCGAGCGTGAGCATCGTCGGCGTGGTCTTCGCCGCCTGGGAACTCGTGGAGGGCCGGTTCTTCCGCGACATCGACTACACGACACTCCACTATCTCTACATCAGCCGAGGCATCGCGTCCTCCCTGCTTCTGGCGGCGTGGGCGGCCTGGTACGTCCTGCGGGCACGACGGCGGAGCGAGGACGAACTGCGCCGTTCCTGGGAGCACTACCGCCGTCTCCTCGAGGCTTCGCCGGGAGCCGTGGCGCTGCTCGACTCGCAGTTGCGCGTGACGGAATGGAACGCGACGGCGGAGCGTCTCTACGGATATCTTCGCGAGGAGACCCTCGGTCATGCTCTTCCGACGGTGCCCCCGGACCGGGCCGACGAGCTGCGGCAGCTGCTGGAACAGGTTCGGAGCGGTCGGCCAGTCATCGATTTCGAGACACGCCGGTGCGATCGGGGCGGGAGCAGCTTCGAGGTTCAGCTGACGCTTCTGCCGTTCCGCGACTCAGCGGGTCAGGACCTCGTCCTGGAGGTGACGTCCGACATCCGCGAGCGGGTCCGACTGCGGGAGCAACTGCTCGAGATCGAAAAGCTGGCGAGTATGGGAAAAATGGCGGCAGGAACCGCGCACCATCTCAACACGCCGCTCGCGGCGATGCTGCTGCGCGTGCAGATGATGCGCGAGGGCGCTCAACACGCTCTCGGTTCGGACCTCGAGCGGCTCGAGAGCGACATCCGTTACTGCCAGCAGTTCGTCCAGCGGCTCCTCGAGTTCGGTCGCCGGCCGTACGCCGAAAAGGAGCCGCAACAGATAACGGGCTGCCTCACCTCGGTGGCGAGCTTTCTGGCGCCGGCGCTCGTGCCGCGCGACGTCCTTCTCTCGCTCGATCTCGACACCGCCGACGGCGAACAGGTGCTCGCCGATCGCAATCTGCTCGAGGCCCTGTTCCTCATCCTCCTCTCCAATGCGCTCGACGCCGTCTCCGACGGCGGCAGGATCGCCGTTCGATGCAATCGCACGGCTGAAAACAGGATCGAGATCCAGATCGCCGACGAGGGGTGCGGAATCGCGCCCTCGCACCTTCCGCACGTGTTCGAGCCCTTCTACACGACGAAGGGTCCGGGAAAGGGAACGGGGCTCGGTCTGGCCATCGCGCGCAACATCGTGATCGAGCACGGGGGATCGATCCGCATCGAGAGCGTTCCGGGGCGAGGGACCGTCGCCGCCGTCGACCTCCCCCTGTGGCATCCCGGAGGGTCGACGGAGACGGCCGCGCGGTGAGCTCGCCCTCCGTTCCGCATCCCTGCGGCATTCTCGTCGTGGACGACGATGCGCGCCTTGCGGCGACGCTGCAGGAGCTTCTCGTGCGGGAAGGGTACGCCGTCGAGGTGGCGCTGTCGGCCGGGGAGGCCGCCGCGATTCTCGAGCGCCGGCAGGGGATCGCCGTGGCCCTGGTCGACCTGATCATGCCGGGCACCGACGGCATCGCTCTGATGGACGAGTTACACCGGCGAAATCCGGAGCTGGCCGTCATCGTCATGACGGGATACGGAACGATCGAGACGGCCGTGGAGGCGATCAAGCGGGGCGCCGAGGACTATCTGACCAAACCGATGGACTCGCACGCCCTGCGCAAGAAGGTCGCCCGCCTGATGGAGGTCTTCGAGCTGCGGGAGCGCGTCCGGCAGCTCGAGGTGAACCTCGAGAGCGCTGCTTCATTCGAAGGCATCATTTCCGTATCGCCTTCGATGCGGCGCGTGATCGAGCGCGCGCAAACCGTGGCCGCGACAGAGTCGTCCATCCTGCTGCTCGGCGAAACCGGCACCGGCAAGGAGATGATGGCGCGCGCGATCCATGCGGCCAGTCCGCGAGCCGGCGGCGTCTTCCTTCCGGTCAACTGCGGTGCGTTGCCGCGGGAGCTCGTGGAGAGCGAGCTCTTCGGCGTCCGCCGCGGCGCCTACACGGGCGCCTACGCGGACGCTCCCGGCATCTTCGCGGCCGCAACGGGGGGGACCGTCTTCCTGGATGAAATCGGCGAAATGCCGCGGGAGACGCAGGTCAAGCTCCTGCGGGTCTTGCAGGAGAGAGAGCTGCGCCCGGTCGGCAGCGCGAAGACGGTGCACGTCGACGTGCGGATCATCGCGGCGTCCAACCGGCCGCTTCCGAGCCTGCGGGAGGAGCAGCTCCGGCAGGATTTCTATTTCCGGATCGCGACCGTCGTTCTCGAGATCCCGCCCCTGCGCGCCCGTCCGGAGGACGTGCTGGTGCTGGCGCAGCACTTCCTGCGAAGGCTTTCGCGGCGCTCCGGACGGCAGATCGAACTCGCGCATTCCGCGGCGGACCTGCTCGTCGCTTACCCCTTCCCGGGAAACGTGCGCGAGCTCGAAAACATCCTGGAGTCCGCCACGGCGATCTCCCGGGACGATCCTCAAGCGATCACGGACCGCGACCTGAGACCGCTGTTGGGTGACGCTGCTTCGTTTCCGCTGACCGATGGCGTTCCCCGCGAATCCCTCTCTCTCGAACGGCTGGAGGAGATCGCGATCCAGCAGGCGCTGCACGTCTGCGACGGAAACCGTACACGCGCTGCCGCCTTACTCGGCATCTCGCGCGACACGCTCTACCGCAAGCTCCGGCAGATGCGTGAGCGAGAGAGCAGCTGAACCCCACCGCCCCGACCCGAGCGTCCGAATCTCGGACGGCGTTCGATTTTGCGACATCCGCCGGGAAGGGCCAGAGCGAGCGCCGTCGGCTCCAAGATCGATCCCGCTACTCCGCAAGCCGTTGATCTGCCTTCACGTTTTCGGGGTCACGCGCGGTTCGGCGCCGCGAGCGAGCCGGCGACCAACTCTGGCAGGAGGTGTGCTCTTCCCGGCTCGAAGAGATTCCCATGGAAACCAGCGTGTCGGGCACGCGATCGGATACAACGCGAAAGCGCTCGTTCGTCTTCTGGACGCTGCGGATCGCGGCCGCGGTCGGCGCGGTCCTCCTGCTGATCGCCGTCCTGAAGTGGGAAGAGAAGCGATCTTCGAACCGCTGGTCGACGCTCGTCGAGGGCAGTCCGACGGCCGGCGAGAAGCTCTTCGAGGCGAAGGGTTGTTCTTCGTGCCACACCGGCGCTGAAGCCGCGCCCGGCCCGAACCTCTCCGTGGAGACCGCGGCGCGCTCGGGGCCGGACCACCTCGTCACGGCCATGTGGAACCACGCTCCCCGAATGTGGGAGCGGATGCACGAGGCCGGAGTCGTCCAGCCGACTTTCACCCAGCAGGAAATGGCGAATCTGCTCGCGTATCTCTACACCCTTCGTTACGTCGGCGCCGCGGGTGACGAGGGCCGCGGCGAGCGCCTCTTCGCGCGCAAGGGCTGCGCGAGCTGCCACAACGTTCGGGGCAAGGGATCGCGCGTCGGAAAAGACCTCTCCACCGTCCGTTCGTCGGCGACCGCGGTCGGGTTTGCGACCGCGATGTGGAACCACCCGAAGGGGCGCGGAGAGAGCGAAGGAAGCCGGTTCGACGGCGTCGAAGCGAACGACGTCCTGACCTACATGCGGGGCGGCGGCGTGGCCCGCCAGTTCGATTACCACCTCGTCGCCGCCGATTTCCAGCGCGGCTGGGGTGTCTTTCGCGAGAAGTCGTGCGTTGCCTGTCACTCGGTGAAAGACGAGGCGGGCCATCTCGGGCCGGAGCTCGGACCCGCCCGGGAGCTGCCGCCCACGGTCGCGCAGCTCGCCGGAGCGATCTGGAACCACTCGCCCGCGATGTGGGACGCGATGGAGCACCTGCGGATCCAGCGTCCGATTCTCCTCGAGCGGGAGATGGCCGACCTCGTCGCGTTTCTCTACAGCTTTCGTTACGCGGAGCCGGGCGGCTCCCCGAAAGTCGGCGAGGTTCTTTTCCAGGCGCGCGGCTGCAGCCGCTGCCACGGCGTGCTCGCTCTGGGGACACGCGAGGGGCCGGAGCTTCGGGGCCGGGGAAAGAACTTCACTTCCGTGACGATGGCGGCCGCGCTCTGGCGCCACGGCCCCGCGATGTTCCGCCGAACGCGCGATCTCGGCTTGCCGTGGCCCGTTCTGGCGGAGAAAGACGTGGGCGACCTCATCACGTTCCTCAACACGTCTTCGGGGCCTGCACGATGACGGTGACGGGGCCGCGGGGGTTGCTCGCAGCGGCGGCTTCCGGCTTTCTCCTTTTCTTGTTCGGCAGCGCCTTGCCGTTCGCGCTGCGCCGGCCGCCGGTGCGCCAGCCGATCGCCTTCAACCACCAGAAGCACGTGAAGGACAACGACCTCGCCTGCTCGACCTGTCACGAGTACTACGAGAAGGAAGCCTTTTCGGGCCTCCCGACGAGCGAAATCTGCGCGTCCTGCCACCTCGAGCCCCAGGGGAAGAGCGCCGAAGAGCGGGAGCTCGTCCGGCTCTTGAAAGCGGGGGCCCCGCTCGATTGGAAGCCCCTCTTTCTCCAGCCGCCGCACGTCTACTACTCCCACCGCCGGCACGTGGTGACGGCCCGGATCGATTGCTCCGTCTGTCACGGGGGGATCGCGCAGACCTCTTTTCCTCCCGCTCGGGTCCCGCGGCTCCGGATGGCGGACTGCATCGGCTGCCACGAGAAGCACGGTGCGCCGACGGAGTGCACGGCGTGTCACCGATGACCCCGACGTTTTCCCTGCGACGGGTCGAGCCGTGAGATTCAACCGGAGGCGGTTCCTCGGCTTCGCGGCCGGCGCGGTGGCAGGCACCGCCGTGGGAGTTCCGGCGGGCCGGGCGATCGGCGATTTCCTTCAGGCGGCCGATCTGCCCGTCTACCCGCCGCGCGGCCCGGAGAAGTTCGTCCTTTCCGTCTGCAATCTCTGCACGGGCGGCTGCGGACTTCGGGTCCGAACCATCGGAGAGCGGGCAGTCAAGGTCGAAGGGAACCCGCTGCATCCCGTCAACGGAGGGCGGCTGTGCCCCCGCGGGCAGGCGGCTCTGCAGGGCCTCTATCATCCGGACCGTTTCGGCGGTCCGCTCCGCCGGGTCGGGAAGCGCGGCTCGCTCGCCTCGTTTCAGAAAGTCTCCTGGGACCGCGCGCTCGAAGAGGTCGGCGGGCGACTCCGGCGGCTCCGAGAGAGCGGACGTCCCGAGTCCCTCGTGCTCCTGCGGGGTGGCGCGCGCCGGGTCGGGAGCCGGCTCGCGCAACGTTACGTCTCAGCGTTCGGCTCTCCCAACGACGTGACGCTCGAGCGTGGCGAAGCCTCCGCGTCGCTCGCGGTCCAGCTCGGTCAGGGCGTGCTGGCGCCTCCCGCCCACGAGATCGCGTCGACCGAGTACGTGCTCTCCCTGGGAGGCGCGCTCCTCGAAGCCTGGAGCTCGCCGGTCCACACGACCCGCGCGTACGGCAACTTCCGTCAGGGACGAACCGGACGTCGCGGAAAGCTCGTGCAGGTCGAGCCGCGACTCTCGATCACCGCCGCATCCGCGGACGAGTGGATCGCCGTGCGCCCCGGGACCGAAGGCGTGCTCGGCCTGGGAGTGGCGGCGGTGATCCTCGCGGAAGGGCTGTACGACAAGGAGTTCGTCCTGGAGCACGTCTCCGGGCTCGAGGATGGGACCGGGGAGAACGGCGAACCGCGGCGCGGCCTTCGCACGCTCCTCGAGCGCGACTACGGCCTGGAGGGGGTGGCCGAGGAAACGGGCGTCTCGGCGAACGTCATCCTGCGCCTGGCGCGCGAATTCGCCGCGGCGCACCGGCCGCTCGCCGTCGGTCCTCGACGCGGCCCGCTCCTGCCCGGCTCCCTTCACGGCCACCTCGCGGCGCAGACGTTGAACGCGCTCGTCGGCTCGATCGACGCTCCCGGCGGCGTGCTCCTGCCCGAGGAGGTCCCGCTTTCGCCGTGGCCGCCGCTTCCCGACGACGAGATCGGCCGGCGGGGGCGCGCACGCCCGCGGCTGGACCGCGCAGGTAGCGAAGACTCTCCCTCGCTCCCTTCGGACCCCGAGCGCCTTGCCGAGGCGATTCTGTCCGGGTCGCCCTATCCGGTGGAAGCCCTGCTCGTGCTCGAAGCGGATCCGCTTTTCACCTCGTTCGCGGTCGAGCGATTCGCGGCGGCGCTCGAGCGGGTTCCGCTCGTCGTCTCGTTCGCGGGACTTCCGGACGACACGGCTCTCCACGCCGACTGGATCCTGCCGGAGGCGCACTTTCTCGAGCAGTGGGAACTCCACACGACGCCTCCCGGGGTGGCGTATCCCGTCGTGAGCCTTGCCCAGCCGGTCGTCTCGCGGCCGCTCTCCGACGCGCGTCCGGCGGCCGGGATCTTCCTCGAGCTCGCGCAGCGGACCGGAGGGGACGTCGCCGCGGCGTTCCCGTGGAAGGACGTCGAGTCCCTGCTGCGCGCGGAAGTCGAGGGTCTCTACGAGAAACGGCGCGGCGCGATCATGGGCACCACGTTCGACGAGGCCTGGGTCCGCATGATGGAAGGTGCGGGCTGGTGGGCCCCGGGATACCGCTCGGGCGAGGAGCTCTGGAAGAAGTCTCACGACACCGGTGGGTGGTGGGACCCCTTCTACGACCACGGAGACTGGGAGCGCGTTCTGCGGACCCCTTCCGGCCGCTTCGAGCTGCGCCCCGACGTGCTCGAGCGCCGCCCCGGCGCCGCCCCGGCGTCCGAGAAACCCGACGGCTCGCTCGCGCTCGTGCTGTTCGAGCCGCTGCCGATCGCCGGTGGAACCGGGGCCGAGCTGCCGTTCCTTCAGGGAATCCTCGATCCGGGTCACGAGGAACGCTGGGAGACGTGGGCCGAGATCCACCCGGAGACCGCGGCGGCTCTGAACATCCACGACCTCGACGCCGTGGTGATCTCCTCCGCGCAAGGCTCGATCCCGGCGCGGGCACGCGTCGGACCGCGCGTGGTACCCGGCGTCGTTGCCGTTCCCGTTGGTCTCGGCAAGCGCTCCGGGGGGCGCTGGGCGGCGGGAATCGGTGCGAACCCGCTCTCTCTCCTCTCGGCCGAACGGGAGCTCTTCTCCGGGCTGCCGGATCCCGGCGCGACGAGGGTGCGCGTCGCGCGCGCGCCGGGGCACCGGGCGAACGCGCCGCGGGAACGGAGCAGCTGAACGTGCCGCGTTGGGGCATGGTCATCGACCTCGACCGATGCACGGCCTGCCAGGCGTGCGTCGTCGCCTGCCAGGTCGAG
>DASWIB010000141.1:0-11164 GCA_036397915.1 Thermoanaerobaculia bacterium | reverse complement strand
GAGGGAATATAGCCTCTTTCACCTGTCATTCCGAGGGCCGGAGGCCCGAGGAATCTCACGCGTCATCGGACGCGAGATCCCTCGCTTCGCTCGGGATGACAAGAAACGCTTCGCTCGGGAAGACAAAAAACGATTCCTTCGGGATGACAAGAAGCGAGATGTCCGACATCGAAGTCGACGCGCGTGGTCTCCTGTGCCCGCTTCCGATCCTGCGGTTGGCGCGCTCCTTCCGCCGCGCACCGCCGGGGATGGTTGTCCTCCTGCTCGCGACGGATCCGGCTGCCGCAGAGGACGTGGAGACCTTCTGCCGCGAAGGAGGCCACGAGCTGCTCTCGACGGAGCGGGAGGGTAAGGTTCTGCGGTTTCGGGTCCGGAAAGCGACTGAGACGAAGGCGGAGACGGAACGCTAGGGGCGTGGGGGACCGCAAAGTCCCTCGCCGACAGATACTCGGATAATCTCCTAGAAGAGCTTCAGCAGAACGACGTTGACGACGAACCCCTTCACGCCGTGGCTGACGACGGGCACGCCGACCTCGAACCCGAGGAGTGAGTTCTGCCAGGGACCATTCAAGGATGCGCGGAGGCCGGCTCCCGCGAAATAGGTGTTGTCGTAACCCGACTCCCGGTCGCGGGCGACGGCCTGGTCGAAGATGCCTTCGAACCGGATGATGTCCTCGATGTTCAATCCGTAGGAAATGCTCGCGTGGAGGGCCGTCTGGGTCTTCACGCTGCCGCTCTTGAATCCGTGCAGCGGCGCCCCCGAAAACGCTCCGAACTCATACTTGGAGAAACGATCGAGGTCGCCTCCGTCGAGATACGTCACCCCGACGTGGAGCTTCCGGAAGCCCGGAAAGTACTGGTCCTTGGTGAGCGAGAGCTGGTACTTCCAGTAGTCTCGGTGAGAAGGATCGAACTCGAAAGTCGCCGGATCTCCCCAGAACTCCCAGTCGCGGCGCCGGTAGTAACCGCCGATCGCGGTCGCTCGGAAGCCTTTGTAGTTGCCAACGAGCCGCAGCTCCGCGCCGTCGGTGAAGGTATCGACGGGCGTGACGAAGTCGGGTCCCGTCTCTTCGTCGCGCTGAAAGTTGTCCCAGCGGGTGAAGATGCCGAGCGAGGTCTTCAAGTACGGGCCGACCGGCCGGCCGACGTTGACCTGGAAGACCGCGGGAAGATGCTTGATCTTCTCGGCGGGGACTTCTTCGCCGTCGCGGTAAGCCACGTCGCCGAAGGGGAAGGCGACCGCGAAGAGGTCCGCACCGAGGTCGAAACGGCCGCCGCCGAGCGAGGGATCGGTGTAGTTCGCCGTCAGGAGCGCGCCGCCGAAGAACAGCGAGAGCTGCTTGCCCTTGCCCCAGAGATCGAAGTTGAAATGCTGGATTCCCAGGAGCGGGATCGGATAGTCGAGAGCGTCGTCGTAGAAGCCTCCGGCGAGACCGAACGTGCTCTTCTTCGAAATCTTCTCCTCGACCACGCGCGCGCCGGGCGTTGCCGGATCGGGGACGAGGTAACGCATGCCCTGTTCGGTGTCGCGGATCATCTGGAGCTCGGACGCGTGAGCGGCGCTGCGCCGCTCGGAGAAAGTCGGCGGGTTGACCTCGACACCGAGCATCTTCACGTCCCGCTCGATCGCCGTCGTCCGTCCCGCCGTCGAAAAGACCTGCTGTCCCTTGATCTCGAGTGGAAGAACGGCGTCGGGACGACCCGGGACCGACCGGTAGATTTCGGTCTGAACGTTCGACAGCGTCTCGCCCTTCAAATTCAGCTGAACGGAGTCGCGGCGGAGGAGCGCAAACGTCTCGGTATCGATCCAGACCTTGCCGCGGTACGTCGGCCGGTCTCCCACCGTCTCCTTCGGTGTGAAGTTGATCTCGTACGCGCGCCGGCCGGCGATCTCCGAGGTCCCTGCGAGCTCGTAGCGGTAGTCCTCGGTCAGCCGGATGTCGAGAGGAAGCGCCGTGACCTTCTCCGGCTGCAGGATCGGGATTTTCGGGAGCGTCTTTCCCTTCCACTTGACGCCGTTCAGGTAGAACTCCTGCCAAGCCCAGTCGGCCGATTCGCCGCGCCGGAAGAAGAACGGACCGCGGATGGTCAGGTCGAACGTCTCGTTGACCTCGGCGATGCGGAAGCGCAGTGAAGCCTCCATCTGCGCGATGAACGACGAGACCTTCTCGCGCTGGCCGGCGTCCCAAGCCCGCTCGCGCGCGACGATCTCCTCCGCCGTCAGCCCCCGCACCGCGCCGACCTCGAGGGCGGCGCGCTCGCCGGGCCGCTTCGCCGGCTCGAGCACGGCGGCGAGGGGGCCGCGCGAGAGATCGAGCTCCAGCGTTTTCGCACCGCGCAGCTCGAAGTCGCGCTTCGCGCCGGAGGCGAGGTTCTCGATCGACGCTTTCCCGTACGAGCCGCCGGAGAGCTCGATCGTGGCGCGGCCGGAGGAGTCTTCGGCGAGAAACAGGATCGGCGTGAACCTTTTCGCGTCGAAGAAGCGAAGCACGGGAAACCGGCTTCCGTCAATCCGCGTCGCCGTCGTCGGCGTCGGATCCCGCGAGACCTCTGTGGTCCAGTACCGCTGGAGGCGGCGAAGGGATTCCCAATCCGAAACGTCGATCGTTCGTTCCGGGGTCGCGAAAATACCGACGACCTGCGGCACGGCGTCCGCTGACGCGATCGCCTGCACGATCTCGCCGGCAGCGCTCCGGCCCGGTGTGCGAAGAAGAAGAACCCATCTCGGTTTGTCCTCGTCGGAGAACGCCGGAGGCAGACGCCCTGCGAACGTCGCCAGCGCGTCAAAGTACACGCCCAGGCCCTCCTCGAGGTCGAGCGAGAAGGGCTCTCCGGGGCCACGGGAGAAATCGAGAGCAATGCGCGCCGCTGGAGACGCGGCGCGAACCGCGGACGAAAGCTGCTTGATCGCGAACGGCACTCTGGCCCGCGAGGAATCGTCGGGGACCTGGGAAAAACGGGTGAAGTCGAGAACGACGGCGGCCGCGCCCGCGGTTTTCGCGAGGCGAGCCGCGTCCCGGAGCACACCGCCGTCGGAAAGGTCGCCGACCTCGAAGAGAACGAGGCAGCGTTCGAGCGAGATCGGGAGCTCCTGGTCCGAGGTGATCTGCACGATGCCGAGCGGTCCCTCGGCGGGGCACGTTCCATCCGATCGCTCCGCGGCAATCGTCAGTCGCTCGGCCGCGTGCGCTGCGAAAGCGCTCGCGAGCAAAAGAAAAACGCCCGCGAGCATGCGGGCGTATCCGAGCCGTTTCGATTCCCTCATCGGAACCCGGAAAACGGCTGTTTCGCAGGAGTTGTTCCCGCTATCTCAGCGGCGCGCTTTCTCCTTCTCGCGCGGCGCTTCCGCCACGACGGAGGCCGGGGCGCTCTTCTCCTGCGTCTCCTCGGCGGCGAGTCCGAGCGCCTTGCGCAGCTTCGTCTCGATCTCGGCCGCGAGCTCCGGGTTCTCCTTCAGGAACTGCTTCGCGTTCTCGCGTCCCTGGCCGATGCGGAGGTCTCCGTACGAGAGCCAGGCGCCCGACTTCTCCACGATCTTCGCCTCGAGGCCGAGGTCGATGAGCTCTCCCGTCCGGGAGATCCCTTCTCCGTACATGATGTCGAACTCCGCCTGCCGGAAGGGCGAGGCAACCTTGTTCTTGACGACTTTCACCTTCGTGCGCGAACCGACGACGACGTCCCCGTCCTTCAACGATGCCACCCGGCGGATGTCGATGCGGATCGACGCATAGAACTTCAGCGCGCGGCCGCCGGTAGTCGTCTCCGGATTCCCGAACATCACGCCGATCTTTTCCCGGATCTGGTTTATGAAGATCAAGCTCGTCCGCGACTTGGAGACGATCGCGGTCAACTTCCGCAGCGCCTGCGACATGAGACGCGCCTGGAGGCCCATCTGCGCTTCGCCCATCTCGCCCTCGATCTCGGCCTTCGGCACGAGGGCGGCGACGGAGTCCACGACGATGACGTCCATCGCGCCGGAGCGGATCAGCATCTCGGCGATCTCGAGCGCCTGCTCGCCGTTGTCGGGCTGGGAGACCAGCAGGTTATCCGTGTCGACGCCGAGCTTCTTCGCGTACTCCGCGTCGAGCGCGTGCTCGGCGTCGATGAACCCCGCGAGACCGCCGGTCTTCTGCGCCTGGGCGATGATCTGGAGCGAGAGAGTGGTCTTGCCCGACGCCTCCGGTCCGAAGATCTCGACGACCCGTCCGCGCGGAATCCCGCCGATGCCGATCGCCGCGTCCACGGCGAGAGAGCCGGTCGGGATGACCGAGACCGGGACGTCGGGCCGGTCGCCCAGCCGCATGATCGATCCCTTGCCGAATTGCCGTTCGATCTGGGTCAGCGCCGTCTCGACGGCGCGCCATTTCTCGTTGGCTTTCACGCTCGACATATCCTCACCTTTCCCAGAGGGCTCCGGTATCCGCGCGATTTGCGCGATTATAGACTCCGGAAAAACGCGGATCACGTCGCGGTCGACGCGCCGCGGACCTTCCGCCGGAGCGCTTTTCGAATCCGATGAAGACGATCTCACGGCCCGCCCCGGCGTCGCGGCTCGACGTCCGTCGTGCGATGCGCGAGCGGCCTCTCGCGACGATCGTCGCGACCGGCTTCGGCGTCGGATTCGCCCCGGTGGCGCCGGGCACCGTCGGATCCGCGCTGGCGTTGGCGGTCGGCTGGCTCGCCGCCGCGGGTGTCTCTTCTCACATGCCCAGTGTTGTCGCGGCGGTCGGACTCTTGATGTCCGGGCTCGTCGTCGCGGCGGCCGCGGTCCCGCTCACCGGCCGGGTCGCCGCCGCCCTCGGCGGGAGCGACCCGGGCTGCATCGTGCTCGACGAGATCGCGGGGCAGCTCATCGCCTCCGGGGTCGTTCCGCTGTTCGCCTATCCATCGCCGGCGGTCGCCGCCTCGGTGTGGGTCGCCTCCTTCCTCGCGTTTCGCCTCTTCGACGTCTGGAAGCCGGGTCCGATTCGCGCCTGGCAGGACCTGCCGGGCGGGTGGGGAATCGTCATCGATGACGTCGCGGCGGGCATCCTCGCGGCCGGGGTGACCGCCGGGATTGCCGTCTTTGCCTCGCGTCCGGCATGAACCCGGAACTCGCCGAGCGCGACGGCAAGGTCGTTTCGGACGAGCCGCTCGCCCGGCACACGACGCTCCAGATCGGCGGGCCCGCCCGCTGGTACTGCCGCGTCCGCACCGCGGAGGGACTCGCGCGCGTTCTCCGGTCGGCGTCGGAAAGCGGAGAGCCGCTCGCGCTCCTCGGCATGGGGTCGAACGTGCTCGCCGCCGACGAGGGGTTCCCCGGCTGGGTCGTCCGGCTCGAAGGGGATTTCCTCGGCGTCCGGATCGACGGGGACCGGGTGATCGCCGGCGGCGGGGCGGGCCTCGGCGGGGTGTGCGCGGCCTCGGCGCGCGCCGGGCTGTCCGGCCTCGAGCCGATCTCGGGCATCCCGTCCTCGATGGGGGGGGCGGTCCGCATCAACGCGGGCGCCTACGGCGGCGAGATCTTCGACGTGCTGGAGACCGTCCGTCTGGTCTCGCGCCGGGGGGACCAGCGCCTCGCGCCTGCCGCCGAGATCCCGCATGGTTACCGGTGGACGAAGCTGTGCGAGACTGGGGAAATCGTCGCCGAAGCGACGCTCCGGCTGCGTCCCGCCCCGCGCGAGGAAATCGAGCAGAGAACGCGCCTCGTGACCGAGAAGCGACGGGGCGCCCTTCCCGGCGAGCCGAACGCGGGAAGCATCTTCAAGAACCCCCCGGGGGACTACGCGGGCCGTCTCGTCGAAGCCTGCGGTTTGAAAGGCGAGCGCCGGGGGAATGCCGCCATCTCGACGCGCCACGCGAACGTGATCGTCAACCCGGGCGGGGCGCGGGCCGCCGACGTCCTCGCCCTCATGCGGCTCATGCGCGATTCGGTCGCGGAGAAATTCGGCGTTACCCTGTCTCCCGAGGTGGAGTTTCTCGGGCTGAAGTGGGAGTGACCTCCGTCCGGCGGATTCGACGAGTGTCGGGGCGGCCGACGGGGCGGGCTCTTCCGTATAACTTGTCCCATGTCCGGTGTCCCGCTCCGTGATGCGCGTCCTCCTTCTCGCCGGAGGCGGCGGCACGCGTCTGTGGCCGCTCTCTTCGGAGGCCCGCCCCAAGCAGTTCCTGCCGCTCGTCTCCGACCGGAGTCTGCTCGCGGAAACGCGGGACCGCGTCGCTCCCTTGACCGAGGAGATCTTCGTCGCGACGTCAGAAGACCACGCGGACCTCGTCCGCGCGGAGCTCCCCGGCCTGCCGCCGGACCGGATCCTTCCCGAGCCGGCCCGGCGCAATTCCGCCCCCGCGATCCTGCGGGCGGCGCTCGATTTCGAGCGGGCCGGAGATCCGGTCACGGCCGCACTACCCTCCGATCACGCGGTCGCCGACGCGGAGGCCTTCCGGAGTGCGCTCTCGGCCGCATCGAAGGCCTGCGACGCGGCTTCCGTGGTCGTTCTGGGAGTGCCGCCGACCCGCCCGGACACGGATTTCGGTTATCTTGAAGTCGAGAACTCGGATGCCGCCAGCGGTTACGAAGTCGTCCGTTTTACCGAGAAGCCGGACCTTCTCGAGGCCCGGTCCTTCTTCGCTTCGGGCCGGCATTACTGGAATGCGGGGATCTTCGTCTTCCGACCGTCGCGCTTCCTCGCCGAGTCGCGCCGGGTGGCGGCCGACCTGGTGAGCGGGGTCGAGCGCTATCGGGAACGGCTCGAGGTCGACCCGGAGGGAGCCCGCGCCCTCTGGAAGTCGCTCCCCGCGATCTCGATCGATTACGCCGTCATGGAGCGGGCCCGCGGGGTGCGCGCGGTACCGCTTCGGGCCGGCTGGAGCGACGTCGGGACCTGGAGGGCGGTTCGCGAGATCCGAGGAGCCTCGGACGAGTCGGGGAACCTCTTCCTGTCGGAGAAACCAGTCCTCGCTCCGGGAGTCCGCGACACGGCGATCGTCGTCGGAGAGGAAGGGATCCTGGTGCTCCCGTTCGAGCGGGAGCGGGACCTCCGCGGCGCCGTCGAGGGCCTCCGGCAACGGAAGGGACTGAGCAAATGACCGTCTCGATCGGCACAGACCTCGCTCGCCTGCGTGAGAACGTCGGGCGCGCCTACCGCGGCGATCCGCGCACGATCAACCTGGTTCTCACGGCGCTCCTCTCGCGCGGGCACATCCTGATCGAGGACGTTCCCGGCGTCGGAAAGACCACGCTCGCTCGTGCGCTCGGCCGCAGCCTCTCCCTCGAGTTTCGCCGCATCCAATTCACGAGCGACACACTGCCTGCGGACGTGCTCGGCATCTCCGTCTTTCATGCCTCGAGCGACCGGTTCGAGTTTCACGCCGGTCCGCTCTTCGCAAACATCGTGCTGGCCGACGAGATCAACCGCGCCACTCCGAAGACACAGTCCGCGCTCCTCGAGGCGATGAACGAAGGCGCCGTGACCGTCGAATCGGAGCGCCGTGAGCTTCCGCAGCCGTTCATGGTCGTCGCCACGCAGAACCCGGTCGAATACCTCGGCACGTATCCGCTCCCCGAGTCGCAGATGGACCGGTTCTTTCTGCGCCTGTCGCTCGGGTATCCCTCCGAAGCAGAGGAGAAGGCACTGCTGCGCCAGGGCGGCACCGAGCGGGAGCTCGCTACGCTGCCGGCGGTCCTCGAGCGGCGGCAGGTCTTCGAGCTGCAGGAGGCGACCGAGCGCGTCCGCGTCGCCGACCAGCTCCTCGACTATATGCACGCGCTCGTCCAGGCAACGCGCAAGACCGGAGATCTGCGCCTGCCGGTCTCGACGCGCGGGGCGCAGGCGCTTTACCGCGCAACGCAGGCGTACGCGGTCGTTCAGGGGCGCGACTACGCAATCCCCGACGATGCCCAGGCGGTTGCCGAGCCCGTGCTCGCGCACCGGATTCTGTCGATGTCCTCCGACGGCTTCGGCGCCGGCGGGCGCGAGCGGGAGTTCATCAAACGGGTGCTGACGCAGGTGGCGGTGCCCGTTTGAAGCAATGACGCGCCTGATACCGGACTGGGGAATCCGGGTCACCAACTTCGGGCTCGGGTACATCCTCATGTGCCTCGTCGTGGCGATCGCGGCGACCAACACGGGCAACAACGGCCTGTATCTCGTGCTCACGGGGTTGTTGGCCGGAATGGTGGTCTCTGGTCTGCTCTCGCGGCGCAACGTCCGCGGAGTCAAGTGCGAGATCGAAGCGATCGACGAGATCGTCGCGACCCGTCCGTCTCTTCTCAAGGTGCGTCTCGTCAACGAGCTCCGAAGGGGGACCGCTCAGGCGCTCTTCTTTCTGCACGAGTCGCTGCCCGGGCCGCTCTGGGTCGATCCGCTGAAGCCGGGCGAGTCGCGAGAAGTCGTGGTCGAAGCCGTTTTTCCGAGGCGCGGCGTCTTTCGC
Source organism: Thermoanaerobaculia bacterium (assembly GCA_036397915.1). Taxonomy (GTDB): domain Bacteria; phylum Acidobacteriota; class Thermoanaerobaculia; order UBA5066; family Gp7-AA6; genus Gp7-AA6. The sequence goes on along the minus strand of DASWIB010000141.1, from coordinate 2,755 downwards.
GAGGCGGACGCCGGCCTCCTCTCGCGGTTCCCGATCGGACTCTTTCGAAAGTACCGGCGGGCGCTGGTCCCGAAGGAGATCATCGTGTTTCCGGTCCCGCAGACGAGCCCCGTGCCGGACGTGCCGCCGGAGGATGTGAGGGGGAGGCGGCCTCATCCCCATCGCCGCGGTAGCGGTCCGGAAATCCACGCGCTGCGGGACTTCGTTCCCGGCGACGATCCGCGCGACCTCCACTGGAAGCAGTCCGCCCGGATGCGGCGGTGGATCGTGCGGGAGCGAGAGGCGGAGCGCGACCGGGCCGTCTTCCTCGTCATCGACAACGCAATGGAGGACTCGAGCGACGCCGCGGCACTCGAGCGGTTCGAGGAGACGATCTCGCGATGCGCCGCTCACGCGCTGACCCTTCTCTCGCGTGGAGCGGAAGTGGGGTTCCAGGCCCGCGGGATCAAGGTGCCTCCCCACACGGGCCGCCGGCAGCGCGGCGCCGTTCTCGAGGCACTCGCGAGACTCGAGCCGGTCTCCTCCGAGAACGCGCCGCCGTTCCCGCGCGTGCGGAGGGGCGACCACCGGATGGTGATCTCGTGAGGTCCCGGGCGATGCCGATGGCCCTTCGAGCGGCGTATGTACAGGTCCTCGGACCGGCCGCGCTCCTCGCGCCGCTGCCCCTTTTCTGGACCGGCGGCGCCTCGGCGGTTGCCATCGCCCTTTACGAGTCCGCTCTCGTCCTCCTCTTCATGCGGGCGCGCGACGGCCAGCCGGTTCGACTCTCCAATGCGGTTCTGAACGGGATCGGGCTGACCTACTTCTTCTGGCTGGCAGCCGAAACGGCGCTGCTGCGCCCCGGACTACTTCGCTCGGTGTCGCATCTGCTGCTCTTCACGACGATTGCGAAGCTCGCCTCACTCAAGCACACCGGCGAGGCGCGCACGGCTCTGCTCGTCGTTTTCCTGATCGTTCTCGCGTCGGTTTCCTCGTCCACTCACGTCGTTTCGCTCGTGTACTGCGCCGTGATGGCCGTACTGGCATTCCGGACGCTCAGCCGTCTCGCGGTTTTGGCCGACTTCGAGGACGGACCTCCGGCGCGAGTGTTGAAGGCCGTGCCGACCCCCGGCCTCTCCGCCGCCGCGATCGTCGCGGGAGCGCTTCTCGGAGCCCCGCTCTTTTTTCTGCTGCCGCGCCTGCACGGCCCGTTCGCGCTCTCCCCGATCCGCTTCGAAGACGGCAGCGCGACTGCCGTGGCCACGGACCGGGTGGAGCTCGATTCCTTCGGGGGAGCCAAGAGAAGCGGCCGGGTCGTGCTCCGGCTCTCGATCGATCCACCCGTGGCGCTGCCCGAGCTGCTTCGGCTGCGCGAGGCGGTGTTCACGCAGTATCGAAACGGTGTTTGGACCCGAAGCGCCCGCGCCGTGCGGGAACGCGGGGACGTTACCGGCGTTCGGCTCGTGACGGACGATCCTCTGCCCTCCGAAAACCAATTCGCGCGGCTCTCGATCGACGAGAACCTCTTCGGCAGTGGCTTTCTGTTCCTGCCGTATCGGGCGTCTCACGTCCGCGTCGAGCGCGGCCACCCGGTCTTGCTGCCGGACGGCACCGTCCAGGTCTCTTCGAGCCGCGCGACCGTGCGCTACGAGGCGTCGGTCGCGAAAGGGCAGTCGCGCGGAGCGGGGCGGAGCGCGATCGACCCGGCCAGGGTGCCTCCCGAGGTCCGCGATTATGCCTGGCAGCTGACCGCGGGCCTCACGAGTCCCGAGGAAATCGCCGACCGCATCGTGTCCCATTTCCAGCAGGGCTTCGTGTACACGCTCGATCCCCCGAAGGGGACCGGCGACCCGCTCGTCAACTTCCTTCTGCGTTCGAAGGCGGGCCACTGCGAATTTTTCGCGTCCGCCGCCGCTATGATGCTCGCCGCGCGCGGGGTGCCCGCGCGGCTGGTCACCGGCTCCTACGGCGGGGAGGTGGGCGCATTCTCCGAGACGATCGTCGTTCGCGGGACCAACCTCCACGCATGGGTGGAGGCGGAGCTCGACGGCTCGGGGTTCCAGGTCATCGATCCGACGCCTCCGGCGGGAGTGCCTCCGACGACCTCCCGGGTCTCCTGGTGGAGAAGGCTGGTCACGGTCGGGCGGGAGATCGAGGTCTTCTACGACCGGCGGATCCTCGGATTCGATTCCGGCGATCAGCTCCAGCTTTCGGACACGTTTCGGCAGTCGTTCAGCAACGCGACACGGTCGCTCAAGTTCTGGAAAGGAACGCCGACGGGAGTCTTTCCGGGCGGCTCGAAGGTTGCAGTCGTCCTGTTCGGGCTCGCCGCTCTCGGGCTCATCGCGCTGCGCGGGATCGTCCGGCGGCCGGCCCTGTCTCCCGCGACGCGTGCTTACCTCGCTCTCCGGCGCCTTCTCTCGCGGCGGGTCGGTCGCGTCGGACCGGGCGTTGCGCCCGTAGAAGTCGCGCGGCTGTTCGAGGCGTCGGCGCCCGCTTCCGCGAACGACGCGCGCGCGGTCGTGGAGGCCTACTGCGCGAACGTGTTCGGTGGCCGGACGACCGACGTCGCGACCGCGAGGGAGCTCAAGGAGCGTTTGAGGAGACTGAGGAGGCTCGCGAGCTAGCGAGTAACGGAGGCCGCAGCCAGCGTCGCCGCTCGCAAGCGGAACGGCTCAGCCGCTTCGACCCACGCGAGGACGAGCATCGCTCCCGTCCGCTCGAGCCGCGGAAAGCCGCTCGCGCGGCTCGCCTCGGTCGGTGCGACCGTGACGGC
>DASWIB010000140.1:0-22116 GCA_036397915.1 Thermoanaerobaculia bacterium | reverse complement strand
CGCGGGGACAGGCCCCACGGGCCTGCACCCGCCACAGGCCAGCGCGGGGACAGGCCCCACGGGCCTTCACCCTCCAGAAGTTGTCGCGGGGACAGGCCCTGCGGGCGGGCACCCACCAGAAGTTGTCGCGGGGACAGGCCCTGCGGGCCTGCACCCTCCAGAAGTTGTCGCGGGGACAGGCCCTGCGGGCCTGCACCCGCAACAGACCAAGGGTCCCATCGTTCGCGGGCGAGAGAGGCGGTGTTTTTCACGGTGACACCGTCCTGTGAGGGCAAGGCCACTGCCAGAGCCACAAGGGACGGTTCGAGACTCCCAAGCTCCTGAGAACACGGAACTTCGCCTCGAGAAACGGAAAAACGGCTGGCGGACGAATTGCGTCCCATTGTCACACAAAGCTGTCATAAGGCGCGGAACTCCATCGACAAGATCTTTGCCTTGAATGGATTGAGCTCTAAGTGTGACTGTCTATCACCTATGACAGGAAGATACAGAGACTGGAGCGGCCTGACCCGCCATCCCCGAGGGTGCGGGGACCACGGCCCGCCGACTCGAACAGGCTCCCTAACGAGCGAGGTACTTCTTGCGGTAGAGGGTCCGCCGGCTGATTCCGAGCAGCCGGGCTGCTCGGCTCTTGTTGCCGCCGGCGAGCTTCAAGACCCGCTGGACGTGCCGCTCTTCGAGGTCGCGAAGGTTAGCGGGCGCGGTCTCACCCGAATCGACGAGCTCCGCCGTCTCCGATCCGAGCGAGGGAAGCCACTGGAGATCTTCGCGGTGGATCACCCCGCCCTGTGACAGGGCCGCCGCCCCTTCGAGCACGTTCTCGAGCTCGCGGATGTTACCCGGGTAGTCATGGGCGAGGAGGGACGCGAACGCCTCGCGATCGACGTGGGGCACTTCGCGCCCGTCGCGCGCGGCGAAGCGCTCGAGAAAGTGCCGCACGAGCTTCGGGATGTCCTCGCGGCGCTCGCGCAGCGGCGGTAGCGTGATCTCGACGACGCGCAGGCGGTAGTAGAGGTCCTCGCGGAACTCGCCGCGCGTGATCCGCTCGGGCAGGCGCGCGTGCGTCGCCGCGAGGACGCGCACGTCGATCGGAATGCGCCTCCGGCCGCCGACTCTCTCGATCTCACGCTCTTGAAGGACACGCAGCAGTTTGGCCTGGAGGGAAAGCGGCATGTCGCCGATCTCGTCCAGGAACAGCGTCCCGCCGTGCGCGACTTCGAACCTGCCCAGCCGCGGCTCCACACCGGTCGCGACGCCGCGCTCGATGCCGAAGAGCTCGGACTCGAGCAGCGGCTCCGGCAGCGCAGCGCAGTTGATCGGGACGAACGGCTTCTCCGCCCGGTCGCTCCGCGCGTGGATCATGCGCGCGACGAGCTCCTTGCCCGTGCCGCTCTCGCCCGTCAGCAGGACCGAGATCTTCGAGCTCGCGACCCGGCCGACGAGATCGAGCACGCGTCGCGCGACGGGAGAGTCGCCGATGAAGAGACGCCCGGCCGCCGAGCGTCCGGTCTCGTCGAGCAGACGCCGGTTCTCTTCCTCGAGCCGCTCGCGCTCACGGGTGAGCCGCTCGAGGTGCCGTCGATTCTCGATGGCCATCCCGGAGAGTCCGGCGAGCGAGGTCAGGAACCGCGCGTCCTCCTCGTCGAAAGGGGCGCGGCCGCCGCGCCGCTGCTCCTTGTCCGCCAGCACGAGGGCGCCGACCGGCCGGCCGCCCGCGCGGATCGCGACCCCGATCGCCGCGAGCACCGGAGTCCGCAGGAATCGAAAGCGCTCCCGAATCATCGCGCTTTCCGACTTGAGAACCTCGCGAAGGAACTCGTCTTCGGCGACGACTGACTCGGGCTGGCGGCGAGGAAAGCCGACGCGCGCCTCCGCCCTTCGCGCGCCCCCCTCGCCGAAAGTGGCCAGATACCCGCGCGACGCGTCGAGCACGCCGACCGCACGGCCGAGAACGTCCTCGACGAGAGCGTCCTCGCTCGGGAGGGAGCCGAGCGACAGCCCGGCGTCATAGAGCGTTTCGAGGAGGAGGAGCTTGTGCTGAGTTTCGAACTGCGGGATCGCCCGGTCCATTACTTCGCCGACGCGAGCACCCGTGCGCGACGAAGCTCCGCCACGGCTTGCTCCGCCGGTCGAGCGGGGGCCCAGCTCGGATTCCATCGGTGGTTCTCCTCCAGAAGCTTTTCTGCGCGGTCGAGCTCTCCCTTCTTCGCGAGCAGGGCTGCCAGCTCGGCGCGACCCTCGTAGACGTTGCGGCGCTGCTCAAAGTTGGACCACCCGTTGGGAGGGTTGGCCATCTCCTCGTAGAGCGGAATGGCTTCGGCCTCCTTGCCGAGCGCGACCTTGGATCGGGCCATGAGGAGGTTCCACCCCGCCTCGTAAGGCTTGTACCCGGGCGGCCTTCTCTGTTTCAGAATCGCCTCGACCATCCGGGGCTTCAGCTCTTCGAGCTTTCGCTCCGCGTCGGCCGCGCGGCGGTGCATGAGGTCCCCCGCAGCGGAGATCAGCGCCATCCTCAGCTCCGCAAACTCCGTCTTCGGCAACGCCTCCATCCGGGTACGGATCGCGGTCGCGCGCTCGAGGTCCCCTGTGTGGAGCGTCACGCGAAGGGCCTTGCTGAGGTAGCCGAATTTCTCCCCATCCACGAACACGTTGTCGGCCGCCTTCAGGTAGTTCTCGATCGCCTTCGCGTATTCGCCTCTCCCCTCGTAGGCAACCCCGAGGTGGTCGTAAGCGGCGAAGAAGTCCGGTTTGATCGAGAGAGAGCGCGTCAGATTCGCGATCGCTTCGTCATAGCGGCCGGAGTACGCCTGGATTTCTCCGAGGCTGTCGTGCGGGTTCGCCTGGTCGGGCGCCATGAACTGGTACTTCTTCAGGTTCTCGATCGCCTTCTCGTAGTCTCCGCGGAAGCCGTAGTAGTAACCGATCTGGTTGTACGCGTCGGCGCTGTTCGGATCCGCTTCCAGGAGCTTCGTGAAGATCCGGACCGCCTCCTCCATCTTCCCCTTCGATACCTCGTCCATTGCGACCATCGTCGTGGCGCGGAAATCGTCCGGATAGCGCCGGAGGATCTCCCGGGCGATTTTCAGGCGCTCCTCCTGTCCTTTTTCCCATCCTGCCAGCTGGAGTTCGATCTGGAGCCGCTCCCGTTCGTTCAGCCGGCTCTTCGAGCGCTGCGCGCGGTGGATGAGCGAGAGCGCCTGCTCCTTCTCGGAAAAACGAGCGAGGCCGAGCATCGCCATCACGAAGTCCGGATCGAGTTCCAGGGCCTTCGCGAAACCGAGCCGCGCGTCCTTGAAGTAGAAGCGACGCTCGTTCTCGACCGCTTCGCGGTAAGCGCGGTGGGCGGCGTCGGAAGACGTCGTGACCTCGCGCCGATTCGACAGGTACAGCGCGGCAGCGACCCCCGCCGCGGCGAGGGGGAGCAGAAGTCCGAGCAGAGAAATCGCGCGGCGCTTCCTCATCGCACACCGATGATACGGCCGGGGCCGGCCGAGGTTTCGCCTGGCAGAACGGCCAGCCGGCCGGCAAAGGCTCGTGGAGTCATGGGGTTGGCTCCCGAGAATCAGAACGGAGGGCGGACCGGGGGCGCTTTCCGGCGGACGAACCGGGCCGGAAATCCGGCGTCATTCGACCCTCATGAAGAGAAAGGTCATGTCGTCGTACTGTTCGGCTCCGCCGACGTGAGCCCGGATGTCGGAGAGGAGCCCACGGGCGATCTCTTCGAGCGCGGCGTCGCGCCGGAGGGCCACGGAGTCCATGAGCCTTTCCTCGCCGAACGGGTTCATCTCGGCGTCCATCGCCTCCGTGAAGCCGTCCGTGTAGAAGAACAGCAGGTCGCCCCTCTTCAGGAAAATCTCCCGGGTGTCGTAGGGCACCTCCTTGAACGCCCCGAGGGGCAGCCGGTGTTCCGGCGGCTCGAGGAACGCGGGGCCACCATCTCCAGAGCGGAGGATCATCGGCAGCGGCTGGCCGCCGATCGCGTAGCGGAGGCTCATCGCATCCGCGTCGAGCAGGAAATAACCGAGCGAGACGAACATCCGGCGCTTGATCGCGTAGATGCGCCGATTCGATTCCTGGAAGAGTCGGCCGGGATCGCGCGTCGCGAGCGCGCGCGAGTAGACGATCTCCCTGGATGCGACCATCAGGAGCGAGGCCGGGACCGACTTTCCCGAGACGTCGCCGATGACGACTCCGAGCCGCCGGTCGTCCAAAGAGATGAAGTCGTAGAAGTCCCCGCCCACGACCTTGGCCGGGAGGCTTCCGCCCAGGAACGAAAACCCGGCCACGGACGGGAGTGTCCGTGGCAGGAGACTCGTCTGGATGTCTCGCGCGATCTCGAGGTCGCGCCGCAGCTCCGCCTGGCGGGTCATCTCGTCGTGCAGGATCGCCGTCTCGATCGCGAGCGCCGACTGGTTCGCGAGCGTCGAGAGCAGCGTCTGGTCGTCTCGGTCGAATCGCTCGCCGGAGAGCTTCTCCTTGAGCGCGAGAATACCCATCAGCCGTTCCCGGTACGCGAGCGGGACGAGCAGGCGGTACCCCTCCGCGATCACGCGCTCGCAGAACCGCAGGCTCTCCGGGTCGGAAAGGCGTTCGAAGAGTTCCTCGGGCGAAACGGCTTTGCCCTCCCTTCGAAGGAGCCGGCGGACCTCGGCGGCCGGCGAGAGGCGATCTTCCCGGCGTCCGCGGCGGTCGAGCCAGCCCTCCTCGTCGCGCAGCCAGATCGAAGCCTGATCGAGCCGCATGGTCGCGGCCACGCGCCCCGTGAGGAAATCGGCGATCCTCCCGAGGTCGAGCTCTCCGGTGATCGCCTCACTCATCTCGAGAAGCGCCTTCTGGTAGTCGAACTTCTCCCGGAAGAAGAGCTTGTCGAGCGGGGTCTGGAGCTTGCGCCTCAGGACTTCGAAGAGCGAGATTCCAACGAGGAAAAAGCCGAAGTTGAACAGCGGTGACGACGAAAGTCGCGACTCCGCGAAGATGACGTTCGCCATCGCGACGGCGAGCGCGTAGACGCCGAGCAGGATCGCAGTGGTCGCCGCGTAGAGAAACGTGCGGCGAACGATCACCCGCACGTTCAGCATTTGGAACCGGACGATCGCGTAGGCGAACGTGAGCGGGATGAAGATCATCGGGACGATGCCGTAGAAGACGTAGTCCTCGATGTTGAAAGCGGAGGGCAGCACGATCCCGAAGAGCACGAACGGGGCAATCCCGACGATCGTGCCGATGAAGACGTGGAATGCCTGCCGGCGTTCGCGTACGTCCGGCAGCGTGAACGCGGAGTGGGCGAGCGCGATCAGCCCGAGAACGAGGTAGTCGCCGAGGAGCACCCAGGAAGAGAGCGGCGCTCCGGAGAGGACCGCGACGCGGTGGCCGTGCAGCTGCCGCACGACGTCGTAGAGAAACACGACCGGTGGAACCGAGTAGAGAAGGTAGAGAAGGGTGGGGCTTGCCGAGAGGAAGTCCTGCAGCTTCTCCTTCCAACGGGGCGGTGGCTCCCCTGTCCACTCGTCCGGCTTCGCGAACGTGAGTTCCTTCGGCCGAGGGAAGATCAGGAAGAAGTGGAGGAAGACGGCCGGGAGCAGAAACAGACTCACGGTCCCCGTGTTCTGGACGAAGAGATCGATCCACCAGTAGGAGGCGGGACGCAGCCGACAGACGAAGAACAGCAGGAAAAGGACGCAGAGCAGAAAGAAGACACGGGCGGCCCGGTCCCCCGGCCGCCGGTTGAAGACGAAGAAGCCGATGAAGAAGAACAGAAAACCGAGGCCTACGGCGTACAGGTAAGTCGTCCCGCCGAGCCGCTCCGACGACAGCCGGACCGGAGCGGAGCGCAGGTCGCCCTTCGTATCGGAACCGCACGGACCTCGATGGGAGAGATAAGAAACGCTCTGTCCGATCTCGTGCTTGCGGAGTTCGGCGGAGGCGTCGGACGTCGAGTTGACCAGCCGCTTTCCGATTCCGACGACGCAGTCTCCCGCGCGGATGCCGGCGGCGCCGGCGGGCCCACCGGGCACGACGGCCCGGACCTCGACGCCCCTTCGGCTGTAGGGGACCGGAACGATCCCGTCGTAGGGGCGGGGCGCGAACATGTCCGCGATCGAAGCGATCGCGAGCGCGAGCCCGGCGAACCCGATCGCGAGGTACAGCGACCGGCCCGGCGCGGAATTCGTCATGTCAGCGAATACGCTCCAAAACAGTCAATGTTAGCCGAGGGTGCGGAGCCGAAGCGGTCGGCTCTCAGCCGTTCAATCTTCAGCGCGGAAAGCGGATCGCTGATAGCTTCTTTCCCATGCCGTTCATCACCTTCGAGGGAGTCGAAGGATCGGGAAAATCCACCCAGCTCCGCATGGCGGCTGCCCGGCTGAAACAGGGCCGCCGGCTCGTGCTCGCGACGCGCGAGCCCGGAGGCACGCGGATTGGACGCATCCTCCGGACTGTCGTGATGAAGAAAGCGCACCGGGAGCTCGACCCGGTCGCGGAGTGGCTCCTGTTCGAGGCGGACCGCCGCCAGCACGTCCGCGAAGTCCTGCGTCCCGCCCTCGAGCGGGGTCTCTTCGTCCTCTGTGACCGGTTCTCCGACGCGACAGAGGCCTACCAGCAGGTCGGCCGTCGCCTCGACGCGCGGCTCGTGCGGCGCGTGGACGAACTCGCGCGCGACGGGCTTCTGCCGGAGCTGACGCTCTTGTACGACCTCGACCCGCGCGAAGGGCTGGCGCGGGCGAACCGGCGCGGCGCACGCGGAATCGGCCGCTTCGAGGAGGCCGAGCTCGCCTTCCACGAGCGTGTGCGGCGCGCATATCTCGCGATCGCGCGGAGGGAGCCGGAGCGTGTGCTCGTGCTCGATGCGCACCGTCCGGCCGCGGAGCTCTTTCGCGAGACCTGGAGGGCGCTCGCCGAGCGCTTCGGGATTTGATGGTTGCCTCACCGCTTCTCGAGCGCCTTGCCGCTCGGCCCGAGCGCTTCCCGGGCGCGCTTCTCCTTCATGCGACGTCGGCGGAGACGCTCGAAAAGACTTCCTCGCGTCTCGGGGCGCTCCTGCTCTGCCCCGGCGACGATCCGGAGAATCGCTGCGAGTCCTGCCGGCGCGCTTTCGAGGGGATCCATCCCGACCTCCTGACGATCGAGCCCGAGGGAGTTCAGATCCGCGTCGACCGGGTGCGGGAGGCGATCGCGTTCGGAGCGGGACGGCCCTACGAGAGCGCGCGGCGCGTCGTGCGGATCTCGCGCGCGGAGCTCCTCGGTCTCGAAGCGGCAAATGCGCTCTTGAAGTCGCTCGAAGAGCCGGGATCGCGGCTGCACTGGATTCTCACGACCCGGCGGCCCGAGGCGTTGCTCCCGACGATCCGCTCCCGCTGCCTCGCGGTGCGCGTTGCCTCCGGCTCCGCCAGCGATCGCGCGCGCGCCTGGCGCGAAGGGGGATTCTCCGAGGACGACGCCGCCGACCTCGCGATCTTCACGTCCGACGAGAATGCCGGCAAGGATCGTCTCGAAGACGCCCGCCGATTCCGACTGGAGGCGGTCGAAGCGCTCCGCGCCGGAATCGTCGACGGCAAGCTCGCGTCTCTCGTGCTCCTCGCCGAGATTCTCGGCCGGGCGGAGCCGGAGGAGCTGCGAGTTTTCGGTGAACTACTCGCGGATGCCGCCCTGGTCGGCGCGGGCGTGTCGGCCGAGCTCGTGCGCCACCGGGCTGTCTTGAACCCGCTGTTGGAGATCGCTCGGCGCGCGGGCGCTACGGCTCTCGAGAACGCCGCCGTCGCCGCCGCCGACTACCCTCCCGACACCCGGCGCGGAAACCGCCGGCTGCACTTCGAGAAGGTGCTGCTCGGACTTTCGACCGCGGCAGTCGCACCGCAACCGGCGGCTGAGAGTTTCGGATCGACTGAGCCGTAGCCGTCCGTCCGGGCGGGACGACGCCGGACGGATACACGAGTCAATGAGAGGTGTCCGAGTAATTTTCGTCGGGAGGACCTTACGGTCCCCCGAACCCCCGGGAGAGTGTCCGAATATCTGTCGGCGGGGAACATCGCGGCCCTCTACGTCCCCCCCGGGGGGCTCGAAGGAACGACGGGGAGGCCTCCGACCCGACGGGATCGGAAGGATTCGGGAAGAGTGCGGACCTGGGAGCTACCGAAACTGGCAGAAGGTGGGGTCAACCACCATGATAGACGCCGCCGGGTCTTCGTACCTCCCCGTGATTCCTTCGAATGCTCGCAGTATAGACCCAAACGAGGGGGACCGAAACGAATGAGAGCGCCTCGACGTGAGCCGAATGGGCCCCGGCCGAGGTCGAGGTCGAGGTCGACCAAAGTCGGTGAGACTCGCGCGGCGGGGCTCCGGCGCGGGGCGCCCGCCGCGCCGCCAGGGGGTGCGGGGGACCGCAACGTCCCCCGGCGACAAATACTCGGACACACTCCTGGCTCACCGCTCGAGCGTGACCTCGACTCTCTCGGTCTCGCTCTCCGAGACGTCCACCTCGACCTGGCGATCGCGGTACCCCGGCCGCGAAACGACGAGCGTGTGGCGCCCCGGCGCGACAGCCACCCCGGTGTCCGAGCTGAGCTCCGATGCGGTGCCGATGAAGCGATCGTCCAGATAGATCGAAGCGTCGGACGGTCGGACGTCGAGCACGAGCCGCGTGTCTCCCTGCTCGGCGCCACCTCGGCTGCGCCACTCTTCCCGCGCGCGGGGGGAGGGCCCCCCTTCACGCTCGCGCTCGACGTCGGTGTCGCGCCGGCCGCGATCGCGGTCCTCGGCGTAATCGTTGCCTGACTCGTCGCCCTCGCGGGGCCGCTCACGGGAGTAGCGGCGATCGTCCCCGTAGATCTCGTCCTGGTCGGTTACCTCGACCGAGACGTTGCGCCGCTTCGCCCAGAACCTCCGCACGCCTCCGCGCGGCTCGGGGTTGTCGTAGGTTCCGTAGCGCGATGCCCCGGGGACCCTGGCCAGCTTGTCCCCGACGTCGACTTTCACTCCCGGGCGTGCATCCACGGAGATCTCGCGCGACTCGAAACCCTCGAGACGGAACTCGAGCCGATAGCTCCCGCGGCGCAGATAGAGGTAATCGGGATAGCCGTCGAAATCGTCGGCGGTGCCGATGTATTGCCCGTCGAGATAGACGCGCGCGCTTTCCGGCGACACGTCGGTGTCGACGACCGCCCAGTTCCCGGACGGACCGTAACCGTAGCCGTAACGCCCGTAATAGCCTCGATGGTAGGGACCGTAACCGTACCAGTAAGGGTCATACCAGTAACCGCCGAACCCCCATCCCCAGTACCAGGGCCGAACGATGACGGCGGGACGCCGGTGAAACCCGTGGTGCCCTCGGCGTGGCGCGGCGGAGAGCGGGGCCGCGAGAGCCACGAGAGCGGCAAACGCCACCACAGCAAGGATGAGCCTCTTCATGGACATGCCTCCGGTGAAAGGACGAGCAAACCAGACGCCACGATCACGCCCGGACGCCCCGCGGACAAGTCGCGCGTTTCGAGGCGGATCAGCGTCCGCCGCGCCGGAGAAACCTGCGCCGGTGACCTCCGAAAAGGTCACTTCGTCATCGCGGCCAGACGCCCGTCGTGCGAGGCGCGGAAGCTGCCGCTCGCAGGTCGGGGCGGCCCGTCGCCGACCAGCCCCGCGCCTTCAGGCTTCGCGCGAGGCCGCGCAGGTAGTCGCCGCGGAGGACGCGATCGAGGGCCCGACGGGCGCCGGGAAGATCCCATCGCTCGGCGAGAGATGCCCACCACGCGAGTACTCGTCCTGCCGAGCCGTTGGCGAAGGTCAGCGCCTGCGGGACGCCGAGAAAACCGCCGAGCTCAGGATGCTTCTCGAAGAAGACGGCGGCCGCCTCGCCCGACCTCTCCTGTCGGCGCCGGAAGGAAGCGAACGTGATGTCGTGGTAGTGGCGGGCGATCGCCTCGGGTCGATAGACGATCTTCATCCCCTGGTTCGTGAGCCGGTACGCGATCTCGATGTCCTCCCACGCGGCGTGCGGAAACGTGGTGTCGAAGAGGCCCGCCTCCTCGAGGAGGCGGCGCGGCAGAGAGATGTTCGACGTGTAGAAGAAGTTGAACGGCACCGACTCGCGGTCTTCGATCAAACCGTAGCCGAACTGGAGCCCGTACTCGTTGATGTGGTGGAGAAACGGCGAGACCCGCCGCTCCCGCGGCCAGGTCGTGTAGCCGAGGACCGCGACCGGATGATCGCGCCGCTCGGCGTGCGCGCGAGCATGTACGTCGAGGAACGCCGCCTCGGGGACCGTGTCGTCGCCCAGGAAGAGCACGATCTCGCCGCGCGATTCCTCGACCCCGCGGTTGCGCGCGCGCGCGGGGCCCGAGTTCTCCTGGAAGAAACAGCGAAGCGGGTAGGGAGCCCGGTAGGCGCGAAGGCGCTCGGCCGTGGAATCTTCCGAGCCGTCGTCGACGACGACGACCTCGAACTCCGGCGGCGCCGTTTGACGGCCAAGCGCTTCCAGGACGCGCAAGAGCGTATCCGGCCGGCGGAAGGTCGGAATGACGACCGAAAAAGACTTCAAGCCGAGCCCCCAACGAAGATCTCTTCGAGCGTGGTCCGGACGAGCTCCGGCGCGCGCGCGAGGAACTCCCGGAAGAATGCGGAGTCGAATCGCTCGTCGCCCGGATAGGTCGGCACGAGGCGCAGCGGGAACTTCGAGAAGATCTCCGCGTCCGATCGCCGGCGGACCGACTGCACCGCATGCCGCTTCGCAGCGAGTGACTCCTGGTTGCGATGGATCCAGAGCAGCGCTTTGAGATGCGCGACCGTGAGCGGGTCGTCCAGGAGCACGGCGGTTCCGGGACCGGTCGAGATCCCGAACAGCCGGCGCAGGAACGACGGCGCGCGCCGCGGCTCGGCGTAGGGGTCCCGGGCGAGCTCCGCCGCGCCGGAATTGCGCGCCGCGAGCATCTGCGAGATCCGCATCAGGAAGGCGGCGAGCACCGACGGCATGAGCGCGGCAAAGTGATCGCGGTCGAAGTTCTTGTAGGCCGTTGCGAACGCGTTCTTCTCGAAGAGATAGCCGCGCGAGTAGATGCCGAGCGCCTCACCGGTTGCGCCCCCGCGGTGGCGGGCGAGAGCGCGCGGCTCCGCGACGATCCGTCGCCCGAGGATCCACTGCCTCCAGCCGAAGTCGACGTCCTCGAGATAGGCGAAATAGTCGTCGTCGAACCCGCCGGACGACAGGAACTCGCGCCGCCGCGCCGCCATCAACCCGCCGCAGGCGAAGAGCCGCTCCTCTCCGGGAACCGTCTCCGGAAGCGCGGCGACGGGTCGCCCGACGTCGCTCTGGAACGCGTGGCCGTCGAACGTCAGAAAGCCGTCGAAGAAGTCGTTTCGCTGCCCGGTGGGATCGGTGAGCCGACCCGCGACCGCCACGACGTCCGGATCGGAACGATCGAGCGCCTGGACGAGGAGCTGCGGCGCCTCCGGCTCGACGACCGCGTCGTCGTTGACGAAAAGAAGGAAGGGACCCCGGGCCGCCTCTGCGCCGAGACGGCAGCCCGCAGCGAAGCCGACGTTCGCGGCCGCCGGGATGCGACGGATCGTCGGGTGCCGGCGGAGCAGCTCGGCGACGGGAAGACCCGAAGCGTTGTCGACGACGAGGACCTCGGCCGAGAGCCGGCCGCGACAGCCCGTCTCGAGCGCGGCGAGCGCCTTGAAGAGGCGCTCGTGGTCGCGGTGGTGAACGACGACGATCGAAGCATCGGGAGTCTTCATCGACGGCGGGCAGAATAAACCACGGAGGCTCCCGCTCCCAGCTGGTTCATGAACGACTTCGCCCTCCCGCCCCGGGGCCTCAGGGGGTCCCCCACCGACAGATACCCGGACACTCTCCTAGGGGGTTCGGGGGACCGCAAGGTCCCCCGCTGAGATTACTCGGACACTCTCCTAGCGGGAGAGCACTCGACGGGTGAGCCGCTTCCAGAGGCGCGTCTCCCGGGCGGCCGGATACGGAAGCCGGTTCTCGTCCACGCAGGGTCGCTCGCACCACGAGACGAGCGGGCGCGCGACGCGTGCCCAGCTCCGTTCAGCGGCGAAGGCCCGCGCCGCGCGCGCAGCTTCGGAGCACCGCTCGCGCGAAAGCGCGGCGACGATCGCGCGCGCGAGGTCTTCAGCCGACCCTTCCACACGCCACCCCGCGCCCGCGTCCGCGAGCTCCCGGGCGAGCGCGCCCCCGGAGACGGAAACCGAGGGTACGCCGCCCCAGGCGGCGTCGAGCAGGCGGGTGCGGTACGCGAGGTCGGTTTCCAGCCCTTCCGCAGAGATCGAGACGATCAGATCCGCCGCCGCGTACAGGTCTTCACGGGCGGAGTACGGAATCCACGGAGAGAAGAAGATCGAGCGGCTTTCGGGATCGAGCCCACGCGCCCGCGCCCGGGTGTCCGCGTAAACACGCTGCGGGGTCGTGCCCGGGTTGGGGCTGTCGAGAAAAAGGAGCCGCGCATCCGGGTGATGACCGCGAACGAGCGGCCACGCGTCGAGAAGCCGCACGGGATCGCTCCAGTCGTAGATCCCTCCGAAGAGAACGAGCGGGCCGGCCTCGGGGACGCCGGCGGCGCGACGGCCGGCGGCGCGGTCGCCGGCAGCGGGACGAGCAGGAACGCCGAACGGCACCACTGCGAGGAGCTCCGCGAGCTGCGGATCGGCGGGAAAGTTCGTCGCACCGATCCGCCCGGCGGCGAAGAGCGCTCCGGCGTAGAAGAGGCGCTGCTCGGGCGAAGCGCAGAGGAAGAAGTCGGCGCGCGCGAGCGCGAGGTGCAGAGTCGCGAAGTCGTGCCGCGCCGTCTCCTCCCCGAGCGTCTCTGCGTAGTGGAGGTTCTCGATCGGGAACGGATCGTAGAGATCCACCGCGACCGGAACGTCCGGCGCCTGGTGGAACCAGAAGTTCGCGGCATGTCCGGAGACGACGGCAGCGCTGGCGCCGGCGGCGGCGGCCGCAAGGTCTCCCCGGGGAGGGGCGTGCACCAGGGGGACTTCTCCCGAGACCTCCGCCGCCTCGGCCGGATCGTTCGGCACGAGCAACCGCGCGTCGAGCTCCACTCCGAGTGTGCGCGCGAGCTCCAGGGCGCGGATTCCCATTCCCGCCATCCGCGGCCGGATCGGCTCCGGAGCGAGCACCGCGATGACCGGCCTCGAGGACATTTCTCCCCGACTTCTAGGATGTGCGAGGGGCCCCAAGGTCCCCCGCGGACAGGTACTCGGGCACTTTCCAAGGGGTTCGGGGGACCGCAAGGTCCCCCGCCAAAAGACGACTCACTCCTAGCCGCGACCCCGGAGCCGATCCAGCAAGAGGTGCAGCTTCCAGGTTCGCGATCCGTAGATCTGGCTCAGGATCGCGTTCAGCCGATCGATCTCACCGTAGGTCTCGGCGAGCTGCCGGTCGTATTCCTCGTTCTTCGCGTAGAGCTCGGCGAGCCGGTCGTGGACGAGCTCGTTTTCGGCGAGAAGCCGCGTCCTTTCGGTCTGGAGCTGGATAACTCGCAGCTCGGCCTCGGCCAGGCGCATCTGCTCGGCCGCGGCGGCCGCGACGCGTGCTTCGGCGGCGGCGACCGCATCGGCGAGTCGCTGGTGGCTCTCGCGTTGATAGCGAAGCTCCCCCTGGGAAATGGTGTCGCGCTCGTACCAGAACGCGATCTGCGCGCGCATGCGGTCCAGGACGCGTGCGAGCCCTTCCTCCGTACGCCGCGAAGCATACCGCTCGTAGATCTCCCGCCGGGCGCGCTGAAAGGAGACGGAACCCGCCGCGGTATGCGCAGGGTCTGCGTCGCCGCCCTCGAAAACCCGGTACTCGCACGTCACCGCCCGGACGTGCCGGAACGAGGTCTCGATCGAAGCGCGGATCAGGAAGTCCCAGTCCTCCGAGTACTCGAGCGCGCCGTCGAAGCCGCCGAGCTTCCGGAAGAGGGCGCGCGGAAGGAGCAGCGTGTGGAGGGGAATGTAGTTGGCGAGAAGGAGATAGTCGGAATCGAAATCGAGTGAGTACTGCAGCGTCCGGCTGCCGGCCCGCCACTCTTCGCCGTCGCGCCGGTAGAGGACCGTCACCGCATCGGAGTAGACGACGGGCTCCGGGCCCGACCGGTGCGCGGCGACCAGCCGCTCGAAGTGATCGGGAAAGCAGAGGTCGTCGTCGTCGAGAAACGCCACGAGGTCCTCGGTCGCCGCCTCGACGCCGCGGTTCGCGGCCGCCGACCGCCCCCGGCGCTCGGGAAGCTCCTCGAGAGAGATCGGGAAGGCGACACGGAACGGGTCCACGACCGAGCACACCGAAGCCCCGCCGTCGTTGACGACGACCACGCGGGTCGGGCGCGCCGTTTGCGTGCGGAGGCTCTCGAGCGCCTCCGCGAGGAGAGCCGGGCGGTTTCGGGTCCGGACCACGACCGCGACGGGAGCGGGTCCGCGGCTTCCTTCGCGAATCACCGCCGGACCGATCGCGCGGCGAAACTCCTCGAGCGACCGGCTCGAAGCCTCCGCCCACGAGAGTACGCAGAACGCCTCGACGGGGCCGCTGCCCGGGATCGTCAACCGGCGATAGGCGTTCAGGCCCTGGAGCGCGCGGGCGTAGTCGCGCACCGACTGCTGTGACTCGTAGGCGCGGAGCGCCTCCTCCTTCCGTCCGGCGACCGGCGAGATGTCCACCAGCGCGTTCGGCAGGAAGGGCTGAGAGATCTCGTAGAACCCGAGGCGCAGGAAGCGATACCGGTCGTGGTCGGCGTCCTCCGGGCGCGATGCGGCGACCGTCCGATACAGCGCCTCGGAGAGAGCGCGGTGATCGGGATGGATCTCGGCAGGCGACGGACACAGCACGAGGTCGGGCGTAAACTCGGCGAGCTGGTCCGCGAGCGCGCGGGTGAGCTCTCCGTCCGATTCGAGCGACCGGTCGGAGAGTCCCGCGAACACGGGCGGCTCGAGCCCGAGAGCCTCCGCCGCGCGTCGCGACTCCTCCCGACGGCGAGCCCCGTAGGCCTCGGCGCCTTCTTCGGCAGCGCCTTCCTGAGCCGTTCCGTCGGTGGCGATCCAGACGCGGACGGCGCTGCCCCGCTCGGCGCAGAGCGCGAGCAGACCGCCGGCGCCGAGGACTTCGTCGTCGGGATGAGCAGCAAGTGCGAGGACCCGCTCGGCGGTCAAGTCGGTCGCCTCGTAAGGAATGAGCTCGTCTTCGTTCACCGATTCGCCACCTGTTTACGTTCGAGCGAGTCTAACTGCTTGGAGGTTCCCACCTGTCATTCCGACGAGCGAAGCGTTTTTCCCTGTAATTCCGAGCGGAGCGAGGAATCTCTCCCTTGATAGGTAGAGGTCCTTCGCAGAGCCTGCCCTGAGCCGGACGCCCCCGGCAATCGAGAAAGAGATCCTTCGCTGCGCTCAGGATGACATTGCGAAGGGCTCGGGATGACAATAGAACTACACGAGGTCGTACATCGAAGGCACCAGGTGTGCGCGCTCGGCGAACCGGTTCGCGGCCTCGTCGTCGAACGTGCGCACGATGATCGGAAAGCCCGCCTCGCGCCGCTCTCCGGGGAGCCGGCGGAGGAGATCCGCCGCAGGACCGCCCGGCGTCTCCCAGAAAACGAGCTTCGTTGCGCCGAGGCGTCGCGCCTCCGCGGCCGCCGCGGCGAAGAGGAGAGGCAGATCGCCGCCGTCCGCCTCGCGGCAGAGGAAATCCGCGACGAGGGCAGTATCGCCCGTGACCGACAGGACCGCCCATCCCGTCGTGCGGCCTCCGCTCTCCCTCCAGACCATCCGATACCACCGCGTCGGCCGCGCGTGAAAGCGCCAGTTCACGCGCGCGCGATCGCGCACCGGCGCGTGCGTCAGGAACGACGCGGCGGCGCTCCACAGCGGATCGAAGCTCTCCCCGACCGAGTCCCCGGCGGCCGCGTCCGGCGGCGGCGGCGGAAATGCGTCGCAGGAAACGAGGACCTCGCGGATCGGGAACAGCGTCCGCGAGCCGACGATCTTCTCGCTCACGTGGAGCGCGCGCGGATTCGGAAACCCGAAGCAGAAGGGCACTCCCTGCGCGCCCACCGCCTCGTAGAACGCCTCGGTCATCGAACGGTAGATGCCGCGTCTCCCCCCGAGGCCGCGGACTGCGGGATCGGTGGCGACGTCGCCGACCGAGTAGCAGAGCGCCGGCTGGCCGTCGATCCGCATCCGCGTTCCCCATCCCGCGTAGTTGCCGACGATCTCGCCGCCGACGAGCGCCACGACGCCGAACCACCCGTCCGGGTTGCGCTCGAACTTCCAGGCCCATTCGTCTTCCGACATCTCCTTGCCGAAGACTCGGGCGAAGAGCCGCCGCACGCTCGGAGCGTCGGTGGCCGTCGCCTCTCGAACGAGAAAGCGAATCACCGTTCTTCCTTCTGCCATATGAAGGTCTCGAGCGGTCGTCCGTCGGTCGCGCGGAACGACCGCAGGTAGAGCGGCCCCGGAGGGAGGCGCGCGGCGAGCTCCTCGGGAAGCGCGAAACCTTCGTCGAGCGGGGACCCCGCGAACGGGAGGACGGAGGGATTCGTCGAGACCGCGACCCATCCTCCCGGGTGCGGCGGGAGCCGCGGCTCCGCGATCCGCGGAACGGGCGACGGCCGGAACCGGCCGGAGGCGCGCTCGAGGATCGCCCGGCCGAGACGGCCGTAGCGACGGCGCCAGTAGAGGCGCCGTGAACGGGCTCGCCGCGCCGGAGCTTCGGAGCTCGCGGCCGCGCTCGATCCCCAGAGGTGGCGGATCCTCGCCCGCGGGACGAACCGCAGTACGAGGCCGCTCGCGCGGACACGGTCCTCCCACTCCGTTTCCTCGAACTCGAAGGGAAACCGCGTGTCGAAGCGCCCGACGCGGTCGAACACGTCGCGTCGGACCGCGAGGACGGCTCCCGAGAGGTGGCTCGTGCTTCCCCCGCGCTCCCAGAGCCGGAGTGTCTCGCGCGCGAAGGAGGCGAACCGCACGTCGTGGCGCGAGCGGCCGGTCGAAAGCTGCGCGAGATCCGAGAGGAACCCCGGGGACCAGCCGGGCGGGAGGCGAAGACGGTCTTCCGCGTCCCAGAACGCGAGCGGAGCGGCCGCGCCGACGGAGGGGTCGTCTATCTCCTCGAGGAGAGGACCAACTGCCCCGGGGCGAAACACCACGTCGGCGTTGCAGACGAGGATGCGGAAGGAACCGGCGCGCGCGAGCCCGGCGTTCACCCCGCCGGCGTATCCGCGATTCTCCGCGAGGGAGAGGAACAGGTCGGAGCCCGCCGATTCGAGCCGGCGCGCTTCCGCGGCGCCCGAGCCACAGTCGACGAGGACGATCTCGCCCCGGATTCCTTCTTCTCGCCACGCCGCTCGGAGCGACGCGATGCACTCGATCGCCTCGCGCGCGCTCGAGTGGCTGACGACGACGGCGGAGACGTCCGGCGGCATCGAGGTTACGGGTGCCCGCCGAGCGCGTGCTGGAACGCCGCCTCCAGGCGCTCGGCGACGTTCGCGGTGCCGAACCTCGCGGAGGCCGCGGGACCTTCGCGCCGCGCGCGGCTTCTCGCGGCCTCGGACACGACCTCCGGCAGGCGGTCCGCGAGCGCGTCTGGATCGCCGTCAGCGAAGTACCACGCCGCCTCGCCCGCGAACTCGCGATGCCCCGGGGTGTCCGAGAGCACGCACGGCAGCCCGCAGGCGAGCGCCTCGAGCGCCGGGAGCCCGAACCCCTCCTCCGGTCGCGACGGGCCGACGAAGAGGTCCGAGGCCCGGTAGGCGTATGGCATGCGGTCCGGCGCGAGCCGGTGGTGATACTCGTCGGCCAGGCCCCACGACTTCTCTTCCTCCCCCACCGGAAACGGGGACACGCGGCGCAGGCGAAAAAGCCCGCCGCGGCGCCGCCAGAGCGCGAGCCCGGCAAACGCGATCGAAAGGCCCTTCACGTCCGCCTCGTAGGGCCCGACGAGGAGAACGACCGGCGGGTCACCCGGGGGGCGCTCGGGTCCGGGAGCGAAACCGTCGGCCTCGAACGCCTGTCCGACGTTGATTGCCGGTCCGAACCCCCGGGCTTCGAGGCGCTGCGCCAGGGTCTCCGACACCGTCAGCTTGACCGTCGGCGCGCGGTACGCCTCTTCGATCGCGGACCGGGACGAAGCGTAGAACGTGAAGTCCCCTTCATAGCCCTGGCAGAGGTGAAAGACCGGCCCGCTCGCCCCGTCGACCGCCGGCGCGACGGTCCTCCAGAACGTCGCCACCCGCACCTGCGCGCGCGCGAGCTCCGCCGAATCGCGGAAGGCCGACCGCTCGAAGTGCGCGCGCGACAAGGAGAACCAGTCCGGCTGCCCCTCGGGCGACACGATCACCACGCGGTGTCCCCGCCGGGCGAGCGCCTCCGCCTGGAGGAGGGCCACCTTGACGCCGCCCGAAAGCGCGGTCGATTCGAGCAGGTAGGCGATGCGCAACTTCACCGCGGCTGCGCGACCGCGACCCACTGGTATGTGGTCAACGCGTCTCGATCGGCTTCCGGAAAGTCCGAAGCCCACCGAAGAAACTCTCCTTCGTCCGGTGGCGGCGATCCGGGGAGCCTCTCGATCGAGAGCGTATGCCAGCCCGCCTCGTCCAGGACCTCCTCGAGAGAGTTGCGAGTGAACCAGCGCAGGTGTCCGGCGTCGAGGAGGCCCGAGGGCAGCGGGTCGAACCGTCCAGCAACGAGATCCCGCACGAGTGAGAGATGCCCGACGTTCGGGACGCTCACGACGAGTGTCGCCTTCGGAAGCGCGAGCTCGTGCGCCAACGCCAGGGCGGCGATCGGATCCTCCAGGTGCTCGAGTACGTCGGCGAAGAGGAAGGCGTCGAATCGCTCTCCGGCGGCCGCGAGCCCGCGGAGGGCTTCCCGGGCGTCCCCCTCGATCACGCGCTCCAGATCGGTCCGCGCGAGAGCGGCGGCGGAGGGATCCCGCTCGATGCCGGTGACCGAGACCTGAGGACGCGTGCGGCGGATCGCCCCGGACACCTCGCCCGGCCCGCATCCGACGTCCAGGAGCCGGAGGATCCCGTGAGGAAAGTAACGGATGAGCTCTGGCCGTTCGCCGCCCGATTCGTCGAAGACGACCGCCGCGAAGACTGCCGGGAGAGAGCGCAGCGACTCGCCGGACAGAAGGCGACGCACGTAGTCGCCCACGGTCTCTCCGGGTTCGGGCGGAACGTCGGAGACCCGGAACGCGAGCGCCGGCGCGTTCTCCGGTCGGGGCACGCCCCGATCTCCCGGCGGAAAGCTCGCTCGCTCGAACTCGGCAAGCGTGTGAACGACCGGAGAATCCACGGGCGAGCGCACGGAGGCGAGGAGGACCTCTCCCGCGACGGGAGTGATCTCTTCGCCGGGCAAGGGAAGCGCGATCTCATCGAGGACGACGATCCAGCTCTCTGAAGCGAAAAACGTCAGCGCCGCCGCCTGGTCCTCGCGAAGCTCTTCGAAGCGCCGCCCGGGAAACCTCCTTCTCCAGCGGTGGCGGGAGAGGCGGCGCACGTACTCGGGGGCGATCCCCGCCTCCCTTCGCGAGAGGAATCCGATTCTGGCGAGCGGCGTGGTCAAGAAGAGGCGGCCGAAGAGCCGGCGGTCAGGGGAAGCGGCTCCTCGCCGCTTCCTTCCGTGACCGTCCAGAAGTGGTGCGGCTTCACCAGCCCGACCGTGTAGTCGGGAGATACCACCGTGAACCCGGGACGCAGGATCTTCAGATCGTGGAGGTGGAGCGCGGTCTCGTCCCCGAGAAACGCGTACAGGCGGAAGTCCCCCTGCGCGATCGGAAGCTGCGGAAAGACGAGGCGCAGCCGGTAGCTGTGACGCCCGGTCAGCGGCGCGAAGGGCTCCGCGCGCGTGTCGACGGCGAACGCCTGCACTCCGTCTTCACGGTCGGCGCCGACGCGGAGGTGGAACGCGAGAGTGGGATCGTCCGTCTCGAAGGCGAGGTCGACGGCGACCGTCTCGCCGGAACCGAACTCCGCGCGCGCAAAGCCGGAGCCGTCGTGGACGAGGACCTCGGTGAATCGCGCGGGACGCCGTCCGTCCGTCGCCGCCGGCGCGGCCTCGGCCTTTTCCGCTGCCGACCGATCGCGATCCTTCTGCTGGAGAAAGGACTCGTACGCGCGGACGACGCTCAACGCCGGCCCCGCCGCGGCGACGTCCCCGTGCTTCAACCAGATCGCGCGGTCGCAGAGGAGCGCCACGTAGTAGAGGGCATGCGAGCAGAAGAGGAGCGTTCCGCCCCGTTTCTGGAAGTCGGTGATGCGATCGACCGACTTCTTCTGGAAGTAGCCGTCTCCGACCGCGAGCGCCTCGTCCACGATCAAGACGTCGGCGTCCGCGTGCGTGGCGACCGCGAAGGCGAGGCGCAGCGCCATGCCCGAGGAGTACGTCCGTACGGGACGGTCGAAAAACTCGCCGAGCTCGGCGAAATCACGGATTCCCGGCAGCCGGCGCCGGATCTCCGTGCCCGAGAGCCCGAGGAGGGCGGCGTTCATCCGTGCGTTTTCGCGCCCCGTGAACTCGGGATGGAAACCCATTCCGAGCTCCAGGATGGAGGCAACGACGCCGTGTCGCTCGATCGATCCCGAGGTCGGGTGCGTGGTGCCCGCGACGATCTTCAAGAGGGTCGACTTGCCGGCGCCGTTCTCACCGATGAGCCCGAGAGCCCCTCCGGACGGAATCTCGAACGAGACGTTCTTCAGCGCATGGAAAGGCCGGTGTCTCGGCGCGCGGAAGACGAGCTCGCGAAGACGGTCGAACGGTCTGTCGTAGAGGCGGTAGACCTTCGAGATCGAATCCGCCCGCACGGCGAGGCGGTTCTTCAAGATCCGCCCCCCCTTCCCGTCACCGGCCGAGAGCGAACTCGCAGCGGCGGCAGAGGAAATCCTCGGGCGCCTCTTCCACCCCGTAGGTCCAGCGCCGCAGCCTCGCCATCACGTCGCCGCCCAGGACCTGGGCGACGGTCTCCTTCTTCAGGTCGCCGACCGTGAGCTTCTCGTAGTAGTCCTGGCAACAGAGGACCGCCTTCCCCATCGCCGTCACGTGGAGGTGCTCGAAGGGCCGCGACCCCATGAGCTCGCACCCCCGCAGCTCTTTGACCGGAGGCGGCTCCGGGATGAACGTGCCGCTTGCCGGGCGGCTCCGGATCCGAAAGGGCTTGACCTCCCAGCCGAGCGGCTCGAAACGCTCGCGGATTCTCCGGACGTCGTTTCGGTGGGCTTCGTCGTTGTCTCCGAGGACGACGATCGCCGTTTCCTCGCCGATCTGCCGCGCGCGAAGCGCGTCGATGTTGGCAAGAACGCGCGCAAGATCCCGTGTGCCGTGCATGCGCTCATAACGCGCGGGATCGAGCGTCGGCAGGTTGATCCCGATGTAACGGAACCGGCCGGCCCGCGCAAGTCGGTCGGCCCGGTCGGGGCTCAGGTGGGAGGCGTTGGTCAAGAGCGAGACCGGGAGGCCGCGGGCGAACAGGGCGAGGCAGCGCTCTTCGAAGAGAGGATCGATCGTCGGCTCGTTGTAGTTTGACAGGAACACGACCACGCTGCGCCCTCCGATCGCGAGCACCTGGTCGGCAATCGACTCGAAGAGCTCCTGACTCATGACCTCTCGCTCGCGCGGATCGACCGACACCGGGCAGAACGGGCAGCGATGATTGCAGCTCGTGCAGGTCTCGAGCGAGACGTAGAGCAAATGCGAGCGGCGGGTGTCGGCCTCGAGGTCCTCGATGACGAAACGGGCGGCCCGGAGATGCTCCATGACTCCCGGCTCGACATCGGCGGGAAGCCCCTGCCGGATCCGGGAGAGTGCCTGAAAACCCGGCCCCTGCTTCGGGAGCGACTCTCCCGTCGTCGGGTTGTAAAGAACCGAGCCGCGGTCATGCAGATAGGGCGAGATGGTCTCTACCTCCAAGACGGCGGAAATGCCCCCGGCCGGGATCGGACGGCTGGACTGGTGTTCGCGTTCGCTCATCGAATCGTTCGCGGTTCGATCGTGCATTCTACCGTTCTGCTTCACAGTTTTACGGAGCGCGCCGTCCTTTCGCTGCGAGTCGCGGGTTTGGTGCGTCGGAGCCATGGGATGTTGCCCCGCGGCCGTTTGCTCTCTTCCGGCCGGCGTCGAGCCGGCCAAGAAAGTCCTGGGACC
>DASWIB010000139.1:0-1916 GCA_036397915.1 Thermoanaerobaculia bacterium | reverse complement strand
TCTCCTGGTACGGAGTCTCGAAGCTCGAAGGAGAACGAGCGGTGGCGCGCGACTGGAGAGCGGCCTGGGTCGTGATCCGCCCCGGCGTCCTCTACGGACCGCGCGATCGCGGTCTGCTGACTTACTTCCGGATGGCCGCCCGCGGCTGGGTGCCGGTTCCGGCGGCGCACGCGCGGGTTCAGGTCGGTGCCGTCGAGGAATCCGCGCTCGGAATCGCCCGGGCGGCGGCAAGGCCCGCACTCGCCGGGCGGGTCGGGTTCCTCTGCGATCCTCGCCCGGTGTCCGTTCGAGAGCTCGCCTCGCGCGTCGCGAGCGCCTCCGGCCGCTCCGTCCGACTCGTGGAGGTCCCCGATGCGGCCGTGCGGCTCGCTGGCGCGCTCGAGACGCTCCGCGAGAAGATCACGGGCGAGTCGCGACCGTTCAACGCGGACAAGGCGCGCGAGCTCCTCGCCGGTGACTGGCTCTGCGATCCGACTCCGATGCGGCGCGACCTGGATCTGGCGGATCCGCCCTCGCTCGAGGACGGGCTGCGAGCGACCTGGACCTGGTACCGCGACCAAGGCTGGGTTTGCTAGATAAGTGTCTTGCGGCTAAGAGCTAAGAACTGAGAGCAATAGCCCGGTGGGTTCTGGGTCGTTTACACCACTTGCATTTTGTAAAATTTGCTAAGATCGCGGCCGATCAACCGGGTGGGAGGAGGCATGAGCAAGATCGCTCGGGCTCCGAAGGAAGAGGTCCATTCGACCCCTCTCTTCGAGAAGTGCTATCGCTATGAAGTCGCGGAGCGGGTGCGACAGGCCGGGGTGTACTCCTTCTTCCGTGTGATCGAGTCCGCCCAGGATCCGGAAGTCATCTCCGACGGCCGCCGGATGATCATGCTCGGATCGAATAACTACCTGGGTCTGACCAACGATCCCCGGGTCAAGGAAGCGGCGGTCGACGCCGTCCGGAAATATGGATCGGGGTGCGCGGGATCGCGTTTTCTGAACGGTACGCTCGACCTTCACGTTCGGCTCGAGGAGCGCCTGGCCGAGTTCATGCGCCGGGACGCCGCGATCACCTTCGCGACCGGTTATCAGGTCAACCTCGGCGCGATTTCCTGTCTCGTCGGCAAGGGTGACGTCGTTTATCTCGACAAGCAGGACCATGCCTGCATCATCGACGGCGCGCGGCTCTCCTTCGGCGAGGTGCGAAAGTTCAAGCACAACGACCCAACCGACCTCGCC
Source organism: Thermoanaerobaculia bacterium (assembly GCA_036397915.1). Taxonomy (GTDB): domain Bacteria; phylum Acidobacteriota; class Thermoanaerobaculia; order UBA5066; family Gp7-AA6; genus Gp7-AA6. The sequence continues at coordinate 690 of DASWIB010000139.1, read as the reverse complement.
CGCCTGATGCAGAACGACGTCACCGTCCGCGGGCGATTCATCGTGGTGGACGGTGTGTTCTCCATGGAAGGGGACATCGCGCGGCTGCCGGAGATCGTCGCCGCCGCTCGAAAGTACGAGGCGGGCTTGATGGTGGACGACGCGCACAGCATCGGTGTCCTCGGCCGGACCGGACGCGGGACCGCCGAGCACTTCGGGCTCGAAGACGAAGTCGATCTCGTGATGGGCACCTTCTCGAAGTCCATGGCATCCGTCGGAGGATTCATCGCGGGCGACGAGACCGTGATCGACTACATCAAGCACCGCGCACGGACGATGATCTTCTCCGCCGCTCCGCCGCCCGCCTCGGTCGCCGCGGCTCTCGCGACGGTCGAGATCATGGAGCGCGAGCCCGAGCGCCGCGCGAGGCTCTGGGAGAACGCGCGATTCTTCTCGGAGGGGCTGAGGTCGCTCGGGCTCGACACGGCGGGCTCCGAGACGCCGGTCGTTCCGATCGTCGTCGGCGAGGACGCCGCGGCGCTCGCGATGGTGCAGCGGCTCGACGAGGAAGGGGTCTTCGTCAACTGCGTCCTCTCGCCGGCGACTCCGCCCGGCCGGGCGCTGATCCGCACCTCGCTCATGGCGACGCACACGCGGGAGCAGTTGACGAGAGCGCTCGAGGCCATCGAACGGGTCGCGCGGGAGCTCTCC
>DASWIB010000138.1:0-4094 GCA_036397915.1 Thermoanaerobaculia bacterium | reverse complement strand
GGCGGATCCCGGGAAGCCCCGCGATCGCGGTTGCGAGGCGCTTCGCGCGCGCGTGGTCCTGGGAGAGGCGGCCGCGGTTCTCGAGCGAGAGGATCGCCGCCGCCGCGAGAACCCCGACCTGCCGCATTCCGCCGCCGAAGAGCTTCCGAACCCGTCGCGCCTCCTTCGCGAACGAGCCCGACCCCACCACCGCCGACCCGACCGGAGCGCCCAATCCCTTGGAGAACGTGACGGTCACCGAATCGAATCCACGCGCGAGCTCCCGCTCGCTCTCCCCCGCCGCGATGGCGGCGTTCCACAAGCGCGCCCCGTCCAGGTGAACGGCGATGCGAACCCGTCGCGCAACGTCGAGCAGGGGGTCGATCTGGGCCCGGCGGTAGACCTTTCCGCCCCGGAGATTGTGGGTGTTTTCGATGACGAGGAGCGAGCTCCTCGGCTTGTAGGAGACGTCCGGCTGCACCGCGGCAAGGACCGCTTCCGCGCGCAGGATCCCGTCGTCCGACGGCACGGGCCGCGGGAAGAGGCCCGACAGCGCCGCCATGCCGGCCATCTCGAAGTGGAACGGATGCGACCGCTCCTCCAGGAGAACCTCCGTCGCCGCCGGCGCCAGGATCCGCATCGCGATCTGGTTCGCCATGGTGCCGCTCGGGGTGAAGAGCGCCGCCGGGAATCCGAGGATCTCCGCGACCGCCTCTTCGAGGCGGCGAACCGTCGGGTCTTCCTCGAAGACATCGTCGCCGACGTCGGCTTCCGCCATCGCGCGGCGCATCGCCGCGGACGGTTTGGTGACCGTATCGCTGCGCAGGTCGATCACGGCTCTACCGCCAGCGCAACCGCCGCCATGAGCCAGCCCAGCACCAGCACGCGCACGGATCGCTGGTGCAGCCGGTCGAACCGGACGCGCCACGGATTGTCCGGGAGCGCCTCGTCGAACGAGCCGACCTTCATGCGAAAGTAGCCGAGCCTCGGCCGCACGACCATCGCGAGATATACGTTCGTAGCGACCGCGACGAAGATCGCGGCGCCCGCGACGAACGAACGGCCTCCGAGGACCCGCGTGGCTTCGAGCCGCACGAAGACCGCCAGCACCAGGAGAAGTGAGAGCAGGTGCTTGACCGCCTCGAAGCGGCGAAGGAGTTCGCCGAAGATCCGACCCGCCAGGTCGCGGGAGGGGATCTCGCGGAAGAGGAGCGGCGCCGCGAGTACGATGACGAGAGTCCCGCCCACCCAGAGGGCGAGTGAGAAGCGGATCACGTGGAACGCGACCTCGAGCAAGCTCCGCGGAGTGTAACTTCTCTCTCCGTCTATCCTAAGATTCGGGAGAATGGACCGGGAGCTCTCCGAAGCGCTCGACGACCTGATCCTCGGCCGCGGGGTGGCCCGGGGTCGGCACAGCCTGCGCCACCGCGGGCGCCTCGTGCGCGAAGAGCTCGTCGAACGGCTTCGCGCAAACGGCTTCCGGCCGATGACGGTGCGCGAGACACCGATCGAACCGGGCGAGAAGATCCCCGGCTTTTTCCTTCACGACGAGATCGTCGACTTCGGCTGGTTCCGGTGGGAGATCTTCACGCCGCAGAGCCGGCGGAAGCTGTTCGCGTCCGAATACCGGCGCCCCGACAACAACGAGTGGGACGTCCAGTTGAACCTCGCTTCCACGGAAACCGTCTGGGCGCGGCCCGAGAGCAAGGAGAAACACGATGTCGAGACCGTCGTTGCGGTGAACCCGTGACCGCGCCGTTCGTCCGAACGATTCCGGTCGGACCGCTCCAGTGCAACTGTTCGATCGTCGCGGATACTGAAGCGGGCGAGGCCGTCGTAATCGATCCCGGCGACGAGGCGGACAGAATCCTGCTCGCGCTCGCGGCGACGAAGTGCCGCGCCGTCGCGCTCCTCCACACCCACGGCCACTTCGACCACATCGGCGGGACGGCGGGGGTGAGCCGCGCGACCGGCGCCGCGATCCGGATCCACGCCGCCGACCGGCCGCTCTACGACCGGCTTCCCGAGCAGGCGTCCTTCTTCGGGCTCTCCGCCGAGCCGCCGCTCCCGCCTGACGGCGGATTCGCCGACGGCGAAAAGATCTCCGTCGGCCGCTTTCGTCTCGAGGCGATCCACACGCCCGGGCACTCGCCCGGCTCGACCTGTTTCCTGCTGGAGGGCGAAGCCCCGGTGCTCTTCTCCGGCGACACGCTCTTTCGCCGATCGATCGGGCGCACGGACCTCTGGGGCGGCGATACCGACACCATCCTCGCCTCGATCCGACAAAAGCTGTTCGCTCTCCCGGCGCAGTTGCGCGTCGTGTGCGGCCACGGACCCGACACGACGATCGGCGAAGAGCGGACGTCGAATCCGTTCGCCGCGCCGTAGCCGACCGAACGCATCGAGCCGCCTTCAATGTCGTCTCCCTTGAATCCGTTGTTACAATCCGAGCGGACATGAAACTGTCTCTGCCGCAGAAGTCGGACCTCGTCTCGTCGTTCTGGAAGGACGCGCCATCCCTCTGCCCGAAGCACGACGTGCCGATGCGCACGTTCTTCGTCGAGCGCGTCTACAAGCCGCAGGTCGTGATGGTCTGCCCCCGGGGGGAGATGTTCCGCTTCGACCAGAAGCCGAAGCAGATCGAGTTCTCCCGCCCGCACGTCAAGACGATGGTCTTAGACGCGCAGGAACGCGAGGCGCCCACCTGTTCACAGGACTTCACACCGCTCGTCGTCTATCGAACGCCCGCCGTGTTCCTGCCCCAGGGCTGGGACTACACCTTCGTCTGCCCGAGCTGCCTCTCCTACGGGCAGTGGATCGACACGGGCCGTCCCGAGGACGAGGTCACCGCCGCGCCGATCAAGAAGAAAGAGGCGCCGCCCTTTCACGACGAGACCATCCCGCTGCCCAAGCGGATGGACATGGCGAAGGAGGCGGACCTCTCCACCAAGCTCTATGCCGCGATGGCGCAGACCGACTGCACGGCCTGCGGATACGACTGCGAGGGCTACGCGAAAGCGCTCGCCGACGGCAGCGAGAAGGACCCCAACCTCTGCGTCCCCGGCAAGGAAGAGACCGCGCGCGTCGTCAAGGACCTCCTGAAGGGGACGGGGCTTCCGGCTTCGTTCGTGGCTTAGTCGCCCGAGACCCCTCGCTTCGCTCGGGGTGACAGGGAAGCAGCTAGCCGATCAGTGGTCCTTCGGCAGCTGCCGGCGAAGGCTCCGCGGCCGCAGCGGCCGGCTCGTTTTCGCCAGGGCGGCGGTCGACGGGTCGGACCGGAAGCGTGAACGTGAACCGGCTGCCCTTCCCGACGACGCTCTCCGCCCAGATCGTCCCGCCGTGGAGCTCGACCAGCGACCGTGCGAGTGCGAGCCCGATCCCCATGCCCGCGTGCTGTCGCGTCGGCGACCCGTCGACCTGGCGAAAGCGCTCGAACACGTGCGGTAGCTCGCTCTCGGGAATGCCGATGCCGTCGTCCTCGACGCTCACGACATAGCGCTCCGGCTCGAGCTCCAGGCGGACGATGACGCGTCCGTGGCGGCGGGAAAACTTGATCGCATTCGCGAGCAGGTTCCAGAGGATCTGCTGGAGGCGCAGGGGGTCGGCGCGGATCGGCACCATATCCGCGGGGAGCGGCGCCTGGATCACGACCACGGAGCGTCCTTCCGCCATCATCCGGACCGTATCGATCGAACGCTGGATGACGTCGGGAAGCTGCACCGGCTGGCGGTCGAGCGAAAGCGAGCCGCGATCCATCCGCGCGAGGTCCAGAAGGTCGTCGATCAGGGCGAGCAGAATGCGCGCGGACTGACGGACCTGCTGAAGCCCGCGGCGAAGCGTCTTGTCGTCGAGCTCCTGCTCCGAGAAGAGGTCGGTCCAACCGACGATCGCCGTCAACGGCGTCCGCAGCTCGTGATTGACGTTCTGGAGGAAGTGGTCCTTGAGACGGCTCGCGCGGCGCAGCTCTTCGACGGTGCCCGTCAAGGTGGCGTAGAGATGGGCGTTCTTGATGAGAAGCGACGCCACGTCGGCGAACGACGTCGTTGCATCGACCTCTTCCCTCCCGAACCCGCCCGGGCGGTTGATGGCGACGACGACGCCGAAAGTCTCCCTCT
>DASWIB010000137.1:0-4838 GCA_036397915.1 Thermoanaerobaculia bacterium | reverse complement strand
CGCGGGACCGCGCTTCCGCCTCCACTGGATGGACCTCCTCGCTCCCATCGGCGTCGGCGGGCTCTGGCTCGCCATGTTCCTCTGGCAACTCGGCAAGCGGCCGCTCCTGCCGATGAACGATCCGGAAATGCAGCAGGCGCTCGCGCATGCCCGAAGATAGCCGCGGGGACAGGCCCCACGGGCCTGCACCCGCCTCCGAACTAAACCGCGGGGACAGGTCCCACGGACCTGCACCCGCCTCCGAGGCCGGGCACGAGACGAGCGACGTCTCGATCCGCCCGATCGTCAGGTTCGGGATCGGGCTCGGCGTCGCGACGGCTCTGATCAGCGTGGCGCTCTGGGGTCTCTTCCGCCTCTACGACAGCGAGGAGCGCAAGCAGGATCGCCCGCTTCCGCCCATGGTCGCGGCGAGCCTCGCGCGCACTCCGCCCGAGCCGCGCCTCGAGCCCGACCCGCTCGCGCCGCGCCGACGGATCCGCGCGCGCGAGGACGCGGTATTGACGACGTACGGGTGGGTCGACCGCAGCGGCGGGGTCGTTCGAATCCCGATCGACCGGGCGATGGAGCTCTTAGTCCAGCGGGGGCTCCCGCCGTCGAAGCCCCCGACGCCGGTGCCGAGCCCCAGGCCGGGACACGGGACACGGGACACCGGACAGGAACGGGTCCCGACGCCATGAAGCGCGCGACACTCTTTCTCGCGGCGATCCTGCCGGCTCTGCCGCTCGTGGCGCAGAGCGCGCCGGACGGAAGGCCGCCGATCCTGCGGACGGTCGCGATCGAGCAGCATCTCGACGAGCCGCTCCCGCTCGACCTCCAACTCCGCGACGAACAGGGACGCGCCGTTCGGCTGGGGAGCTACTTCGGCAAGCGGCCGGTGGTCCTCGTCCTCGCCTACTACAACTGCCCGATGCTCTGCACGCAGGTGCTGAACGGGCTCGTGGCGGCAATGCGCGTGCTCTCGTTCGACGTCGGGCGCGACTACGAGGTCGTCACCGTCAGCTTCGATCCGCGGGACGATCCATCGGACGCGCGCGCGAAGAAGGAGCCGTACGTCGCGAGGTACGGGCGGCCGGGAGCCGCGGCCGGCTGGCACTTCCTGACGGCGGACCCGCGCGCGATCGCCTCCCTGACCGAATCCGTCGGCTTCCGTTACGCCTGGGACGAGCGGACCGGGCAGTTCGCCCACGCGAGCGCGATCTACGTCGCGACGCCAAACGGCCGCCTTTCCCGCTACATCTACGGGATCGAGTACGCGCCCCGCGACCTGCGTCTCGCGCTGGTCGAGGCCTCGAGCGGAAAGATCGGGACCCCGGTCGACCAGCTCCTTCTCTATTGCTACCACTATGACCCCGCCGCGGGACGCTATGGCGCGGTGGTGATGAACATGGTGCGGTTGGCCGGGGTCGGCGTCGTGCTCCTGATCACGGTATTTCTCCTGGTGATGTGGCGCCGAGACCGGCGGCGGGACGCGGAACGGGCCGCGGGCCTGGCGGTTCACGAGTAGCGCGATGCCGGAGGGCTTTCGGCTCCTTCCGCAGCAGGCGTCCTCGATCGCGCCGCGCGTCGATGCTCTCTACTTCTACCTGATCATCGTCAGCGTCTTCTTCACGCTCCTGATCGCATTCTCGATCCTCTACTTCGCGATCAAGTACCGGCGGCGCTCGGAATCCGAGCTGCCCCGCGGTATCGAGGGATCGATGAAGCTCGAGATCGCGTGGTCGGTCATTCCGCTCGTGATCGCGCTGTCGTTCTTCTTCTGGGGGGCGAGCGTCTTCTTCGCGATCAACCGGCCGCCCAATGATGCGATCGAGGTGTCGGTGGTGGGCAAGCAGTGGATGTGGAAGTTCCAGCACGCCGACGGGCAGCGTGAGATCAACGAGCTCCACGTGCCGCTCGGCCGGCCGGTCAAGCTCACGATGGCTTCCGAGGACGTCATCCACAGCTTCTACGTCCCGGCGTTCCGGGTGAAGCGGGACGTGCTGCCCGGACGAGTCGCGACCACCTGGTTCGAGGCGACGAAGACCGGCCGCTATCACCTCTTCTGCGCGGAGTACTGCGGCACCAAGCATTCGGGGATGATCGGCTGGCTCGAGGTGATGGACCCGGTCGCGTTCCAGGCGTGGCTCGCGGGCGGCGCCGGCAGCGAGTCGCTCGCGTCGGCCGGATCGAAGCTCTTCGCGCAGCACGCCTGCAACACCTGCCACCGTCCCGACTCGCTCGCGCGCGGGCCGAACCTGGAGGGGCTCTTCGGAAAGCCCGTGACGCTCCAGGATGGCCGGACGGTCGTCGCCGACGAGAGCTACATCCGCGAGTCCATCGTCACGCCGAACGCGAAGCTCGTCGCGGGCTTTCAGCCGATCATGCCGACGTTTCAGGGGCTGATCGCCGAGGAGGGGCTCCTCCAGCTCGTCGCCTACGTCAAGTCGCTTTCGAAAGTGGCGCCGTCGCCCAGGGGGATCGTGCCGCCCGTCAAGGAATCGGCCCCGGAGAGGGAAGCTCCGAAATGAGCCCACCGGAAGCCGCGGTGACTCCGCCGGAGGTGGTCGCCGAGCCGCGCGTGAACTACCTGAACGCGAGCTATGGGCTGAAGTCGTGGCTGCTGACGCGCGACCACAAGCGGATCGCGCTCCTTTACCTAGCATCGGTCACGGTCTTCTTCTTCCTGGGCGGGTTGTTCGCCGTACTGATCCGCCTGGAGCTCATGACGCCCGCCGGGGATCTCGTGCAGGCGGAGACCTACAACAAGCTCTTCACGATGCACGGGATCGTCATGATTTTCTTCTTCCTGATCCCGTCGATCCCCGCGGTGCTCGGGAACTTCCTGATCCCGATGATGATCGGGGCGAAGGACCTGGCGTTCCCGCGGTTGAACTTGCTCTCCTGGTACATCTTCGTCGCGGGCGGGCTCTTCACGCTCTGGGCGGTCGTGCACGGAGGAGTGGACACCGGGTGGACCTTTTATACGCCGTACAGCACGACGTATTCGAACTCTTACGTGATCGCCACCGCGGTCGGCATCTTCATCACCGGCTTCTCCTCGATCCTGACCGGCCTGAACTTCATCGTGACCGTCCACACGATGCGGGCGCCCGGGCTGACCTGGTTCCGGCTGCCGCTCTTCGTCTGGTCGCACTACGCGACGAGCCTGATCTTCGTGCTCGGTACTCCGGTCCTCGCGGTGACGATCCTGATGGTCGGGGTCGAGCGCCTCTTTCACCTCGGGATCTTCGACCCGAAGCTCGGCGGCGACCCGATCCTCTTCCAGCACCTCTTCTGGTTCTACTCGCACCCCGCTGTCTACATCATGGTGCTGCCGGCGATGGGCGTCGTTTCCGAGCTCGTCACGACCTTCTCGCGCAAGAACATCTTCGGTTACAAGTTCGTCGCCTTCGCATCCGTCGCAATCGCGGTGCTCGGGTTCCTCGTGTGGGGCCACCACATGTTCGTTTCGGGCCAGTCGGTCTACGCCGGGATGATCTTCTCGTTCCTGTCGTTTCTCGTGGCGATCCCTTCGGCGGTCAAGGTCTTCAACTGGACCGCGACGATGTACAAGGGGTCGATCTCCTACCGCACGCCGATGCTCTACGCGTTCGGGTTCATCGGGCTTTTCACGATCGGTGGGCTGACGGGACTCTTTCTCGCGTCGACCGGCCTGGACGTCCACGTGCACGACACGTACTTCATCGTCGCGCACTTCCACTACATCATGGTGGGCGGCGCGATCATGGGATACATGGGCGGCATCCACTACTGGTGGCCGAAGATCAGCGGCAAGCTGTACCCGGAGGCGTGGGCGCGATTCTCGGCGCTCGTGATCTTCATTGGGTTCAACCTGACGTTCTTCCCGCAGTTCATTCTCGGCTACCTCGGCATGCCGCGGCGCTACCACGCCTATCCCGCGGAGTTCCAGATCCTGAACGTGATGTCGTCGGCCGGCGCATCGATCCTCGGCGTCGGGTATGTGGTCCCTCTCATCTACTTCGCCTGGTCGATGCGCTACGGAAAGGCCGCGCCCGCGAACCCGTGGGGCGCAACCGGACTCGAGTGGGACACGCCTTCGCCGCCGCCCACGGAGAACTTCCCGGTGACGCCGATCGTGCGCACCGAGCCGTACCGCTACTCGCCCGAGGAGGTCGAAGTCATTGGCTGAGGCGACCGTGCCGGCCGCCCGCGCCGACGCGGCCCCCGCGCACGCGGGCCCGCGCGAGCTCCAGCACCAATTCGACACGATGGATCAGCAGCGGGAGGCCTCGTCCTTCGGGATGTGGGTCTTCCTCGTCACGGAGATCCTGTTCTTCGGCGGGCTCTTCACGGCATACACGGTGTACCGCAACAGCTACCCGAAGGCTTTCGCGGAGGCGAGCCGGCACCTCGACATCAGGCTCGGGACGCTCAACACGGCCGTCCTCATCATCTCGAGCTTGACGATGGCGCTCGCGGTCTTCTCCGCCGCGACCGGGCGGCGCAAGGCGATCATCGTCTTCCTGATCCTGACGATGGTGCTCGGAGGCGTCTTCCTGGGGGTCAAGGCGGTCGAGTACTCGCACAAATTCCACGACCACCTCGTCCCCGGGCCCGAGTTCCGCTTTCCCGGACCGGACGCGCGGCAGGCGGAGATCTTCTACTCGCTCTACTTCACGATGACGGGACTCCACGCGCTCCACATGGTGATCGGGATCGGGATCCTGACCGCCCTCCTGCTCCAGGCGCGCAAGGGACGCTACACGCCCGAGTACCACACCCCGGTCGAGGTCTCCGGCCTGTACTGGCACTTCGTCGACATCGTGTGGATCTTCCTGTTCCCGCTGCTGTATCTGATCGGAAGGCACATCCGATGA
>DASWIB010000136.1:0-8309 GCA_036397915.1 Thermoanaerobaculia bacterium | reverse complement strand
CACGCAAAACCTCGGCGTCGACGCCTTCATCGTCAAGGTCAAATCGGACGGCACCGGGCTCGATTACGCCGGCTACATCGGGGGCACCGGAACGGACCGGGCTTTCGACGTGGAAGTCGATTCGTCGGGCAACGCCTACGTCGTTGGAGAAACCTCCTCGGGCCAGAGCAGCTTTCCCGAGACGGTCGGCCCCTCTCTGATCCACAGCGGTGGTTTCGACGCGTTCGTCGCGAAAGTCGGGGCCGATGGGACCGGGCTCGTTTATGCCGGCTACATAGGAGGCCTGGGCGACGACCAGGGCTTCGGCATCGCTGTCGACGTTTCCGGCAACGCATACGTCACGGGCTCGACCACGTCGAGCGGCGGCACGTTTCCCGCGGCCGTGGGGCCGGATCTCTCCTACAACGGCGGAACAGCAGACGCCTTCGTGGCCAAGGTTCGTTCCGACGGGACCGGACTCGACTACGCGGGATACATCGGCGGCGCCGGGACCGATGAAGGCAACGCCATCGCCGTCGACGCGGCGGGCAACGCTTACGTCGCCGGACGAACGACCTCCAACCAAGACACTTTCCCCGAAGCCGTGGGGCCCGATCTCACCCACAACGGCGGTTCAGATGCCTTCATCGCGAAGGTCCGGTCGAACCCCAATCCCAACGAGCACCCGGACGGGAGAGGATTCGATTACGCCGGCTACATCGGGGGCGCCAATGCCGATCTAGGTTTCGGCGTGGCTGTGGATGTCTCCGGCAGCGCGTACGTCACCGGATTCACGAGCTCGGACCAGACGACATTCCCCGGGATCGGGGGACCGGACCTGACCTACAACGGCAATGGGGATGCCTTCGCCGCGAAGGTGAAGTCGGACGGTACGGGACTCGATTTCGCGGGCTATATCGGAGGAGCCGGCAGCGAAGAAGGCCACGGCATCGCCGTGGATGCCTCCGGGGACGCGTACGTCGCGGGATTCACCAACTCGACCGAGGTGAGCTTTCCGGTCCTGATTGGGCCCGACTTGACGTTGAACCTCGGCAACGATGCCTTCGTGGCGAAGGTCGTGGAAACGACCACCACACCGACTCCGACGATCACGCCCGGAGGCCCGACGAATACGCCTACGAGAACACCGACCGCGACGGCGACCCCGACGAGTACCCCAACGCCTGTTCCACCGACGGCGACTCCGACGCGCACCCCGACGCCTGTCCCACCGACGGCCACCCCGACCCGCACGCCGACGCGTACCCCGACGCCTGTTCCACCGACGGCGACCCCGACGCGGACGCCGACTCAGACTCCGACCCGTACGCCGACGCCTCTCCCACCGACGCCGACGCGCACGCCGACGCCTGTTCCACCGACAGCGACGCCGACGCGTACCCCGACGCCTCTTCCGCCGACGGCGACGCCGACCCGGACGCCGACGTCGCTCGTTCCGACAGCGACGCCGACGCGCACGCCGACATTCGGTGTCCCGACTCCCGGTCTGGCGATCTGCCGCGACGCCGGCTTCTGGGCGACTCACGCCGATGTCGATCCCGCCAAGCAATGCAGCCAGAACATCACCGCGGCCGTCATCACGCTCGGCGGCGGGGCGATCGACATCTGTGGCGAAACGCTGACGGCCGCCGCGACGACCGACGACGAGTCGACCAATTTGATCGAATCCGTGGACAATGCCTCTTCGGCGCTCGAAGCGCTCTGCGTGATGGATGGGGACCAGCGTCTTCAGCTGGCCCGGCAGCTCACGGCTCTATCGTTGAACTGCATCGTCAGCGGTCTGGGAGCCGACTGCGCCGGGAGCGCGGAGCTGGCGAACGTGTTCGCCTCCTGCAACGTCGCCTGCATCGAGAACGCGGCGATCGTCGCTTCGTGCATCGAACGGATCGAATGCCTCAATCGCGGCGGCCTCCTGGAAGGCGCCGAGTGCCGGCTCTTTGCGGGCTGCGAGGCTCGCGCGCTGCCGCCGGAAGTTCTGATGGGCAACCCCTTCAGATGCCCCGACCCCGGTCCGGCGGGCAGCGGCGAGGAGTGCGCGGCCGCCCGGAAGACGCGATGCACGATCCTTCCGCCGGGCGAGGCCCTGTGCCGGGCGCCGTAGCCGAAATGGCCGAGAGCTTCCGGAAAGTTGCCGACTGTCGCCGCTTCGCAAATCGGTGCTTTCGAACCCTTCGGTCCAAGGCCGGAACCGTGATTCCTCTGTGAAGAAAGTCTTTACGTTGCAGCGGGCTTGTTGCAGACTCTCGCACCACGGAGGGAAGGTGCATGTTGCTGCGGTTCGTCCGGGTCTGTCTTCTGGCCGGGCTCGGATCCTTCGCGGCCGTTTTTCTGAAGTCCGCGTTACTGGTGCTCACGCCCATCCCCGAGTCCGAGCCGAACAACACGCCCGCCACGGCGAACTTCTTGACATCCGTCGACACCTGTCAGGCCGCGTCGGGCTCGATCACGCCGAACGACGTGGACTACTACTCCTTCTCTGCGCCCGCCGGCGCACGGGTGTGGGCCCTCGTGGACACGTCGCCGTCCACAGCCGGAAACCGTGATTCGCTTCTGACGCTCTTCGCTCCCGACGGTACGACCCAGCTGCAACAGGACGACGATGACGGAACGGGGACTAATTGCGACGGCACGGTCGACAACCGTCTTTCATCGGCGATCGCGGGACAGGTTCTGTCCGACGGCGGAACGTATTTTCTGCGCGTCGAGGCCACTTTCGCCGGCGACTCGATCACCTCCTACAAGCTGAGCGTGGTCGTCACGACGTCGGCGCAGGCGGAAGTCGAATCGAACGACACGGCCGCCACCGCCAACCCCATCGTCACGGCCGGCTCTCCGATCGGAGTTAGCAATGCCGCGATCGGCGTCGTCGGGGATATCGACTTCTACTCGGTCGCGGCGACGGCCGGTTCGACTCTCCTCATCAGCGCGAGCGGCGAAACCGGCACCGACGTCGCCGTCGCCCTCCTCCAGCCCGACGGGACGACGGTGATCCTGTCGGCCGACACCTCCGCCGCCGGCTTCCCGCCGCCGCCGGCGGAGTCGTTCTGTTTCGACGTCACCGCATCGGGAACCTATTACGTCCGGGTCTCGGCGTCGGTACTGAAGCAGACTACAGGCCCTTACAGTCTGATGGTGGCCGACTGCGGTCTGTCGGCCACACCGACTCCCACGCCGACTCTGACTCCAACGGCCACCGCGACGCTCTCGAATACTCCGACGCTCACCGCCACTCACACCGCCACGGCGACTCCGTCGAACACCCCGACGAATACGCCGGCTGTGACGTCGACGCCGACGACTACCGCCACCAGCACGCACACGCCGACGCCCAGCAACACGCCGACTTCGACACCGACGGTGACCAGGACGCCGTCGGCGACTCCGAGTCCGAGCGCGACGCCATCGAACACGGCCACTGGCACGCCTGTGCCCACGAGCACGCCGCCCGCGCCGCCGGACACGCCGACGCGCACGCCGACCGTCACTGGCCCGACGCCGACACCCGGTCCGGCGATTTGTCGTGGCGCAGGCTTCTGGGCGACCCACGGCGATGCGGATGCCGGCAAGATGTGCAGTCAGAACATCACTGCGGCGGTCATCACGCTCGGCGGCGGCGCGATCCACATCTGCGGCGAAACACTCACGGCCGCCGCGACGAGCGACGACGAAGCGACCGATCCGATCGAGTCCGTCGACAACGCCTCTTCGGCGCTTGAGGCGCTCTGCGTGAGGATTGAGGGTCAGCAGCGCCTTCAGCTGGCCCGGCAGCTCACGGCGATGTCTCTAAACTGTATCGTCAGCGGTTTCGGAGCCGACTGCGCCGGGAGCGCACAACTCGCAAACCTGTTTGCCTCCTGTAACGCCGCTTGTATCGACGATACGGCGATCGTCGGCTCATGCATCGAACGCGTGGATTGCGTAAACGGGGGTGGCTTCTTCGACGACGCCGGGTGCCGGCCACTCGCAAGCGGCTGCGGTCTACGCGCGCTGCCGGAGGAGGTTCTCACAGGTAATGCGTCGTCGTGCCCCGATCCGGGTCCTGCCGGCAGCAGCGACGAGTGCACTGCAGCACGGAAGACACCGTGCACGATTCTGCCTCCTGGTCGGACAGCTTGCAGGACACCCTAGGAGCTGCGGGGGTACGCAAGGTCCCCACGGCAAATACTCGGCCTCTCCTGATCGAGACCGGAAGCCAGGCGGGCTAAAAGCTCGGGAATAGCATCACCTTCCGATCGAGGAGGTTCCCATGCCCGATTCCGGACGGAAAGTTGCCGACTGCGCCGCTTCCGAAAAGAGCTGCTCGTTGACGATCTCGGGAACCGAAGACGAGGTCCTGGACGCCGCCACGCAGCACGCCGTCGCGAGCCACGGACACGATGACACGCCCGAGCTGCGCGAGCGGCTCCGTGGAATGCTCGAGGACGAGCCGGCGAGAGCCTGAAGGATCGGACCGGCCCGCTGGCTAGGAGCGTGTACGAGTAATCTTTTGGCGGTGGACCTTGCGGTCCCCCGAACCCCCTAGGGAGAGGCGGGCCTCGCCGTCGGAGTCGGCGCCGCGCGGACGATCGTGGAGAGGATGACCCGTTCCCGGCCGGTGGGGACCGGAACCGGGATGCGGTAGATGCCGACGCGCGCCTTCAGCCGCAGCTCGCGTCTCCACTTGTCGATTTCTTCTCCGAACGTGCGTTCCTGCGAGCGCTTGCGCATTTCATCTGCGACGGTCTCGAACGACGGAACCGGGAGACCCGCTGCGCGGCGTTCGGCGGAGTAGAAGTTCTCGTACTCCTCCCGTGCCCTCGCCTCGTCGGCGAGGGCGACCGGCGTGAAGCGCTCTCGCAGGTATCGCGCGATCAAGAGCTGCCGCTCGAGCGAGGCCCGGACTTCGTCCCGTGTCAGCCCGGCGCGCACGAATTCGGCATCCGGGTCCTTTCCCTCGGACCGGAGCCGCTCGGAGAGTTTCTGCATGGCGGCGGCGATCTCCGCTGCGTCGGGCGGCGCGGGGCCAAAGCGCTGCGCATCCTCGTACTCGAGGTGCTGATCGATCAGGGCGTCCAGGACACGCGCGCGATAGGCGTCCCGCGACTCCCCCGGCTCCAGAGGCAGACCCGAGACGACCATCGCCTTCGAGAGCTCGCTCTCGGGGATCGCGACGTCGTTGACCGTGGCGGCGATGCGGTCCACGACCTCCGCCGGCAGCAGTGCGACGGCGATGACGAGCAGCATGGAACCGAGAAAGCCCCTCACGACGGCATGATAACCGCCGCGTTCGACGAAAGGATGCTGGCCCGGCGCGCATCTCGGCGCGACGCACCGTAGTATTTCCAGACGAATGCCTCGGTTAGAGAAAGCGGGCAAGCTCGTCGTCGTCGGGACGCCGATCGGCAATCTCGAAGACCTCTCGCCGCGAGCGGCGCGCGCGCTCACGGAAGCGGATGTGATCTTCTGCGAGGACACCCGCGTCACCGCGAAGCTCGCCTCTCGCTTGAAGCTTTCGGCGCCGCGGATCTCCTGCCCTGCCCCGCGGGAGCGGTCCCGCGTCGGTGATCTGCTCGTGAGACTCGGGCGCGGCGAGATGATCGCTCTCGTCTCCGACGCCGGCATGCCGTCGCTCTCCGACCCCGGCGAGAGGCTCGTGGAAGCGGCGGCGAACGCGGGATACACGGTCGAGGTGGTGCCGGGGCCGTCGGCTCCGGCGGCGGCGCTCGCCGTGTCGGGACTTCCGGCCGTTCCCCACTTCTTCGCGGGGTTTCTTCCGTCGCGCAACGGGGAACGCCGGCGAGCGCTCGAAGGGATGCGCGACCGCGGGGAGACGCTCGTCTGGTTCGAAGCGCCGCATCGGCTGGTCGAGTCGCTCGAGGAGGCGGCCCGGGTGCTCGGGGCCCGGCGCGCCTGCGTGGCGCGCGAGCTCACGAAACTGCACGAGGAGGCGCTCCGCGGATTGCTCCCCGAGCTCGCGCAGGTCTTCCGCTCGCGGGGCTCCGGCCGCGGCGAGGTCACGGTCGTCGTCGAAGGAAGCAGGACCGTCGCGGCGCGCGAGGAAGAGACGCCCGGAGCGCTCGAGGATGAAATCCGACGCTCGCTCGTCGCCGGGAAATCGAAGCGCCAGCTCGCCCGGGAGCTCGCGCGGAAGACCGGGCGTCCGGCGCGCGAGATCTACGCGCGTGCCGTCGCAATCGAAAGATCGGACGCGGGATGAGCGAGCCCGCGGTCCGGGTCGCCGGTTTGACGAAAGTCTTCCGGACCTATCGGAGGGCGGAGGGGCTCGCCGCCGCCCTGAAGTCGCTCGTGCGTCGGGTCCCGATCGAGATCGCCGCCGTCGCCGACGTCACCTTCTCGATCGAACCCGGGGAGATGGTCGGGTACATTGGAGCGAACGGCGCGGGCAAGTCGACGACGATCAAGATGCTCACCGGAATCCTGACGCCGACTTCCGGCGAGATCGTCTGCAACGGTTTCGTTCCCTACCGCGACCGGACGCGCTACGTCGCGACGATCGGTGTCGTCTTCGGCCAGCGCACGCAGCTCTGGTGGGACATCGCGGTCGTCGAGTCGTTCAAGCTCCTGAAGGAGATCTACGGGATTTCGGAGGCGGATTACCGCGAGCGCATGGCGCTCTTCGACCGCGTGCTCGGGATCGAGGCGTATCTCCACCAGCCGGTGCGCAAGCTCTCCCTGGGCGAGCGGATGCGCTGCGACCTCGCGGCGTCGCTCCTCCACCGGCCGCCGCTGCTCTTCCTGGACGAGCCGACGATCGGGCTCGACATCGTCGCCAAGGCGAACGTGCGTGAGTTCCTCCAGGAGATCAACCGCGCCGAGGGAACGACGGTTTTGCTCACGACACACGACCTTTCCGACATCGAGACGCTCTGCCGGCGCGTCATCGTCATCGACCACGGCCGGCTCCTCTTCGACGGGCCCCTGCAGTCGCTGCGCGACCGGATCCTTCCGGTCACTCTGGTCGTCTTCGACGTGAAGCGGACGCCCGACCCGAGCGAGCTCTCCTTCAACGGGCTTCGCGCTCGGGAGATCGGCTCGCATCGGTACGCGGTCGACATCGACCGGCGCTCGATCTCCGCGGCTTCGGCGGTCAAGGAGATCGTGAACCGATTCGACGTCGCGGACCTCTCGATCGAGGAGCCGCAGATCGAGGAGGTGGTCAAGCGGATCTACCGGGAGGGGATTGGCTAGACATTCGCCCGACCCGTCGCATCAGCGCCGCGAAATTCTCGAGCGTCAGCGACTGGGGCCCGTCGCTCAACGCCTTCTCGGGCTCGGGATGGATCTCGACCATGATCCCGTGGGCTCCGCAGGCGAGCGCGGCCTCGGCGAGCGGCGTGACCCAGCGCGCCACTCCGCACGCATGAGACGGATCGACGATGATCGGAAGGTGAGTACGCTCTCGAAGCACGGGGACGGCCGAGAGATCCAGCGTGTTGCGCGTGGCCGTCTCGAAGGTGCGGATTCCGCGCTCGCAGAGGATGACCCGCTGATTACCCTGCGCCAGGATGTACTCGGCGGCCGACAGAAACTCTTCGAGCGAGGTCATCATCCCGCGCTTCAACATCACCGGGCGGTCGACCGTCCCCACTTCCTTCAGGAGGGAGAAGTTCTGCGCGTTGCGCGCGCCGATCTGCAGAATGTCCGCGACCCGCGCGACGCGGGCCACATCCGCGGGATTCAAGACTTCGGTGATGATGGGCAGTCCATACTGACGCCCGGCTGCCGACAGATAATCCAACCCCTCGTAGCCCAGGCCCTGAAAGCTGTAGGGCGAGGTGCGGGGCTTGAAGCACCCGCCGCGCAGGACGTCGCCCCCCGCCTCGCGTACGGCACGGGCGCATTCGAGGATCTGCCCGCTCGACTCGACGGAGCAGGGGCCCGCGATCACGATGCAGTCGCTTCCTCCGATCAGAACGCCGCCTACCTGGATGACGGTGTCCTGAGGCTTGACGGCGCGGCTCGCCAGGCGGTACGGCTTTTTCCCGACCGTCTCGGGAGGCGGCAGAGGCGCGGCAGGTGCGGTCTTCCGGGCGGACGCGCGCCGCGGCGAGGAAGGCTTCGCCTCCGGAGTGGTCCGGGCCGGATAGGAGCCGAGGCACTTCAGGTAACTTGCCTCGCGTGTGACCTCCTCGACGGCGTCCCGAACGTCGGGGTTCGCGATGTTGCCCTCGAAATCGACGTAGAAGAGGTAGTCGAAGGGAACGGAGGGCCGTGGCCGCGACTCGAGCTTCGTCATGTTGAGCCCGTGGGTCTGCAGGACATTCAAGCAGCGGACCAACGCTCCCGGCTCGTGCCGCGTGGCAAAGACG
>DASWIB010000135.1:0-5009 GCA_036397915.1 Thermoanaerobaculia bacterium | reverse complement strand
CTCCCCGAGAATGAGGGTCCGGTGCGGCTCATGGTCCATGGAGACCGCGTGCGCTCCTCGTACGCTTTGCGCTACGTCGACCTCCGCTACGTTTCGCAGAACCCCGCCACAGAGCCCGCGAAGCCGAGGCGGTAGATCCCTCTCCCGATCCCCGGGCACCGGAAACGACACCGCCGGGGCCAGTCGGCCCCGGCGGCGAACGAGGTCAGCGGGTTTCAGCCCTCCAGCGCTCTCAGGGTATGACGTCGTACGGGATCGAGGACGAAATCGGCGCCGGCGCGTCGAAGAGCGTCAGCGGTGCAGCGCACACCTGGTCGGCGTCCAGGATTCTGATGTCGACCTTGGGGAGAGACCCCGAGGACTGCCCGGTCAGCTGCGTCACTTCGAGGACCTCGAAGGCGACGATCCCGAGGTTCGCCCCCTTCAAGCTGCCGTTGAGCGGATCGTAGTTGATGCTGATGTCGCTGTCGTAGACGACGGCGCAGATGCAGGAGCCCTCCAGCATCTTCAGCCCCGTCGCCCGCAGCGGTGTCACGTCGGGGATCTTGTCCAGGAACTTCTCACGGTTCCTTCCCGACCCCAGGCCCGGGCCCGCCAACAGGAAGTTGGTCAGTCCGTCGTCCGTCGGACCCGCGTTGGCCCATTTCGTAGGAATCGTCTCCAGGGCGAACCACCCCTCGTCGCCTACGGTCCCGGTCCAGAGGGTGATCTCCAGCCCCGGATTCTCGGCGAAGAATTGGAGCTCTTCGCGGACGCCGATCTCGGCGATGTCGTCGTTGACGTCCTGCGCACTGAAGAAATTCGGCGGCAAGCCGTTGTCGATGGAGTCCTCGTCGATGACGAGGACGCCACACCCGGGTACGGGTGTCGGCGTTGGCGTGGGCGTCGGGGTATTCGTCGGCGTATTGGTCGGGGTGTTAGTGGGCGTATTCGTCGGGGTGTTCGTCGGCGTGTTGGTCGGGGTGTTGGTGGGCGTATTCGTCGGCGTGGGGGTCGGCGTCGGGGTGGCGCAGCAGGTGACTCCGAGCGACAGGGGGACCGACGCGCCTATTCCGGTGAAATCATTCGGACCGATGTGAGCCGTTCCTCCCGCATAGGAGGCGCTGGCTGAGAGAACGGTCCCCGGTGTGCAAGCGGGGTCGTTGACGATCGTGAACGGGACGTCCTGGGAGGTAGCGGAGGTCACTCCCGGAGTGCAGATAACGCCGTCGGTGCCGCCCAGGCATGGAATCCCGCCGACCGGAGTCGCGTTCGTCACGACGCTGTCCGGCGTCGTGATGTTGAGTGTTCCGCCCTGGATCGCTGCATTCGAGCCGCCTGCCCACGAGACTGTGGCTCGATAGATGATGGTCTCTCCGCACCCGTTGACGGTGCCGGGCAGCACCGGCGTGACCCCATCACTCCGAAACGCGCTGAGCGAAAGGGTTGCGCCCACTCGCGTCGAACCGGGAGGATCGGTGTGCGACAACACGATTGCAGCGGAGACGAATATGACCAGAATCCACAAGACGTATCGCGCTGACCGTCGTAGTTTTCGTGAACCGAGACGGAGAGCGCCGAGCCACTCTTTTGGCATTTCCTGCCTCCGATTTTGCGGGAGTGCCCGCCTATAAGTTCACACGCCGGACAGACGTGTCAACTCGACCTTCGTCGAGGGAGACTTTCATGGCTCTCACCGGTTCTCGTTGGGCCGTTCAGGAAGGAAAATCCGTAACGGGAATCAATTTCCCTCCTTCCCGCGGGCCTTCCGGCATCGCGGCAAGGGTGGCGACGCTCGAGGGAAGCCCCGCGGCGACGTCGCTCGCCGCCCCACGCGACCAGGCCCAGCCTAGCGCAGCGGACGGAAGGAGTGGGTCTTGACGGCGAGCCAGATCGGCCTTCCGGGGGCGAGACCGAGCTCCCGAGCGGCCTCCGGTGTCACGCGGGTCCGCCACTCGACGCCTCCGGCGCGGACGCGCAGGAGCGCCTCGCGTCCTGAGACGTCGATCGATTCGACCGAGCCCGGTAGGACGTTGCGGGCCGAGACGCCGTCGAGAGGGTGGGTGGAAACGAGGATCTCCTCCGGGGCAACCGCGTAGAGCCCGCGCCGCCCGGGAGTCGGAGCGTTGCGCGCCGGAACCGCGATCGCCTGCCCGCCGGGCAGCCGGAGCCGGGCCGTGCCGCTCGACTCGTCGGTGGCCTCCATGTCGCCCTCCAGAATGTTCTCGAATCGGATTTCCGGATCGAGGAGCGGGAGCGCCGCCGACCCGAGGATCTCGTCGACCGGCCCGACCGCCTCGACCCTTCCCTGCCGGAGAAGCATCGCCTCCCGAGCGAGGAGACCCGCCTCGCCCGCGTTGTGGGTGACGTAGAGCAGGGGGATCTTCCTCTCGTCGCGGACGCGCAGCAGATAAGGAAAGATCCGCTCCCGGCGCTCGACGTCCACCGCGGCGAGCGGCTCGTCGAGGAGCAGAAGGCGCGGCTCGGTGGCGAGCGCGCGCGCCAGAGCGACTCTCTGCCGTTCCCCGCCCGACAGGGTGACGGGGAACCGCGAGAGCAGCGGCCCGAGCTCCAGGATCGCGATCGCTTCGGAGTATGCCCGCTCCTTTCCATCTCCCGACCTCGAGCCGAAGCGGACGTTGCCGGCGACGTCGAGATGCGGGAAGAGAAGCGAGTCCTGCGGCACGTAGCCGACGCGCCGCCGCTCGGGAGGCAGGAAGACGCCGGAGGCGGAGTCGAGCAAGGTCTCGCCGTCGAGCTCGACGCGGCCGGAGCCGCGCCGCCGCAGCCCGGCGATCACTTCGAGTAGCGACGTCTTGCCCGAGCCGGAAGGGCCCAGCACCGCGACGGCGCCGCTCTCGAGCTCGACCGCGACCTCCAGAGTGAAGGGCGCGAGCGGCAGGCGGAGGTCGATGGAGATCAGGAAGAAACCTCCCGCCGGGCGAAGCGGCGGCGCGAGAGCGCCTCGGTCGTCCAGACGGCAGTGAAGGCGATCGCGACGGTCAGCGCAACGAGCCGAAGCGCGTCCGGATCGCGGCCGATCTGCGTCCGATGAAAAATCGCGAGGGCGAGCGTCTGGGTTCGTCCGGGAATGTTGCCGGCCACGAGGATCGTCGCGCCGAACTCCCCGAGCGCGCGTGAGAAGGCGAGGAGGGCGCCGGCCGCGATCCCGCGCCAGGCGAGCGGAAGCGTGACCCGAGCGAACGCGAACAGCGGCCCCCGCCCGAGCGAGCGCGCCATCGCCGGGAGCCGCGGATCGATCTCTTCGAACGCCGCCCGCGCCGGCCGCACGAGAAGCGGAAACGACATGACGGCGGTCGCGAGCAGGACCGCCTTCCACGTGAAGAGAACCTCGATGCCCGTCCGATCCAGCAGGCGGCCGACCGTCCCGGTCCGCCGCAGGGCCGTCAGGAGCAGGAGCCCGACGGCCGTTGGCGGCAGGACGAGCGGGAGCGAGAGCAGGGTCTCGAAGACGCCGGCGAGGGGACCTCTACGGCGCGAGAGCGCCCACGCCGCCGCCACACCCAACGGAAGGATCGCCAGGGTCGAGAGCACCGCGACGCGCAGGGTCAGAGCGAGAACCGAGAGGTCTTCTCCGGTCATCTCATTCCCCCCTGGAGGACGACGAAGCCGAGCCTCTCGAAGACCGCTCGCGCCTCCTCCCGCTGGAGAAATCCGACGAAGAGATCCGCGGCGGCCTTCCCGGAGCCCTTGAGGCGCGCGACCGAGTAGAGGATCCGGGGATCGCCCGCCGTCTCGTAGATCGTCCGCACCTTCTTCGAGATCCGGGCGTCGGTCTTGTAAACGATCGCTGCCGGGACGGACTCCGTCTCGACCGCGGCGAGCGCGGCGCGCACGTCGAAAGTCGGGACCACACGGGGAGCAATCTGCCGCCAGAGCCCTCGAGACTCGAGCCAGCGCCGAGCGTAGATGCCGGCCGGAACCGCTTCCGGGTCGGCGAGCGCGATCCTGGGTAACGACAGTAGATCGCGCGGCTCCCGGATCCGGAGCTCCGACCCTGGCGGGACGACGACCGCGAGCCGGTTGCTCAGGAACTCGCGGCGATCGTCCCGGCGAACGAGTCCCGCCTTTTCGAGCGAGTCCATCTTCGCCGTGTCGGCGGAAAAGAAGACGTCGGCGGGGGCTCCGGCCGCGATCTGGCGGGCGAGGTCGCTCGAGGAGCCGAATGAAAAGCGGACCCTGCTTCCGGTCCCGGCCTCGAAGGCGCGCCCGATCTCCTGGAGGGCGTCGGTCAGGCTCGCCGCCGCGAAGACGAGGATCTCCTCGGCCCGCGCCGGAGCCACGGCCGTCCATAAGTCATTGGGAACCCGTGCCGATGCGACGGCCGCCGCGAGCAGGGCAACCGGGGCGAAACCCGCGGCCCTCGGAATGGAGCACCTCCTCCGCCAGGTAGCGCTTCGGCGGTGCCCGGAAGGAGACCACAGCCGATATATTTCGTCAAATATGTCGGGCGGGAGGGCCTTCCCATCTCAACCCGGCAGCAGACTTTCGAGGCGCCGCCAGGCCGCGGCGCAGGCCCTGACCGAGGCCCGCTCCATCTGTCTGTAGAGCCTGAGCGCACGCTGGCCGGTGGGCGTCAGGCGCGCGACCCCGTGTGTCGGTCCGCCGCGGTGCGTCTCGACCAACGGGCGGCCGAAGGCGCGATTCATCGTGCGGAGCAGCGTCCAGGCCCTCATGTAGGACATGCCGAGCCGGCGGGCGGCGGCGCGGAGCTCCTGCGTTTCGGCGATCGCCTGGAGGAGATCCGCCTTGCCCGGCCCGAGGACGATCGTCTCGCCGCGCAGCACGCGGATGCGAGGGCGAAGCTCGTACCGGGGCCCGCTCCTGCTCTTCATGGCCGGGGAGACGAAGTCTACGCCGCAGGAGCGGGCGGGATCGTTTGACCCCCTTCCCGCCCATCCTTTAGACTGCCCGGTCCCGCGGTGGGTGTAGCTCAGCTGGTTAGAGCGCCAGACTGTGGATCTGGATGTCGAGGGTTCAAATCCCTCCACTCACCCCAACCGATCTTT
>DASWIB010000134.1:0-7783 GCA_036397915.1 Thermoanaerobaculia bacterium | reverse complement strand
TCCTCCGTCGAGGAAGTCTTTCAATCGGGTCGTTTCGTTCTCGGACCTTTCAACGCGCGCGTCGAGAAGGCGCTCGCGGAGCGGATCGGCGTCAAGCACGCGCTCGGCGTGTCCTCGGGAACGGACGCGCTGCTCGTCTCGCTCATGGCCCTCGGGGTGAAGCCGGGGGACGAGGTCGTCACGACCCCGTTCAGCTTCTTCGCCTCGGCCGGAGCCGTCTCGCTCCTCGGCGCGCGCCCCGTCTTCGCGGACATCGTGCCGGCCTCGTTCAACATGGACCCGGACCGCCTCGCGGCCGCGATTACCCGGCGAACCAAAGCCGTGCTGCCGATCCACCTCTATGGCCAGTGTGCCGACATCGACCCGATCCTCGAGGTCGCGGGAGGGATTCCCGTCGTGGAGGACGCCTGTCAGGCCGTGGGAGCGACCTACCGGGGCCGTGCGGCGGGCGCGCTGGGAACGATCGCGGCGTTCTCTTTCTATCCGACGAAGAACCTCGGGGGCGCCGGCGACGCGGGAGCGGTGACGACGGACGACGACGATCTCGCAGCGCTCGTCACGGCGCTCCGCGTCCACGGCGAGTCGGAGCGGTATCACCATGCGTTGGTCGGCGGTAACTTCCGCATGGATTCGCTGCAGGCCGCCGTCCTGCTCGCCAAGCTTCCGCGTCTCGAGGGGTGGACCGAGCGCCGCATCGCGATCGCCGGCCGTTACGGAGAGCTCCTCTGGGACGCCGCCGTCTCCGGGCGGATCGTCCTTCCGGAAGTCGCGGCCGGATGCCGGCACGTCTTCCACCAGTACGTCGTCCGGGTGCGCGAGCGCGACCGCGTCCGCGCGAAGCTCGCCGACCGCGGGATCGCGACGGCGGTCTTCTATCCGATCCCGCTCCACCTCCAGAAGTGCTTCGCCGATCTTGGATACCGCGAGGGCGAGTTCCCCGAATCGGAGAAGGCCGCGAAGGAGGTTCTGGCTCTTCCGATATTCCCTCAGCTCACCGATGGCGAGGTCGATCGCGTGGCGGAAGAGGTTCTCGCGGCGTTGGGACCGGGCCAGTACGTGTAGAAGAACGCGAGCTCAGGGTCTGAGGCGCGGCCGCGCGCCGGCGAGGCGCACTCCGGCGTTGACCGGCACGCACGCGTTCGCGGGGAGGAGGACCTCGTCAGGATGAACCAGCCCCGAGAGAGCACCCGCGCGATCGCGGCGTCGATCTCGGCGCGCCGCCAGAGGTAGTCGGCCTCGAGCGATCCGAACGGAACGCGCACGGAAGACGGCGGGCCATCTCCCTCAAGGGCCAGGCGTCTCCGCCACGCCCCCCTCCGGGTGGATCTCGTAGCGGCGGCCGCAGGAGCACTCCGCCCGTCGATCGACGACGCGAAGGCTCTCGCCGCAGCGGCAGACGTGCCCGTGGACCCGCGCGGGGCTTCCGTACACGAGTGCGAAGTCGGGCACGTCCCTCGTCACGAGGGATCCGGCGCCCACCATCGCCCAGCGTCCGACGGTGACGCCCGGCAGGAGGATCGCGCCGGCTCCCAGGCTCGCGCCCGTCAGCACTCGCGTTTTCGGGTACGAGCTTGGCCGATGACGGCTCCGCGGACGCGGGTCGTTCGAGAAGGCGACGTCCGGCCCGACGAACACGTCGTCCTCCAGGATGACGCCATCGTAGATCGAGACGCCGCACTTGACCGTCACGCGGTCGCCCAGCACGACGTCGTTCTCCAGGAAGCAGCGATCGCAGATGTTGCAATCGCGCCCGATCGTCGCGCCTTCGAGAACGTTCACGTACGCCCAGATGCGCGTCCCCTCACCGATGCGCGGAGACGCCACGAGCGCCGTGGGGTGGATCGAAGCCATGGAACGAGTGGGATTAGCTTAACCGATTGTGAGCTGTGAGCTGTGAGCCGTGAGCCGTGAGCCGGTGGCCCTCGAGCTGAGAGCCCGGTTCAGAAGTAGTCGCCGCGACGCTCCCGATAGAAAGTGACGTTCGCGACGCTCCCGCCGTAGCTTCGATCATCGCGTCGCAGACCGCGACCTGGGTGCCGTGGCGGACGAGCCGGATCGCGAGGTTCGCCGATGAACCGAGTCCTCCGGTGAGGAGTACGTTCTTTCCCGCGAGGGAAGGACTCGCCGCGTCACGACAGCATCGGCCCCGGCGGTACCATCTCGATGAAAAGAGGAGCTTCGGCACAGGGCCGCCGGGCACCATGACGTCGCGCCGCCGAATCCTGGTCGTCGTCGGGACCCGGCCGGAGGCGATCAAGCCGGCTCCCGTGGAGCCGCCTTCTCCGGCGGGAGTCCGCGCGCTTCGAGACTATCCTCCGCGCGACCGCAGACCGAGCGCGCAGACGCGGCGCGCCCGCGGGAGACGCGTTGTTTACTTGAAGTAGCCGGTGATATCGACGATCAAGTGAACGTTGCCCCCCACTCCACCAAGGGTGGGGCGGGCCGAGATCTGGAAGCTGGGATTCACCGTGAGCGGCACGATCGCGCCGTTGGCGATCGCGGGCTCCGCGCCGGGGAAATTGAGTGTAGACACAGTCGGAAGAGTCGTGTTGTAGGGCCAGACCGTGAGATGACCATAGTAGGTCGGAGTGGCGACCGTCACGTTCAGACTGACCGCCTTCACCGTGCCGTCCGACGGAATACCGCAACCGCGGGCGTTGGACCCGTACACGGCGAAGCTACGCGTCTCGCCGTTGGACAGGGCCGGTCCGCCGTCTACTCCGACGGGACCACGCGTGTCCATGAGTCGGCAGGGAGTGACCGAGTAAAACATCAGTGGCCCCTCGGCGGAAGCCGTGGAACCCGCCAGGATGGTCGCGGTCGCGAAGAGGATGAGAGAACGAACGAGGTTGGCTCTGATCATGACGGTCTCCTACTACTGAAAATATCCGGTCACGTCGATTATAGCTTGCACGTTTCCGGAAGACTGGTCGCAGCGAACGGCCAGGCTTCCGGACGATCCGAGAGGGGTCGCTGCATTGTTCGCCCGGGTCTCGCCGGCGCGATAGTTGATCGCCGACGCCAGCGGGACGGGGGTGCCGCCGGGGTACAGCCGGAGGTCACCCGGAGCGCTCGCCTGAGTGACGGTCACGTTCAAAAAGGCGCTTTTGGCGTCGGAGGGGATCCCGCACCGCCCGCCCAGCATGAACGTCCGGTCGGAATTCGCGGACAGGGCGGGGCCGCCGTACGCTCCGGTCGGGTTGCGGGTGTCGACTACCCGGCAGGGGGTCACCGTGTAGAACCGTGTCGCGAGAGGGTCGGAGCCTGGCAGGGTCGTCAAGCAGGCGACCGAATTGATCTCAGGAAGCATTTGTTCGTCGACGCAGCGCTGGTGGAAGCGCAGGTCGATGTTGGCGAACCCGCCCGAGAGCAGGTGGCAGTAGCTCATGATCGTCCCGCCCCCGGGACCCGGGTTCGTAACCGGACCGCTGTAGCAGCCGGACTCTCCGCCGTAGCACGTGTCGATCGGGGGGCTGAAGCAATGTGTGTGCGGAGAACCGAAATTGTGCCCGAGCTCGTGCGCGACGCCGATCAAGTCCCAGAGATTGGCTGGATAGCTCCCGTTCACCTGCGTGACGCCGTAGGCGCCACCCCAGTGACCTCCCTGGGAGAAATCGCCCATGCAGAGGACGTCGAGCCACGCCACGCCGCCGGTCACCGGCTTTCCGCTCAGATAATGGACTGCGGTGCGTGGATAGGACGCCTTCGGACGGTTCGCGTGCCACCAGTCGCCGACTTCGTCGAGCTGAGTCCGCGGGCTCGTCGAAGAGTAAGGATCCGTCGTCGTCCATGCCTGGATCACGTTGACCGTGAGGTGTACGGCGACATCGCGCTCGTAAATGACCGAGATCTGTCCGATGAGCGTCGTGATGTACGCAGTCATCGAGGCGACGTTTCCGGCGAATCTCGCGAGCAGCTCCTGGTCGGTCTCGATCGAGAGGGTCGCATCCTTCAGGCTACTCAGCGCGAGCGCCGCTGATGCACTCGCCGGCCGGAAGCCGGACACGGGCAGGGAGACGGAGGCATCGGCCGGCGTCGGAGGCAGGTCCTCCTGACCGCAGCGCCACTCGTCCGGAGCGAGCGCCTGGTTGAGCAGGGAGTCCGCGCCCCGCAGCACGTGCTGCACGGGGCCGGCGACCGGCCCGTCGGGTCCGACATAGACGAGTCCGGCGGTGGTCTTCAAGACGGCGACCAGAAAGCCGGGCTGGGCGCCGAGGTAGACGCGCGAGTCCGGCTCCCCATCGAGGTGCCCGCGGAAGTGGGCCACTTCCGGAAGCGGATGCTGGTCCGCACCGTGTGGGGTCTGGACGAGAATCTGCGCCTCGAGGGCAGCCACTTCGAAGCGCTCGAGCACGAGGTCGCCGGTCGCTCCGGCCGCAAAGGGAAAGTTCTGCAGTCGCACCGGTTCGCCGCGGCGCACGCCGCGCAGACCAAGGAGCGCGGCGGAATCGAGGTCGAGCAGCCACTCGCCGACCGCGGCCGCTCGAAGGACCGCCGGTCCCCTCCGGGTCGGGTGGTGAAGGGGACTCTCGATCGTCGCGGCGAGAGCGCGCTGCCCGGCCGCGAACGTCAGGATTCCGAAAAGAATCCTCGCCGCCGCGCACGCTCTCCGTTCGAAAACCTTCAGATGAGCCTCCCCTCTATGTCTGGGGGTCGCGATCTCCCTGGACCTGTCTGGCCTGGAAAACGAGGCAACTTCCGCGCCTACGCCACTCGGGTAGCAAAGCCCTGAAAACGAAGCGGTTGAAACCGATGCGGACGCCGGCGTGGCCGTGTTTTGTCAGCTTCTGTGCGATTCGATGACAGCGGAGAGCCATCGCCCGACTCGAAGCAGGCCGTGCGATCGAGCCGGAAGTGGGGGCTTCCCGAGGGGATCTCGCAGTAGACCGGAGAGTGAACCAGCGGGGGTGACGGCCAGAATTGCGTTGTTGGCCCCGGCCTGCCCGGCCTGGGAAGTTCATCGTCGAGGGGAAAGGGAGGAAAGATCCGGAGGTTTCCCGGCGCTCGTCGCACCCGGGGAAAGAGGAGAGGACCGAGCGCGAGGAGGAGACAGCCTTTCCGCCCTCCCTCAATCGAAGTATCCGTTGACGTCCACGATGAAGTGGACGCCTCCGGAGGACATGCCGCAGCGGACGATCACGCTGCCGTCGGGACCCAAGAGGAGCCGGGCATTGTTCGCCCGCGTCTGGCCGGACGCGAAATTGATCGTGCTCGCGAGCGGCGGCGCCCCACCGGCGGGGAAGAGCGTCAGGTGGCCGAAGCTGGCCGGCTCGGTCACGGTCAGGTTGACCGAGACCGCGCGCGCGGAAGCGGGAATCCCGCACCGGCCGCCGATCGTGAACGGGCGGTCTGCTTCGGCGGCGAGCCGGGGACCGCCGAAAGGCCCGGGAGCGTTTCGAGTGTCGAGCACGCGGCACGGCGTGACAGTGTGGAAGCTTCTTCCGTAATCGATCCGATAGATCCGTCCCGTCTTGATCGCGGCGTAGTAGAGGTTGCCGTCGGGCCCCTGGTGGAAGGCAACAGGACCCTCCGCGGACGCGGCGAGGTCTTGAAGTCCTCCCACGAGCGCGTCGTTGCCATCGAACTCGAGATAGCGGATCCAGTTCTGCCCGTAGTCGCCAAAGACGTACTTGCCCTGGAGAAACAGGGGATAGGCATTGCCGGTCGCGAAAATACCGCCCGTGACCGTCGTCCCGACGCTACGCGGGTACTCGTAGACCGGAGGGATGCAGGTCGTCGTCATGGGGCAGGGCGAGGTGTAGACGGAAGTTCCCTCGAGGTACGGCCATCCGAAGTTGCCGCCGGCGACCCCCACGTCGAGCTCCTCGCGAGTGCTCTGGCCGACATCGGCGATGTAGATCGATCCGGTCGAGGGGCGAAACGAGAAGCGGAAGGGATTTCGAAAGCCGAACGCCCAGATCCTCGGCTCCTTCGTGACGTCGCCGAGAAAGGGGTTCCCCGCGGCGGGGGAGCCGTCGAGCTCCATGCGGAGGACCTTCCCGCTGAACGCGCCTTCGTACGGGTAGGGCGACAGGTTCTGCGCCTTCGCTCCGCCGGTGCCGGAGTCGCCCGGGGCGGCCCAGAGCTTGCCGTCCGGGCCGATCAGGATCGTCCCGCCGTTGTGGTTGCCGTTCTGCGCCGAGATGTTGTCGAGAACGACGGATTCGCTCGCTAGGCTGATCGTGTTCCCGGTCAGCGTGAAGCGGGAGATCCGGTTCTTGGGGACGTTCGTCGTGTAGTAGAGGAACACGTATCCATTTGTCGCGAAGCCCGGGTGGAGGCATATCCCGAGCAGGCCGCGCTCGGAAAGGTCGTCGACGCTGGTTCGCATGTCGAGAGCGACCGCAGGAGTTCCGCCACTTGGCCCGGTGACGAGCACCCGCCCTGCCTTTTCGAGAATCAGAATCCGGCCATCCGGCAGGAAGGCGAAGTCCGTCGGCGCGCTGAGGTCCATGACGACCGCGATGTCCGAAAAGCCGGCAACCGAATAGGTCGCGGCGGGCGCCGGCCGGGCCGCGAGAGCGACGAGCAGCGAACCGAGGAAAAGGAGCCGGCCGGGGACGGCGCCTCTCCCTCTACGCCTTCGGGCTGTCGGGGAAAACGACATTTGAGTGCTTCGAGTGGAACGATAGCCGAGGGGAGGGCATCTCTTCAAGAAAAAGGGGCCGCGGCGGATTCCGGGCCCTGAGAAAGGATTCTCTGGAACAGGGGACGTCGCCGGTTCGGGCGAAGATGGGTAACTTCCTCCCGCTGCCCGTCACTTCTCGACGATCTACGGGTCAGGAATCTCGGTGCTCCCGCGCGACGAAAGCGACGTCCGCTTCGACCATCATCCGCACGAGCTCCGCGAAACTGACCTTCGGGGTCCAGCCGAGCTCCTCGCGCGCGCGGCGAGGGTTCGAGATCAGCAGGTCCACCTCGGCCGGACGCACGAGCCTGGGGTCGATCACCACGAACTGGCGCCAGTCCAGGCCGAGATGGATGAACGCCGCCTCGACGAACTCCTGGACCGTGTGAGTCTGCCCGGTCCCGATGACGTAATCCTGGGGCGCGTCCTGCTGGAGCATGAGCCGCATCGCTTCGACGTAGTCCCCCGTGAACCCCCAGTCCCGCCGGGCCTGGAGGTTCCCGAGCCGGAGCTCCTTCTGCTTTCCGGCGGCGATCCGGGCGGCGGCGAGCGTGATCTTTCGGGTGACGAATTCGGTGCCGCGGCGAGGCGACTCGTGGTTGAAAAGGATTCCCGAGACCGCATACATCCCGTAGGACTCGCGGAAGTTGACGGTGATCCAGTGCCCGTAGAGCTTGGCGACGCCGTAGGGGCTGCGGGGGTGGAACTTCGTCTCCTCGTCCTGCGGGACGGAATCGACCTTGCCGAACATCTCGGAGGAAGACGCCTGGTAGAAGCGGATCTTCGGGTTGACGATCCGGATCGCCTCGAGCATCCGCGTCACCCCGAGCGCCGTGAACTCCCCGGTCAGCACGGGCTGCGAGAACGAGGCCGGGACGAACGACTGGGCGGCCATGTTGTAGACCTCGTCCGGCTTCGCTTCCGCGACGGCATTGATCAGAGAGTTCTGATCCAGCAAGTCCCCGCTGACGATCTCGATTGAGTCCGCCAGGTGAGCGATGCGCTCCAGGTTCCGCACGCTCGTTTGACGGACCAGTCCGTAGACCTTGTAGCCTTCGTGCAGCAGATGCTCCGCGAGATAAGAGCCGTCCTGGCCGCTGATCCCGGTGATCAATGCTGTTCTCATCGCGTCCTTTCCCAGGGGTTCGGGGGACC
>DASWIB010000133.1:0-20380 GCA_036397915.1 Thermoanaerobaculia bacterium | reverse complement strand
TCTCTTCAGCGACGGCGCGCCGCACCAGTTCTGGATGAAGAACACGATGATCCCGCTCGACATGATCTGGATGGACGATCGATGGCGCGTGCTCTTCGTCTCCGCGGACACGCCGCCGTGCAAGGCCGATCCGTGCCCGAGCTATGGCCCCGAAGTCCCTGCAGCGAGTGTGCTGGAGATCGCGGGCGGGCTGGCGGCGAAGGAGGGGATCACGGTCGGCTCGACAATTCGATTCGAGGAGATCCCGAAGTGACCGCTCAGCGGTCATCCCGAGCGAAGCGAGGGATCTCTCTCCTGAAGAAGGAGTTCCTTCGTCGCTACGCTCCTCAGGATCGCTGCGCTCCTCAGGATGACAGCGCTCCTACGGCTCGAAGAGGAACAACCCGTCCCCCGCCGTTCCGACATAGAGCCGGCCCTCGGGGGTCGCGAACGTCGAGGCGATCGAGAGGCCGGGGCGCGGGCTGCGAACGGCACGGCGGCGACCCGCCTCTTCCCAGATCAGGTTGCCGTCCACCTCCCGGACCGGCGTGCGCACGGGCGCCGGCAGCAGATCACCGCCCCGGTAGGCATCGAGGAACTTGCCGCCGGAGAGAAGCGTTCGGCGTCGGTTGTCCCAGGCCGATCCATCCCACCGAAACGCGCCGTCGGCCGTCCGGACCTCCAGGATCGGAGTGCCGTCGGCGGCGGCGAGAAGGCCGGCGGAGAACGGAGCCTCCGGGCGTCCGGGCACGGCGGCAAAGCGCTTCCCGTCGGACGTGCGGAAGACGCCCGTCGTCGTCACGAGCACGGGTGACCCGAATTCCGTTCCGTAGAGCGCGAGGGGCGTTCCCGAGGGAGCTCTTTCGGGAACCGACCATCTCTCTCCCCCGTCGAAGGAAGCGCGCAGCCCGCTGAAGCTCGTGAGCAGGAGCACGGTCGCGCCGGCCGGGTCACGGAACGCGACGAGCGAGGCCGCGGGCGGCAGCGGGTCGAGCGAGAGCCGGCGGACACGCATCCCCTTCGCCTCCCAGACGCCGCTCTCTCCGCCCGCGTACGCGCGGAAGAAGAACAGCCGGCTCGGATCCTTCGGATCGGGAATCAGGTCCGAGACCCGTCCCTCGGCGAGGCCGACGGAACCCGGGGCGAGCGTCGTTCCGCCGTCGTCGGAATAGAACACGCCCTCGCCCTCGGTTCCGACGTAGAGGCGCCCGGTGCGCCGGTCGACTTCGAGTGCCGTGACGACGAGGGTCTCGCGCGAGATCCGCGCCCAGGTCTCCCCATTGTCCATCGAGCGGTGGAGTCCGCCGACCGTGCCGGCGTAAATCACCCCGCGCCGGTTCGGGTCGCGGCGCACGTTGTGGGAGCGGCGGTTCGTGAAGCCCGTCTTGAAGCGCGTCCAGCGGTCGCCGCCGTCCTGCGTCCGGTAGACCCAGCCGCAGGTCGAGACCCAGATGTCCTTCGGGTCGGCGGAATCGAAGTCCCACGCGTACACCGATGCGTCGAGCACCATCCCTTCGGCGATCCGGTTCCACGTCCGGCCACCGTCGCGCGTCCGGAACGCCTGCCGCCACGTCCCGGCGTAGAGCGTCTTCGGATCGCCCGGCGCGAACGCGAGCGACTCGACTTGAAAGAGGCCGGGGGTCGTGTTGCCGGTCAGCGCCCACGTCTCCCCGCCGTCCGCCGAGAGCCGGACGCCGTCGTCGCCGCCAACTGCGAGAAGCGGCCGGGCATCTCCGGACGCCGACGCGAGCGCGATGGCGCGGGTCGCCACGGAGATCTTCCAGCGCGCGAGCACCGTCCAGGTCGCGCCCCGGTCGTCGCTCCTCGCGACGATCCCTCCCTGGTACCCCCCGGCGAGCGACGCCCAGAGCCTTCCCGGAACGTTCGGATCAGCGATCAGCCCCGTCGCGAAGTAGCCGGGGAACGCCGCCCCGTGGCGCAGCGGCGTCCACGTCGAGCCGCCGTCGGCCGAGCCGTAAAAGTTTCCCCGGGACGTGCCGCAGTAGAGCCGACGCGCTTCGAACGGATCCACCGCGAACACTCGAATCTCCGCTCCCCACAGCGGAAGGCGCCACCAGGTGGCCGCGTGCGAGAGAGACGCACCGGAAAAGAGAAAAGCCGTCGCGAGGAGGGACGCGATGCGAGCCGGCAACCGGTTCATCCGTATCTGTTTCTGAAAAAAACGGTCAGGTGTTCGAAACTCGAGTTCCTGTCCTTCGGTCCGCCCCCCAAGGATAACCGGGATTCCCCACGCCGCGGCGGACCGCCGTCACTTCGGCCATGATCGAGACGGCAATCTCCTCGGGGGTGATCGCCCCGATCGAGAGCCCGATCGGCGCGCGGATCGCCTGGAGCTTCTCCGCCGGAACGTCGTCCTGCGCGAGGCGGGCGAGAACGCCCCGGACTTTCCGGGCGGAGCCGATCAAGCCGAGGTAGCACGCGGGCGGAGCGCCGGCAGCGAGCCAGGGGCGCAGCGCCGCCAGGTCCGTCTCCCAGCAACGCGAGACGACCGCCACATACCGGTCGCGACCCGGCGGGAGCGCGCCCGCAGGAAGCTCGTAGTCGCGGCTCGTCCGGACCGCCTTGACGCCCGCTCCGAACCGATCGGGCCGCGCGTACTCTTCGCGGTCGTCGCCGACCACGACGTCGAAGCCGAGCTCGCGCCCCAGACGAGCGAGGGCCAGGCCGACGTGGCCGCCGCCCAGGATGACGAGCGACGGCGCCGCTTTCAGGAGCTCGATCGAAACGCGCGCCGAGCCGCCGCAAATCATGTTCGTGGGCTCGCGGACATCGGCGGACTCGATCTCGCGCTCGAAGAAGTCATACCACTTGAGGAGGCGCACCGGCCCGCCCTCGCGGAAAAGCGCTCCCGCGTCCGCGACGACGAGCGCCTCGAACGGGCCGCCTCCGATCGTGCCGCGGAACGTACCGTCGGAGAAGACGAGAAAGCGGCGGCCGATGCGCGACGGCCCCGAGCCTTTGGTCTCGACGACGGTCGCGAGGGCAATCCGCCCGCGCGCTTCGAGCTCGTCGGTGAGCTCCCGGAAGAAGGCCTGGTCGCCGCTCACGGGGAGGATTGTAGCTGCCAGTTGTGAGCTCTCGACTGTGAGCCGGCCGGCGGACGGCTGGAGTACCATCGGTCGCGATGCCGAGCGTCAAAGTGGCGGTATTTCCGGCCGCTGGCCTCGGCACCCGTTTTCTCCCGGCAACCAAGGCCCAGCCGAAGGAAATGCTGCCGCTCGTGGACCGCCCCCTCGTCCAGTACGTCGTCGAAGAGGCGAAGGCGGCGGGGATCGA
Source organism: Thermoanaerobaculia bacterium (assembly GCA_036397915.1). GTDB lineage: Bacteria > Acidobacteriota > Thermoanaerobaculia > UBA5066 > Gp7-AA6 > Gp7-AA6. The sequence goes on along the minus strand of DASWIB010000133.1, from coordinate 17,104 downwards.
GCGCATCGTGATCGTGACCGGGCGCGGCAAGAACGCGATCGAGGACCACTTCGACACTTCGTTCGAGCTCGAGACGATGCTCGAGGAGCGCGGAAAGGAGGACCTGCTCGCGATCGTGCGCGAGATCTCCGACATGATCCCCATCTCCTACGTGAGGCAGAAGACCGCGCTCGGCCTCGGGCACGCGATCCTCCAGGCGAAGGACCTCGTCGGGAAGGAGCCGTTCGCGGTGCTCCTGGGCGACGACATCGTGGACTCGCGCGAGCCGTGCATCGGCCAGATGATGCGGCTCCACGAGAAGCGGCGGAACCCGGTTATCGCGATCCAGGAGGTCGCCCGCGAGGAGACGCAGCAGTACGGCATCGTCGCCGGGGAGCGGGACGGCGATCGGGTCGTCCGGATCACCGGGATGGTCGAGAAGCCGGCGCCGGAGAAGGCGCCGTCGAACCTCGCGATCATCGGGCGCTACATCCTCCCGCCGGAGATCTTCGAGATCCTCGAGGAGACACGCTCGGACGCCGGCGGTGAGATCCAGCTCACCTCCGGGCTCGCAACGCTGCTCGAGCGCCGCCCGATCGACGGGTACTTGTTCGAAGGCAAACGCTACGACGCCGGCGACAAGCTCGGGTTCCTGAAGGCGACCGTCGAGTTCGCGCTGAAGAGAAAAGATCTTGGTAAGGAGTTTCGAGACTACTTGAAGACCCTGCAGCTCGAGTAGCCGTCGGCCCTCAGCTCGGCTTCTTGGAACTCGGAACCTGGGACCGGGAACTCTTCTTGTCCGACTCTCTCTTCTCGGGCTTCTCCTTCTTCTCCGGTTTCTCGTCGCTTGATCCCTTCGCCTCTGATCCCTTCGCCTCCCCCGATGCTTCCTTCGTGTCCGCGGCCGCTTCTTTCCTCTTCTGCTCCCCTTTCGAGCCGGCGTAGTCGGTAACGTACCAGCCCGAGCCCTTGAACTGGATGGCCGGCGCGGAGAACGCCTTTTTCAACTTTCCGCCGCAGTGCGGGCAGATCTTGAGAGGCTTCTCGCCGACCCGCTGGATCGCCTCGGTCTTCTTGCGGCAGGACTCGCAGACGTATTCGTAGATCGGCATCGTGGAGAGGGAAGGCTTCGGTTCTTTAGCTCTTGTTGAGCGATCCGCCCTCGGTTTTCCATTGCAGTTTTCGGACGCCCGTCGGCTCTCGGACGCGCACGAGGTCGAGACAGAAGAACGCATAGAGGAGCCGAGCGTTCTCCGCCACGCTCCCCGGACCTTTCTGACTCAGGATCTGCACCGGGGTGCGTCCGTCGGCGAGGTCTCGGTAGAGGGCCTCTTCGCGAGTGAAAAGGCCCTCCGGGATTCCGGCGTCCGACGCCTCGAGCGCGGAGTGTCCCGAACCGAGGCGCTCGATGAACCGCTTGACCGCATGGGCGCGCCTCACCCCCTCGACGATCACATCGGCGATCGGCAGGTCGATCCGGACCATCTCGTCGGAGCGGCCCGCCCCGACCTCGAAGACGACCTCGCCGCTCTCCCAGTCGAACGCGCCCCAGAGGATCTCGCGCACCTGGTCCGCCACCGCGGCATCGAGAGTCGCCCGGTCGAGGAGCTCCAGACGCATGAGGATCTGCCCGAGGCGGATTCCATCCCCCGCGAGGCGCGCCTCGGCGCTGCGGACGGCGTCCTCCGGCAGCACCCCATGGTGGATCAGGTATGTCCCCAGCCGGACCTCGATCTCGTCGGAGGTGGCGAACACGACGAGGCCGTCGTCGAGGTAAATGCGTCGATGCGCCTGGCCGCGAGTGACCGACAGCGCGCCCGGCACGCGGTAGCGGCCGATCGTCGCCAGAATCTCCGGCAGAGGGGTGACTGCGAGGTCGCCCCTGTACTCGAACTTCTTCTCCATTTAACGGGTTCTTCGAACATGGTACCCGATCTTCCGTACCGACAAACGCCATCTACAATCTCCGGCGTGATCACGGTTGCCGAGGCGTTTGCGATCCTGGACGGAGCCGTCTCGCCGACCGGCGAGGAGCCGGCCGCGCTCAGCGAGGCACTCGGACGAATCCTGGCGGCGGACGTCGTCTCCGACGTGGACTGGCCGCCGTTCGACTGCTCCGCCATGGACGGATATGCGGTCCGGGCCGCCGAAGCGCGCGCGGCGGGGCTCGTGCTCGCCGAGCGGTCGGGCCTGCTCGCGGCAGGTGATCCGCCCCCGCTGCCTCTCGCCGCCGGGGAAGCCGTCCGGACGATGACCGGCGCGCCGGTACCGGCCGGTGCGGACGCGATCGTTCCGGTCGAGCAGGCGCGGCGCGAAGGCTCGCGGGTCCGGTTCGACCGTTCGCCGGAAGAGGGCGCGCACGTGCGCCGGCGCGGGGAGAGCCTGGCACGGGGAGCGGTCCTCCTCCGGACGGGCGACCGGCTCGGCCCGGCCGCGATCGCGCTCGCCGCGCTCGCCGGCGCGGACCCGGTTCGCGTCCGCCGGCGCCCGCGGATCTCGATCGTGACGACCGGGAACGAGCTCGTCTCCGCGCGAGAGAGGCCGCGCGAAGGGAAGCTGCGGGACTCGAACGGACCGATGCTGGAGGCGCTCTGCCGGGCGCGCGGCTGGCCGACGGTCCGCCTCGATCGGGTCGCGGACGAGCCGGCAGCGGTCGAGCGCCTCTTCCAGGATGCGGGCGACGCCGAAATGCTCGTCACCACGGGCGGGGTCTCGGCGGGCGACCTCGATCTCCTCCCCGCCGCGGCGGAGCGCGCGGGCTGGGAGATCCTCTTCCACCGGGTGGCGGTGCGCCCCGGAAAGCCGATCGCCTTCGCGCGGCGCGGAGAATCCCTCTGGTTCGGTCTCCCCGGCAATCCCGTCTCGATGTCGGTCTGCTTTCACCTGTTCGTGCGGCGGGCGCTCGACCGGATGGAGGGCGTCGAGCCGCCGGGCGCGCCGGTCGCGACCGCGCGGCTGACCCGCGCGCTCGGCCCGCGGGGACCGCGCGAAACCTACCGGGACGCCGTGATCGTCGAGGAGAACGGAGTCCGGCGCGTCGATCCGCTCCCGACGGCGGGCAGCCACGACATCGCGACGCACGCGCGGGCGAACGCGCTCATCCGGATTCCGGTCGACAGCGATCCGCTCGACGCGGGATCGGTCGTGACATGCGTTCTCCTCGAGCACTGACCAAAGAGCGGCGTGCCCGGACGCCGCCGCGCCGCGCGAGACGAATGCCCGAGGCGATCCACCTCCGCACGCTCACTTCCGACGGCGTTCCGATCGCTTACACGCTCTGGAGACACCCGGCGCGCGAGCTCGTGATCCTCGCGCCCGGTTTCTGGAGGCGGCGGCTCGCCCGCGAGAATCTCTATCTCGCGACGCACTTCGCGCGGCGTGGATACGACGTCGCGGCGCTCGACTTCCGGGGCCACGGAGAGAGCGGCGGAGCGTACGGCTTCGGCGCCGCCGAGGCCCTCGATCTCGCTGCCGTGGCCGGAGAGCTCGCGGGCGACGGCCGCCCCTACCGCCGGTTCGCGGTCCTCGGGCTCTCGATGGGCGGCTCGATCGCCGCGGAAACGCTCGCGCGCTTCCCGGACCTTCCCTGCCGCGCGCTTGTGATGATCTCCTCCCCGGCCGACGTGAGCACGTTGAAGCCGAGGCCCCTTTCGCGCGACGCGATGCGGCAGTTGCGGCTCCGGCACGCCCTGCGGATGCCCCGGATCGCGATTCGGCACCTGCGGGGCTCGAAGCCGCGCGCGGCGGAAGCCGTCTCGAAGCTCCGGATGCCGAAGCTGATCGTGACCGCGGAGAGCGACTGGTTGGTCGACCCCTCGCATGGGCGAGTGCTCGCCGAGACCGCAGCGCCGCCGGTCGACTACGTTCACCTCGATCTGCCGGGATCGCTCCACGCCGATGCACTCGTCAAGTACGTTCCGCTGCGACTGTTGCGCGTGTTGGACCGGTGGCTCGATCGCCACGCGCCGCCTTAGGGGCGCGGGGACTCACGCTCGAGCGGTCGAGAGCCATCGAGAACATACGAGGCGCACCCGGACTCCAGTCACGCCGTCCCGCGGGCCTTGGTACCATTCGTGGTACCATAAAAAGTACCATGCGACTCCGTGCGGAAATCCAGCCGGTGACCGCCCTCAAGACCGGGGCCGCCAGACTGTTACGCGCCGTGAACGAGACGCGGCGGCCCGTGGTCATCACGCAAAGCGGCGAGCCGAAGGGTGTCCTCCTGGATTTCGAGACCTACCAGGAGTTGAGGGAGGCAACGATCCTGCTGAAGCTGATCGCACAGGGTGAGATGGACGTTCGGGCGCGCCGGACGCTCTCTCAGGACGAGGTCTTCCGCACGGTCCGAGCCCGACTGCCTTCGCGGTGAGCCCTCGCCCCTTTCGGGTCGACTGGGCCGAAGCCGCCAGACGGGACCTCTTCGCGATCGTCGACTACCTGGTCGAACGAAATCCCGATGCCGCGGCGTCTACGCTCGACAACCTGGAGCGGAGAGCCGCTGCTCTAAAAGGGAGCCCGGAGCGAGGTCGCGTGATTCCGGAGCTCGCGCGGTTGCAGCTGCGTGAGTACCGAGAGCTCATCGTCCCACCCTATCGACTCGTCTATCGAGTCTCGGGCCGGCGAGTCCTGGTTCTTGGCCTCCTGGACAGCCGCCGCAATCTCGAGGATCTTCTGCTCGATCGACTTGCCGGCGAGAGATGAACCAGGAGGAATGGACCTCCGCGGGTCGTTTCCTTCCTGCCTCACGCCTTACGCTCACACGCCACGCCCGCGCAAGGCTAGGGGGTTCGGGGGACCGCAAGGTCCCCCGCAAAAAGACTACTCGGACACATTCCTGGCCATTGGGAGCAGATACTCCAGACCGTGCCCACGTCGGTTATTCGACTTCTGCCGGGCGGTGATATAAAACCCCCCCTCGTGAAACGATCCGCGTTCGCCCTCGGGGCCATTCTCGTGCTCGTCGGCTTGAGCGCCGCCGTGTCGGGCATCTCGGGCGACTGTCCTGTCGGGTGCGACGATCCGTCAACGGCGTGCGGCACGCTGTGTTTCGACTGCGTCTGTTGCCCGAACGGTGCTTTGACTTTCCCCAGGAGTGCTTCTCTGATGGCCGGGCTCGTTGCTGTGAGCTCTGCTGCTCCCCCGTGCGCGGCGAGCCACGCCTCCGCCCCTCCCGGAGAGATTCTCCACATCCCCAAGCCCGCCCTCCTCTAGAACCCATTCACCTCGGCTTCCCGCACGTGAGGAAGGGGACTGCCCTCCTCTCACGGCTTCGATGAGGAGAAGAGATGCGGATTTTCCGCAAAGTGGTACTCGTGGCCTCTCTCGCGCTCACCGGACCGGGCATCGGCACGGCCCAGGACCCGCTGACCCTCGAACAGGCGCTCTTGCGAGCGCGCGACCGAACCCCATCGGTCTTGTCGGCGCGGGCTCGCATCGAGGAGGCACGTGCGCGTTTGGGGGCAGCATCGCTTCTGCTTCGAGAGAATCCCGAGGTGGACGCCGCAGCCGGCCGACGCAGCTCGGGAGAGGACCGCGAGGAGGTTGATGTCGGCATCATCCAGAAGCTGGATATCGGCGGACGGCGATCCGCGCGCATCGGGATCGCTCGCGCCGATCTCGCCTCGAGCGTGGCCGATGCCGAGAACGCGATACGACAGGCGCTGCGAACTGTTGCGTCGTCGTTTTTTCGAGCTCTTCAGGCTCAAGAACGCCTGGCTCTGGCCGCCCGCGCCGAACGCATAGCGACGGAGATACTCGAGATCGCGCGTCAGCGGCACGAAGCCGGAGACGTCGCGATTCTCGACGTCAACCTCGCGCAGGCGGCACTGGCCCGCGCTCGCGCCGATGTGCACGTAGCTCGGTCGACCCAATCCGTCGCGCTCGGTGAGCTTCGTGCGCTACTGGCGTTTCCTCCGGAACAGGAGGTCAAACCCGCGGGAGCGTTTCGGGTCTCGCGTCGCTACGATCTCGAAGACCTGCTCGCGACGGCTACTGACCGCGCGGACATTCGTGCTCTCCAGTCCGAGCTGGATGCGGCAGACGCCGCACTCCGGCTCGGGCGAGCTCTCGCCTGGCCGGAGTTCGGCATCGGAGGCCGCTACGAACGCGAGCAAGGGGGCAATCTCCTTCTCGGCGCCGTGCGCCTGACGCTCCCCCTCTTCGATCGGGGACAAGGCGTGCGCGCCGAGGCAAGAGCGCGGGTTCATCGTCTCGAGCTGGAACTCGAAGCCGCCCGACGCGACGTGCATCGAGAGGTCATCACGGCTTTCGAGGTCTACCGCCAACAGGAGGCGGCGGTCGAGGAGCTCGAGCAGAACGCGCTTCGTGTTCTCGAAGAAAACGAGTCTTTGTCGCGCGAAAGCTATGAAGCCGGCCAGATCAGTCTCGCCGAGCTCCTTCTCGTCCGGCGCGAGATCCTGGAAACCCGGAGTGATTACCTCTCTCGTCTCCTGGATGCGGCGATCGCCGCGGCAGACCTCGAGGCGAGCGCGGGAGTGTTGAGATGAAGTGGGGACCTGCTGCGTGCCTTCTCCTCGGGATCGGGCTGGTGGGGTGTCGCCGGGACGCCGAGAAACCTCAGGAGCACGTCCGTTCTGAAGGGACGACCATCGAAGCCCGCCAGACCGAGCCTTCGCCGGACGTCCTGCGGATCGATCCTGGGATGCTCCGGGACCTGCGCATCACCGTCGTGAAAGCAGAGTCACGACCGGGAGGGGAGGGCGTCAACCTGCTCGGAGAAGTCCGCGTGAACGAGGCGGCCTACGCGGAAGTCGGATCGGTCGTCGCTTCGCGCGCCGTGCGGATTCTGGCGTCTCCGGGGGACTCGGTGCGCCGGGGCCAGCGGCTCGTCGAGCTTCAGAGTCTCGAGCTGGGGCGCGCTCGCGCCGACTATCTGCGCGCGCGTGCCCGAGCCGAACTGGCTCGGGCCTCCGTCGCTCGCAAGCGGGAGCTCGCGGGACGAGTCGTGCCTTTGCGGGAGGTTCAGGAAGCCGAGGCCGACGCCCGAGCCGCGGAAGCGGACCTGCAGGCCGCCATCGCCTTCTTGCGGGCATTGGGGCTCTCGGAAAGCGACCTCCGTTCCGAGGCGGGATCCGATGCTCGACTCGTTCTGCGATCGCCCATCTCGGGAACCGTCATCGAGCGGAACATTGTCGCAGGCCAGATGACGGACCCCTCCAAGCCGCTCTTCCGGGTCGGTGATCTTTCCCACCTCTGGCTCACGGTCCACGCCTTCGAGCGCGACGCCGTTCGAGTCCGGACCGGCTCGATCGCGCGGGTGACGTTCCCGGCTCTACCCGGCCGAGTCTTCACGGGTGCTGTGACTCTGGTCGGTCGGCAGGTGGACGTGGTCTCGCGGACGATCCCCGTGCGCATCGAGATCGAGAACACGGCGGGCGTGCTGCGGCCGGGCATGTCGGCAGCCGCGTGGGTGCGCCTCGGAGACGCCGGCGGAACGGTGGTCGCCGTTCCCGCCGCGTCTCTGCAGCGGCTGGAAGACGAGTGGCGGGTCTTCATTCCGAAGAGCGAAGCGACGTTCGAGATGCGGAGCGTCGGTCGTGGACGCGACCTCGGCGGTGAGGTCGAGATCGTCTCAGGACTTCGGCCCGGAGAAGACGTGGTCGTGGACGGCGCATTCCTTCTCAAGGCCGAGGCGGAAAAAGCCCGCGGTGAAGGCGAGCGTCACCGGCACTAAGGAGGAATTCGGTGATCGAACGTCTCATCAGAGCCTCCTTCGTCAAGCCCGTCCTGGCAGTCGCTCTCGTCCTGGCGGGAGCCGCGTTGGGGCTTCTCTCTTTTCGGGAGCTGCCTCGGGACGTGTTTCCGGATCTTTCGGCGCCCGTCTTCAACGTCATCGTTCAAAACCCGGCGATGGGAGCCGAGGAGCTCGAGACGGCGATCGCCATCCCGATGGAGACGGCGCTCGCGGGTCTCCCGAACGTGCGCCGGATCCGTTCGAACAACCAGCTGGGCGTCTCCCAGATCACGATCGAGTTCGAACCGGACGCCGACTACTACCGCTCCCGTCAGTTTGTGGCGGAACGGGTTGCCCAGGCCGCCTCGGAGCTTCCGCCCGGTACCGATGCGCCCCTCATCTCGAGCCTGACCGGCCGGCTCAACGAGATCTTCGAGTTCACGCTCGAGGCCGAACCGGGCGCGGCCGACCTCATGACTCTTCGCGACCTGGCCGAGTTCGAAGTGAAGAATCGACTCCTGGCCGTTCCCGGCGTCGCCGCGGTCGAGCGACTCGGCGGTTACCTGCGCCAGTTCCAGGTTCAGCTCGATCCGGATCGGCTCACGGCCCGCGGCGTCACGCTCGACGACATTCTCCATGCGGTCGAGGGCTCGAACGTGAATGCGTCAGGAGGGATCGTGGTTTCGGGTTCGATGGAGTGGACCGTTCGCGCGATCGGGAGGGCCCGGACCGTGGAGGACCTCCGAAATACCGTGGTCGCGGTTCGCGGGACGACACCGGTGCTCCTCGGGGACGTGACGGAGGTGCGAGAGGCGCCCGCGATCCGTCGGGGAATCGCGCATCGCCTCCGCGGGGAAGTCGTCAGCTGCCGGGTCGTCAAGCAGTTCGGCTCCGATACGGTCCGCGTCGCCGCCGGAATCCGGAATGCCATCGGCGAGATCCGGGGGGCATTGCCGAAGGGAGTGAGCCTCCGGATCGTCTACGACCAGTCCGAGCTCGTGGATTCGGCATTGAGCGGAGTCGGGCGAGCAGTGCTGCTCGGCGCATTCTTCGTCGTTCTGGTCCTGTTCGGGCTTCTCGGCGACCTTCGTGCCGCTCTCCTGGTCACGCTGACGATTCCCGTCTCGATCGCTCTCGCCGGACTCTTTCTGCAGCGGACGGGCGTCGGACTCAACACCATGACACTCGGCGGCCTGGCGATCGCGGTGGGGCTTCTCGTGGACGCCTCGATCATCCTCGTGGAAAACGTCGTTCACCGGATCTCGGCGCATCACGTATCGCTCGATTCCGTGTCCAGGCGACGCCAGGCGCTCGATGCGGCGATCGAGGTCGGGCGGCCGATCGCCTTCGCAACCCTGATCGTGATGGCGGTCTTTCTACCGTTGTTCTGGATGACGGGAATCGAGGGCAGGATGTACCGTCCTCTCGCGGCAGCGGTCGTCTCGACGGTGGCGGCCTCGCTGATCCTGGCGCTCACTCTCGTCCCGGTCGTGGCGGCCTGGACGCTTCGTCCGAGACCCGCGGGAAGATCGGAGGACGTCTGGTTGATCCGCAATCTGAAGAGAATCTACGCTCCTGCCCTCGACGCCTCCTTGAGACGCGCCGGCCGGGCGCGGGCTCTTTCGCTGGCGGTCACCGTTCCCGCGCTGGCTCTCGCGTTCTTCGTCGGAACCGAGTTCATGCCCAGGCTCGACGAAGGAGCATTCCTTCTTCAAACGATGCTCCCGCCGGAAGCCTCGCTCGATGAGGTCGACCGGGTGAATCACCGGGTCGAAGATTCTCTTCGGACCTTCCCGGACGTGGAAGACGTTGTCCGGAGAACGGGCCGCGCAGAGCGGACCGAAGACCCGATGCCGCACACGGTCTCGGATGTCCTGGTCGTGTTCAAGAAGGGACGCCAGCACTCTCTGGAGGATCTGGAAACCGACATGCGCGAGAAGCTCGAAAAAGTTCCGGGAGTGTCGGTTCTGTTCACGACGCCGCTCGGGATGCGGATCGACGAGGGCCTCGGAGGAACTCCGGCCGATCTGTCGGTGAGGATCTTCGGACCCGAACTCGAGCGACTTGCTTCGCTGTCGGAAAGTGCACGCGACATCATGGACAACATCGACGGCATCGAGGACCTTCGCGTCGAAAGACTCACGGGCCTTCCTCAGTTGCGCGTTTCAATCGATCGCGCCGCGGCAGCGCGCGTCGGGCTCACGCCGGGTGACGTGATCCGGGCCGTCCGTGTGGGTCTCGTGGGAGAGAAAGAATCCGAGGTGTGGCTCGGGCAGCGTCGATTCGATCTCGTGGTCCGGCTCCAGGACCGCGGTTGGTCGGACTTGAGCTCCATCCAGACTCTGCTGGTCGACGGGCACGACGGAACGAGAGTTCCGTTGGGCCAACTCGCGACCATCGAGGAGACCTTCGGGCCCGGCGCGATCCGACGGGAGGCGGGAACGCGGCGGATCGCGGTCGAAGCGTCGGTCACGGGCAGGGATCTTGGAAGCACTGCAGCCGACGTGCGGGATCGGTTGGTGAAGGGGCTCGAACTCCCTGCCGGTTACTTTCTGGACGTCGGCGGCCGCGTGGAAAGCCAGGCTCGGGCCTCGCGCTCGCTTGCCGTCGCGCTCGCGGTCGCGATCGTCGCCGTGTTCGTTCTCCTGTACCTGGCGCTCGGTTCGGCTCTCGAAGTCCTCGGGATCCTGTTGAGTCTGCCGGTCGCGTTCGTGGGAGCCATCGTCGCCCTGGTGATCACGGGGGAGACCTGGAACGTCTCGTCGCTGGTGGGACTCTGCGGGCTCTTCGGGATCGCGGTCCAGAACGGCCTCGTGCTGGTCACTCAGACCCGCTCGATCATGGCCGAAGGCAAGCCGTTTACCGACGCTCTGCGCGAAGCGAGCATCGGCCGGGTGAGACCAAAGGTCATGACGGCCGCGACCGCGACGCTCGGCCTTCTCCCGTTGCTTCTCCTCCGGCTGCACGGAACCGAGATCGAACGCCCGTTGGCGATCGTGATGATCGGGGGGCTGGTGACATCCACGCTGTTCACGCTGCTGGCGCTCCCGGCTTTTTACCTGCTCGCGCATCGCCTCCGGCTGCGGTCTTCAGGAGGATTAGCTCGCGACAGTGAGAACACTCGGTAAATGAGCCGAGCCAAGAACTTCCCCTTGAATTCCAATTCCCGATTCCGATTCCCGATCCCGTCTTTAGATATTCCTTAGGCGCCGATGCGCACGCAACCTGCAGGCTTAGAATTCGCGCCGTGCCGGAGCGCCGCGTCGTCATCAGCGGAATGGGCTGCCTGTCACCGAACGGGGCCGGGAGGGAGGCATTCGCCGCCGCTCTCAAGCGCGGCGACAGCGGTATCGACCGGATCTCGCTCTTCGATCCGGAAGGGCTGGCGGTCACGATCGCCGGGGAGCTCAAGGACTTCGACCCGACGCGCTGGGTGGCGACCAAGGACCTTCGACACGTTTCCCGCGCCGTTCCGATGGCGATCGCGGCTTCGGCGGAGGCCCTCGAGGACTCCGGGATCGATCCATCGGAGCTCACGCTCGAGGAACGCCGGGAGATGGGTGTCGTGCTCGGCACCGGCGGCGGCGCCATCGAGTTCACGGAGCGGATGTACCACCTCTATTACACGAACCAGACCCGGAAGGCTTCGATCTACGCGATCCCCTCGGGAACGATCGGGACGCTCTCCTCGGAAATCTCGATGCAATTCGGGCTGCGGGGGCTCTCCCACGTCGTCTCGACCGGGTGCGCCTCCTCGACCGACGCGCTCGGTTACGCCTTCCGGGCGATCAAGCACGGCCTGAACGGCGAAGTGTTCCTCGCCGGCGGGGTCGACGCGACGGTCGTGCGCGGGATCATGGAAGGCTTCGTGATGATGCGGATCGTCTCGACCGCGTGGGAGCGGGAGCCGCCGCGCGCCTCGAGGCCGTTCTCCGCGGACCGCGACGGGTTCGTGCTGGGTGAGGGAGCCTGGATGTTCGTCCTCGAGGACCGCGAGCGGGCGCTCGCGCGCGGCGCGAAGATCTACGGCGAGATCCTCGGGTACGGGGCGACGTGCGATGCTCACCACCGGGTGCGGCTCGACGAATCCGGCGAGGAGCCCGCGCGCGCGATGGCGCTCGCCCTCGAAGAGGCCGGACTTGCGCCGGAGGCGATCGATTACCTCGCCTACCACGGGACTTCGACCGCGTTGAACGACCGGGTGGAGACGCGGGCCGTGCGCCGCGCGTTCGGGGAATCCGCCGAGAACCTCCCCGGCTCGTCGATCAAGTCCATGATCGGCCATCCCCAGGGGGCCTGCGGCGCGGCGGGCGTGGCGGCGACGCTCCTCGCGATGCGCGACTCCTTCCTGCCGCCCACGATCAACCTGGAAACACAGGATTCCGAGTGCGACCTCGACTACGTCGCGAACGAGTCGCGAGAGACCTCTTTCGAGCACGCGCTCTGCAACTGCATCGGGTTCGGATCGAAGAACAGCGCGCTGATCGTGAGCCAGAGGTAAGCCCACGACTCCGTGAGTCTCCTCGTCCCCCCTCGGCGGCCCACCGACGAGATCCTGGACGACCCGAACATTCCCCTCGAGGAGATGTATCGGTCGCTCCAGGACCTCTCTCTCGTCCATCGCTGGTTGGGAAACGTGCGGGCGCTCGAGCGATTCCTCGTCCGCGAGATCCGCCGGCTCGGAGTTCGCCGGCCGGTTCTGCTCGACGTCGGCGCCGGGTCGGCGGACGTGTCGCGCCGTCTGGCGCGATCTCTCGAGCGAAGCGGCCATCCGGCGCGAGTGTTCCCCTGCGACGTTCAGTGGAGGCACCTCGTCGCCGGCCGGCGCATGGCGGCCGACGCTTTCCCTTCCGCCTGCGCCGACGCGTTCGCGCTGCCGTTCCCCGAGAAGTCGGTCGACTGGATCGTCTCGACGCTTTTTTTCCATCACTTTTCGCCGCCGGAAAACGAGCAGCTCCTCGCGTCCTTCGCGCGCGTCGCGAGGCACGGATTCGCGCTGCTCGACCTGACGCGCCACGTCCTCCCCCTCGCGTTCATCTCCGTCGCCGGGAGGCTCCTCTTCAAGACGCCCGTCTCGGTTTTCGACGGAGTCGCTTCGGTGAAGCAGGCCTACACGCCGGAGGAGGCGCGCCGGATCGCGCGCGCCGCAGTGTCCGGCGCCCGAATCGAACGGGTATTTCCGTTTCGGTTCCTGCTCTCGGCCCCCCGCCCTTGAGCGAGCGCTTCGACGCCGTCGTCGTCGGAGCCGGACCGGCGGGCTCTTCGGCCGCGGCGGTGCTCGCCGGACTCGGACGGGCGGTCCTGCTGCTCGAGAAGGACGCTTTTCCGCGTCACAAGGTTTGCGGCGAGTTCCTCTCGGCCGACGCTCTCGTGAGCCTCGAGCGGATCGGCGCGCGGGAGGCGGTCGAAGGAGCGTCCGCGGAGCGAATGAGCCGCGGGGCCCTGCATCTCTCGACCGGCCGCACCGTGACGTTTCGCCTCCCGGCGACGGCTCTCGGCATCTCCCGCTTCACCCTCGACGACGTCCTCGCGCGGCGGGCGAGCGAGGCCGGCGCCGACGTGCGCTTCACCGCGCGGGTGCTCGCCGCCGAGCCCCTGGCGCGGAAGGAGTTTCGCGTGCGGTTCGTCCACCGCCAGACCGAGCGCGAGGTGGACGCGCTTGCGGTCATCGGAGCCTGGGGCCGCTGGGACGCGCTCGACCGGACGCTCGAGCGCGGTTTCCTCGCGCGCCGCTCCCGCTTCTACGGCTGGAGCCGCGACTTCGGCGGCGACGCGGGCTTTCTCCGGGGCGAAGTCCGTCTGTACCTCTTCCCGGGCGGATACTGCGGACTCTCGCGCGTCGAGAACGGAGCCGTCAACCTCGCCGGCGTCGTCTCGGAGGAGGTCCGGAAACGAGCGCGGGGAGCGTGGTCGAGCGTCGTCGAGTGGGCGCGCCACGGAAACGCGAGGCTCGACTCCGATCTCGCGAGGCTCGAGCCGGGACCGATCGGCTTTCTCGGCACCGGTCCGGTCTTCTTCACGAGGAAACCGCCGACTGAGAACGGGCTCTTGATGGCCGGCGACGCGGCCGGCGTCATCGATCCCTTCTCGGGCGAAGGGCAGGCGTCGGCGCTCGCGAGCGGCATCCTCGCCGCGGAGTCGGCGGAGCGTCTCCTCTCGGGAGAGCTGTCGCGCGAAGAGTGCGCGCGCGCTTACGCCGAAGAATGGCGACGGCGCTTCGCCCGCCGATTCGCCTGGAGCGCGGCGTTCCGGCGGCTCATCCTGAGCCAGCGGATCGGCGCGATCGCGGGCCGCCTCGCCGGGGAGCGGCTGGTACGGTTCGCCCTGGCCCGATGGGGTCAGGCACATAGTTAGGCGTTATTCGGTCAATAACACGAAAATACGTGCCTGACCCCTACAGTCCCCTCGCCCCTTCCGGAGTGAAGATCTTCGGGTCCAAACGTGCCGTGCGATAGTCGCGGTACTCGAGACGCGTGACGGCGCGCGACGCCGCGCCCAGAAGCTCGTGGATCTCCATCTCCGAGACCACCGTCTTCCCCGCCTTCTGGCCGAACCTCGTGAACGTCACGGCGCGGGCTTCCTTCCCCGAGGAGAGAAAGAACCGGACGCGGCACGGGAGCTTCGCCTCCTCGTCGATCGAGAGCAGAACGCGCGGGTAGGACACCCTCGCCGATTTCGCGGCGAGCTCGAGAACGCGGCAGCTGCGCCCGGCCGCGCTCTCCGTCTCGCCGGTCGCCTTCGCCGTGTAGTCCTCCGAGAACCGCAGCCTCGCCACGTCTCCGAAGGACGCGCCGCCGAGCAAGCGTTGGTTCGGTGTGATCGGAACGGGATTGGTCGACCCCGGGACGAGCAGCCACATCCGGTCGCCGCTCGTCAGCACCTTTCGCCCGCTGTTCTTCCCGCCGCGGAAGACGATCAGTCCTTTGTCGCGCCCCTTGACGTAGACGTCGAAGTCGGCGCTCCCGGTCTCCTTTCCGTCGACGACCTGAGTCGCGCGCGCCGAGATGATGGCCTCGTCGAACGCGTTGCGGGTCGCGTCCACGGCGGCCAGCAGGCTCTGCAGGTCGGCGGTGCTCTGCGCGCGAGACGGCAGGCCCGCAAGAGTGAGGGCGACGAAAAGAGCGGCCGTTTTCATGTCGAGTTGAACAAGCGCCGAAGCGGGGCTGTTCCTTGGGATCAACGCTGAATCCCTGAATTCCGCAAGTCAGCGTTGACCCTATACGTGCGTGAGAGCCTCCACGATCGAGATGCGCGACGCGCGACGCGCCGGGAACCACGACGCGACGAGCATCGTGCCGACCATGGCGACGATGCCGGCGGCGTACGCGAGCGGGTAGAACCGCACGTTGATCGGGAGCCCGTGGGTCGCGCCGGGCGGCGGCGGCAGGATGATCCCGGAGGCGTTCAGTGCCGCGCGAACGACGAGCGCGAGGAGCGCTCCCGCCACGCAACCGGTGATCGCCAGGACCGCGCCTTCGGCGAGGAACATCTTCTGGATGCCGGCCGGCCGCGTGCCGATCGCGCGCAGCGTCCCGATCTCGCGGGTGCGCTCGGTGACCGCCATCGTCATCACGATCGCGGCGGAGAGGATCACGATCACGACCAGCACCGCCCCGACGAAGCCGAAGATCCCGATGTAGAGGAGCTTCACCTGGCCGTAGAAGACGGCCAGGTCCTCCCATCGGCGGATCGCGACCGGAAACCCGGCGGCGTCGAGCGCCCGCTCGAGTCTCGGCGCGACGCGGTTCTCGTCGATCCCCTTCTTCATGAAGACGATCAGTTTGGAGACTGTCTCTGAAGTCTCGAGGAGTCGAGAAACGAGCCCGATGCCCGCGGCGAGGTAGCGGTCGTTCAGCTCCTTGATCCGAACGTCGACGAGACCCGTCACGACGCCGTCCACGGCGTTCAGCGACCCATCCGGAGTCGTCGCCATCAGCGTGATGCGATCGCCCGTCTTGACCCCGAGCGCGGAGGCGAGCCCCGTCCCGAGGACGACGTCCTCGCCGTCCGGCGTCGAGAGATAGCGGCCGGCGACGACGAGCTCGCCCGCGAGGCTCGCCGAGATCTCGGGCTTCGGATCAACCCCGAGGCCCAGATAGGGAACGGACTTCGCTCCGTTCGTCGCCAGCCCGACGAACTCGATCCGCGGAAGGACCGCGTCGACGGCCGGGTCGCTCGCGGCGATCTCCTGCGCGCGGTCGGCGTCTTTCAGGCCGAACTCGAGCGTGGCCTCTTCATTCCGGGAGACCGCGCGCCGGTCGACGATCTGCAGATGTCCCACGCTCCGGATCGTCCCCTCCTTCAGCCCCTCGAACGACTGCGCGATGAAGCCGCCGGCGAGCGCGAACGCGGCGAAACCGAAGGCGACGACGGAGCCCATGAGAAGCGTGCGGCGCTTCTGCCGGACGAGGTTGCGCCAGGCGAGTGCGAAGCTCATCTTGTAGCGGCGGCTCGACGGCGCCGGTAGAGAGCAAGCGGCCCCGGCGCAACATCCCATGGCGATAGCGCAGCGTCGAGTCTGCTCGTCACGACCGATCCTCTGTTATTCGGCCGTCTGTCAGCGAGATCACCCGCCGCGCCCTTTCAACGACCCGGGGATCGTGCGTCGCGAAGAGGAACGCGACCTCGCGCTCTTCGTTCAGCCGACGCATGAGGTCGAGGATCTCGTCGGCCGTCTTCGAGTCGAGGTTCGCCGTCGGCTCGTCGGCGAAGACGACGGCCGGCCGGTTCGCGAGGGCCCGCGCGATCGCAACGCGCTGCCGCTGACCGCCGGAGAGGAGGTCCGGGCGCACGCCGCCCTTTTCGCCGAGCCCCACTGCGCCGAGCAGCTCTCGCGCGCGCGTCCGTCGGTCCGCGACCCCGAGCCCCGCGAGCGCGACCGGATACGCGACGTTCTCCTCGGATGACAGCACCGGAACAAGGTTGAACGTCTGAAAGACGAACCCGAAGCGGTCGCGACGCAGGTCGGACTTCGCGTTTTCGGACAGGTCTGCCGCGGCCTGGCCGTCGACGCGCACCTCTCCCGCGTCGGGCGTGTCGAGCAGTCCGAGCAGATTCAAGAGCGTCGTCTTGCCGGAGCCGCTCGGTCCCCGGATCGCGACGAACTCCCCCGGCCGGACGTCGAGCGAGACGTCGCGGATCGCGGGCACGAGCGCCGCGCCCAACCGGTAAGACTTCGAGATCGAGCGCGCGGACAGGAGGGCAGGTGACATCAGCGCCGCGGCGGCTCGACGCCGCCGGGAGAGAGCATTCGGCCACCGCGCAGCATCCCATGGCAGCTGCGCAGCGTCACTGCTCAGTCTTCAGCCAGGAAGTACCGGACGGTGGTGACGACCCGCACCTTCTTGAAATCCGGCGAGAACGCGTCGCGATCCTGGATGTCGAAGTAACCCTGTTGAGCGCTGCTCCGTTTCGCATCGGGCGTCTTCCGGC